>NZ_JBYISM010000020.1:0-151593 GCF_057708605.1 Nocardia sp. bgisy118 | reverse complement strand
GCCGCTCGGCACCCTGCTCACCAGGCCCGGATATCGCCGTCTCGCACCGGTTTTCGTCGGCATCGCCAACATCGGCGCGGCCGCGCCGGCCATCGGACTCATCGTGCTGTGCTATCTGGCGACCCGCACCACCGGTTTCTGGATCGGCGTCGCTCCGATCGCCTTCTACACACTGCTTCCGGTGCTGCGCAACACCATTCTCGGGTATCAGCAGGTGGATCGGACGTTGATGGACGCGGGCCGCGGCCAGGGCATGTCGGCGGCGACGGTGTTGCGGCGCATCGAGTTTCCGCTGGCGGTGCCCTATATTCTCGCGGGACTCCGGACCTCGCTGGTGCTGGCCGTCGGCACTGTGACGCTGTCGTTCCTGGTGAGCGCGGGCGGGTTGGGGATTCTCATCGACACCGGATACAAGCTGCGCGACAACGTCACCCTGGTGGTCGGCGCCGTGCTGGCCGTGGCGTTGGCGCTGCTCGTCGACTGGCTCGGCGCGCTGGCCGAACGCTTCCTCGGACCGAGGGGTTTGGCATGAGGCGCGGCGGACGGCTGTGGGCGCTGGTGGCGGCGGCGCTGCTGGTGCTGGGCGGCTGCGGTCTGGAGTCGGGCGGCGCCGTGCCGCTGCGCGTGGGGCCGGGCAGCATCCAGCCGTCGGCCGAACTCGACGGCGTCACGATCACGGTGGGCTCCAAGGACTTCACCGAACAGAACATCCTCGGTTACCTCATCGAGTTCGCCATGACCGCGGCGGGCGCGAACGTTCGCGACCTGACCAACATCCAGGGTTCCAACAGCCTGCGCGACGCGCAGCTGCACGGCCAGATCGACGTCGCCTACGACTACACCGGCACCGGCTGGATCAACTACCTCGGCAACGAAACCCCGGTGCCGAGCGAGGTCGGCCAATTCGAGGCGGTGCGCGACGCCGACCGCGCCGCGCACGGGATGGTGTGGACGGCGATGGCGCCGATGAACAACACCTACGCCTTGGTGACCAGCAGCCGCACCGCTGAGGAGACCGGCGTCCGGACGCTGTCGGACTATGCCAGGCTCGTCGCGACCGACCCGGCCGCCGCTGCCACCTGCGTCGGCACCGAATTCAACGTCCGCCAGGACGGCTACCCGGGCCTGGCCCGCAAGTACGGCATCGACGTCGGCACGGTGCGCAAGCGGATCATGCAGGACCCCCTCGTCTACCAGGCCACCGCCGACGCGGGCCAGTGCCGCTTCGGCTCGGTCGCCGCCACCGACGGACGCATACCGGCGCTGAATCTCGTTCTGCTGCAAGACGATCTAGCGTTCTTCCCGAAGTACAACGCGGCACTCGTGCTGCGCGCCGACTTCCACGAAGCGCACCCGCGGATCGCCGAGATCATGGCTCCGATCTCGGCGCTGTTGACCAACGAGGTGATCACCGATCTGAACCGCCAGGTCGACGTGGACGGCCGCGAGCCCGCCGAAGTCGCCCGCGACTGGATGGTCGCCCAGGGTTTCGTCACCGCCGAATGACCGCGACGGGTTCGCGCACGCCTCGCACCGGGTGTGGCGGCTGCGAAGCGCGAGGACCGTGCACTAGGTAGCGTGAATGACCTTGACCTGTAGTGTGGTTGAGGTTTCACGATGGTGCGGTGACCGATGACGGAATCACTTTGATCGACGCGTGGGAACTGCCCGAGGACCGGATCGACGAGTCGGTCGCGCGCTGGCGGGAGCGCGTCGGGCTGATCCACACCGCTCCCGGTTTCCGGGATGCGCGGATGCACCGCAGACTGGCCCCGGAGTCCCGGCTCGGCCTGGTCAATGTGGCGCACTGGGACAGCATCGAAGCCCGCGACGAAGCGCTGGCGAATCCCGGCTTCACCGCCTCGGCGGCCACCGCGCTCGACTACGCCATCGTGCACGGCGGCTGGTATCAGGTGGCGTCCGAATTCCGCACGGCGAGGGACGGTTCGGGCGAAGGGCTCGGAATCACCTTCGTCAATGCCTTCGAGCTGCCCGCCGAACGGATCGACGAATTCCTGCCGCACTGGCTCGGCCGCGCGGAGCTGATGAGCCAGGCGCCCGGCTTCCGGGACAACCGGCTGCACCGCGCGGTGAACCCGGACACTCGCTTCCAACTGGTCAACATCGCGCACTGGGACAGCGCCGAGGCCTGGCGCGCAGCGGGCGACGACCCCCGGTTCCAGCAGCGCCTGTCCGCCTCCCCCGACTTCGCCGCCGCCAACCCCGCGCTGTTTCAGGTGGTCGCCGAGTTCTGAGCGCGGGTCGGAGACGCCCAGGAGCCGTACGGGTCCGGCCGGAGGTGCGGGAGGACCGCTAGCGGCGTAGCGGGAAAGTCATGCGGTGGAGCAGGTTGTCGCGGAGGACCGCCGCGTGGAAGATCACCGCGCAGACGTGTGCGGTGAGGGCGAGCAGCAGGGCGTAGGCGAGCAGGCCGTGCACGGTGCGCAGCGCCGCGTACAGCTCCGGATCGGTGGGTGCGATCGCGGGAATCCGGAAGCCGCCGAGGATGTGGATCGGGATGCCGGACGCCGATACCACAGCCCAACCGACGATCGGCTGGAGGAGAAACAGCGCGTACATGAGGATTTCGGATCCGGCGGCAACGAGCCGCTCGGGGCGGGCCATCGTTTCGATCTGCGGCGGCGGCCGGTGCCGGATCCGGTAGGCGATGCGCACGACGGCGAGCGCCAGTATCGCGACCCCGAGGGTTTTGTGCCAGGTCAACAGGGTGCCGTAGTGTCCGAGGTAGCCCACCATGGCCGCGCCGATACCGATCACCGTGATGATCAGGACGGCCATCGTCCAGTGCAGGATCCGCCCTGGGAGGCCGAATCGAGTTGCGCCGGTGTCGAGTTCGCCGATGGACATGGTCGTCACGCCTCCTTCACCACGACAGCGCCCACGGGCTTCGTTTCGCCGGCGCGGCGGCGGAAGGACTCGCCGTAGACGGCCGAGCGGGCTTGCAGCAGCGGATCGTCGGAGGCTTCGATTCCGTTGGGCAGCACCAGCGGATCGAAGTTCACGTCGCGCACGTTGTCCGCCGATTCGGTCTCGATTCGGTCCAGCACGACCGTGCCGACGTGCACGGTGCGGCGATCGTTCGGCCACATCCTGGTGGCGTCGTCGGTGGGATCGACGCCGGCCTCGCCGACGACGACCATGAGCCGCCACCGCAGCGGCGTCGCCCGCAGGTCGGTGACGAGGCCGTCGAAGAGGGCGTTGTCGCCGTTCGCCGGTCCGGTCGCGGGCGGCGGGTTTTCCGGCTCGAGGCGCCAGCGCACCGGCACGGTGCGACCGTCACCGTCGGTGAATCGGAACGCGTTGAGCGAGAAGAAGGTCGAGGTCGCGAAGGTCGGCGCGGGAGCGCCCTGCCCGATGACGGCCAGCGCCGCGGCGGTCTTCGGGTGCGACGCGATGTAGTCCTTCATCACCGCGGGATCGGGTTTGCCGGTGGCCGGGTCCTCAGCGAAGGCCAGGGTGCGGTCGTAGAAGTCCTGCGCGGTGGCGTCCAGGAAGACGGGGATGTTGAGCATCGCCATCCGCCACTGCTCTCCATCCGGCAGGAAAAGCTGCAGCCCGAGTCCGCGGGGCGCGGTCGGCGTATCGGGCACGTGCGGGTTGCCCCCGGCGAGGGAGAAGCGTCCGGCCAGCCGGTAGCGTCCGGATCGGAACGCCGACGCCTTCGACAGTTCGGCACCGTTGCCGTTGCTGTCGAAGTATCCGGCCACGGCCACTCCTTTGGCGTGGTTGCGGCGCCAGCCGGGGAACGAGCCGCCCGCGGTGTCCTGGAGCCGGTCGACGATGTCGCGCGCGGTCAGTCGCCACGGTCCGATTCGGTCCTCGGCGAACAAGAACCCACCGATTCCCGCGGCTCCGAGCGCGGCGACGGCGGCGCCGCCGAGCAGTGTGCGGCGATTCAGCGGAATAGGGCCGATATTCGGCCCGGTCGTGCTTTTGTGTGAATTTCGCTCGGCCATTCGCATACCCCCAATATTTGAAATCCGACAATTCCAGACGAATCCCCACGGTGGCGAATTCATTGCATTTCCCGGTGATACTACGCCACATTCGTATGGTTCCGAACCGTACATCAGTGCGGTCAGCGGCGACAACATCAAAGGTGGTCTCGACCGCCTCTTTCGTGTCGATGTTCCGTTCAAATATGTTGCGCAACAGCGTCTTTAGCATGCTGGGGCAATAGCGGAAGATAGTACGTACACGTATGGATGTCGCGGGAATCGGTCGGTGACGGTGATGGATCGGGCCCTGTCGCCGACACCTGCCGTGATGTAATCGGTGGATGGAATCCCCCGTCCCGAAGCCGGTCCCTCACGTCTTCGCGAATACACCCGGCCATCTGATTCGCCTGCTCTACCAACGACACAACGCCATCTGGCACGCCACCGTCGGGGATTCGATCACGCCAACGCAGTTCGCCATTCTCAACGCCGTCTACGTGGAGGGCCCGCTGACCCAGCACGAGATCTCCGTCCGCATCCGTACGGACGCCTCGACGATGACGCAGTCCGCGAGCGCGCTCGAAAGGAAGAAGCTCGTCGAACGCTCCGTCAACCCCGCGGACAAGCGCGAACGGCGGATCGCCTTGACGCGCACCGGCCGCCGGGAGTACGCGCAGCTCCTCCCGAAAGCTGATGAAGTGCAACGGATTCTGTTCTCCGCCCTGCACCCCGACGGGCATGAAGCCGCTCTCGTGGTGCTTCGCGACCTCGCCGGAGTGCACGCCGATCCGGCGGAGGGTGAGGTCACACCGCCGCCGGGTCCTTCGTCATGACGTATCCCGCCGACGTCGCCGTGACCGGCCGGTGTTCCCCGAATCCATTGCGCCGTCGTCGTTTCCCGGCCATGCGCCCTTCGACTCGGACACGGTGCTCGAAGCACTGCAAAAGGACGCTCTACGACAATCGGCTGACCGGCCAGTCGCCAGGTAACTCGAGCCAGGCGCCGATCATGCGGATCGCGGTGAGCAACGCCTGGATTTCGTCGAGGCCGGAGGCGACGGCGTGGCGGCTGCCGTCGATACGAAAGGGGCACACGTAGAACTGGCTGTCGGACGAGCAGACGGGGCGGCCGATCGTGACGGTGTGCGGGCCGTTGGCGGCGGTCACCGTGCGGATAGCGAGCAGATCGCCCAGCGCGTACTCCATTCCGGGGTCGTGGGAGATGTCCTCGCGGGTCGGCGGCGCCGGGAAACCGAGCTCGGCGGGGCCTGCGACGGTGAACTGCGCGCCCGCCTCGTTCGCCCGAGTCAGCTGCGTACCGATCTCCACCAAGGCGCGATACAACGCCGCCAACGCATCCACCCCGGTCGCCCTGGACTCGCCCCATCCCTCGATGCGGAAACCGCACACGTCACCACCCGCGCCCGCCGCGGGCCGCGGTCTGCCGACTTCGATGAGGACCGACCGATTCCCGTCCGCGACCATCCGTTTCGCAATCACCTCACCCAGGCGATCGATCACCGGTACACCTCCCGCCTTCCGGCCGATCCGCCGGACCGGTCTCACCTTTCCGCGCTGTAGCGACGTGTCCACGCGATACCCGGCCACCAGTGCGCCTAACGGCGACCCGACACTTCGATGCCGAACGAGGATGCGCCAGTCACGTTTTGATCACGCACGCGACGGGTAACACCATCGGCATGACTCCGATGAACGATCGACCTGAACAGATCGTCGGCATCGAGCGCGGTACCGCCATGCTCGGCGGCCTCATCGCGATGGCTCTGGGCTGCGGAGTAGCGATCCTGACCGGGTCGCTATCCGCGGCCCTCGGCTCCTTCGCGGCGGTGTGCTTCGGCATGATCGTGCTGGTGCCCTCCATCGGCCGCACCCCACGCCGGCCCACTAATTCCCCTCGCCTTCTCTGATTTTCACCCCCGACCCCCGGACCACCATTCGACTACGGTCGATAGGAAAATGGATTCGACGGTAGTCGAATGGTGGTCCCCAGTAGTCCGGAACGACCATTTCTCTCCCGCCGATTCCTGCCTCGGCCCGCTCAGCTCGGTGCCGATCGGCAGGTCCTGCTTCGACTGGCTCGCACGAAATGCGGCCTCAGCGCCGGTCCAAGCCGACGAGCCCAACCTGGCTAGGCCGCGAGAACACTGCCACAGCAGGCTGATTGGACTCGAAGCCGAGCTACGTTTATCTGGCGGGTGACTCGCTCCCGGCTGTGGGCGGTCGCGTAGCCCCACCTCCTGGCCGCGGCCAGACCTAATGTGTTGGCAGACAACAGACTTCCCACCGAACTCCTTCGGCCGCAAGTGGATTCGGTTCGCCGGTCCCTGAATCGCGAACGCTCCCGGGGGGCGGCGCTGGGATTGGACACGGCCAGGATCGTCGAGTGAGCGGCTGCCGATGGCTGCGGTCCTGCGGTGGGCACTTCTGTGGTCACGCAGGGTCCGATGCCGAGGCGCAGGCGAAGTTGCGGCAGTCGACACCGGACTGCTCGCGGTCGTCCAGACCGGTGCTGACCCCGCGCGGTGAGCACGCTCCCGGTCGCAGGAGCGCCTACGGGCACGACACCGGATCGGCGCGATATTGGGTCGTCGCGTACCGGTGCGACCCGGCGTCGGCCGCTATGCGATCCAGCTCGAGCGCATGGGCGGCGCGCACGTCATCGCGCCACTACCGGCGACCTGCCTGGCACGGAGCGGGACGGCGGGCACTGGGGCGGACGAGGCCTTCCGAGCCTGCCCTCTCAGCGATCGGCAAGAAGCACCGCCACGTTGTGCACTGGCGCCATCGCGACGTCTTTCGTTCCGATGAAAGGGTGGAAGAAGGTGCGCTCGAAGACCCCCCCCCCGGGGCGACCGGTTGCGTCGGCCGCTATGCGATTCAGCTCGCGCTTGGGCGGCGCGCACGTCATCGCCATCACCGGCGACCCGCTCGGCAGGGGCGGCCTACCGCGTTCTGGCCGAGGGCGGAACGCCATCGGCCACGCAGCCGGGCAGGACGAGACATCCCTGTCCAGTGCGTGCTTCGGTGTTCAGGGTCGCCACGGCCGAACGATCGCGACGCCTTCCTGCTGTCGTGCACCGACCTCGGCCCGGATCGATCTGGCTCGCCGACCGGGTTGCGGCCGGAGCCTCGATCCGGGCATCGCCTGGTGCGGGATTGGGACCAGGTCGGCGAGGGGGCGCGGGCGTTGTTGTCGCGCCGGTCGCACGGCAAGGCGGTGGTCAATGTGATCCCGCCTCACCGGCTCCCTCCGGCGTCCGCACCGGTGTTCGATCGACAGGTGGCGTAGACCCGGCATTCGAGAAGGGATTGCGCTTGAAGCGGGGCTTCCGGTTGACGAGCATGAGGTTGCCGCCGTAATGGTCGAGCACTCGGTGGTCCATGACCGCGCGCCACAGCGGCGGCACCGCGGCCAGCACGACCATGGAGGCGTAGCCCGCGGGCAGCTGCGGCGCCTGCATCGAGCTGCGCAAGGTCTGGTAGCGGCGGCCGGGGTTCGCGTGATGGTCGCTGTGCCGCTGGAGATGGAACAGGAAGATATTGGTAACCAGACGGTCGCTGTTCCAGCTGTCACGCGGCGTGCACCGCACGTAGTTGCCGTTGGGGCGGCGCGCGCGCAGCAGGCCGTAGTGCTCGACGTAGTTCACCGTCTCCAGCAGTCCGGCGCCGATCAACGCTTGCAGCGCCAGGAACGGGATCACCATCGGCCCGAAGACGAGGATCATCGTGCCGAACAGCGCGATGCTCATCGACCACGCCTGCAGCAGGTGGTTTTCCGGGCTGAAGAAGCCCTTTCCCCTGCGGGACAGGCGTTCTCGTTCCAGGGCGATCGCCGAGCGGAACCCGCCGAACATGCTGCGCGGCAGGAACTCCCACAGCGACTCGCCGAACCTCGCGCTGGCCGGGTCTTCCGGCGTGGCGACCCGCACGTGGTGGCCGCGGTTGTGCTCGACGAAGAAGTGTCCGTAACCCGACTGCGCCAGAGCGATTTTCGCGAACCACCGCTCCATGCGCTCGACGCGATGGCCCAGCTCGTGCGCGGCGTTGATACCGATACCGGACACGACGCCGAGCGTCACGGCGAGCCCGAGCTTGTCCGCGAGGCTCAGTTCCGTTCTGGACCACAGATAGCCTGCGATCAGCAGACCGATGAACTGCATCGGCAGGAAAAGGTAAGTGCACCAACGATAATAGCGATCGTTGGACAATGCCTCGTAGTCCTCGTCGCGTGGATTGCTTCCGTCGTCACCCACCGCCCAGTCGAGCAGTGGGATGGCCACGAACACGATGATCGGACCGATCCACCAAAACAGTTCCAGGCCGGTGTGGGCCACCAGTTGTGAGGGAAGGAGTGCGCAACCCGGTGCTATCAGACCGAAAATCCAGAGATACCGCTTGGGGTCACGCGCTTGCGTGTTTTTGAAGACCGTCATAGCCGTCCCGCTGATTCAACAGAACAACACCCAATTCAGAAGTGTGGCCGCCGAAAACGGTGCACTGAGTTGTCGTTCCAGAATAGCGGTTTCCTCGCAGCAATCCAGAGTTCCGGAAAAATCGTCCCCTGACCGGGCCGCTTCGCCGCCATGCTCGCCGACCCGGAGCGGTCGGCCCGATGATTCGGGGAGTTGGGTGCGGCGGATGGATTCTCGGTGCTTTACACCGTCGAGTAGTGACACTCGGCAGTGGCCGTCGACGCCACCGAGCGGGATGCCCCCGAATCCGCACGCGCAATGCCGGGTTCGCCGTCACCGGCCAGAATGAATGCGCGGGAGTGCTGGGACTTCGCCGGCTCCGAAGGCGCGAGGTCCCGTTTCGTACCACCAGGTGACCCGAACTTCGCGACCGGGCTCGGCCATCGGCGCGGGTCGGCTCAGAGGCCTACCCGCCGCCGGGCATCGTGCATCAGACAATCACCACATCACAGAGACGAACAACCGCGCCGCGGATCCGCGATCACGGCAGCCCACCGCAGTTGGTCGGAGCGGGAACACCGGCAAGCCGATCCGTCAGCCACTGCTGCGAAGCGGCCAGCGCCGGGAAGAACGCCATCACGTGGGTGCCGACGAGTCCGGACATGCTGGGAATCTGAGCATTCGCGTCCAGCTGAACCGGCACGCCACGACTGCACCAGCTCGCCGCCACGCCGTGAATCGGCGCGAACGGCGCGCCCTCGTCGTTCGGCGCCGAGGAGATCAGCACGGGCATATCCGGGGTGAGCCCACCGACGCGCTGCTCGTCGAACACCGCTTTCAGCGTCGGGGACTGATCGATCACGGCGGTGAGCGGCAGCCCGCTCGCGGTCCACTGGGACGTGTGCTGGTTCTGCTGCGCCAGCCCCATCGGTACGGCGCACTTGCCCGCCGCTTCGTTCAGGATCGCCTTGCCGGTGTCGTTGAGCTCGGCGTCGAGCACCGGGCCGACACTCGGGTAGTTCGCCGCCATGCCGTTGAGAATCCAGGCGTAGGTGGGAGCGATGTCGGCGCGCCCGTCGTTGTACCCGATGAAGTACTGGTCGTCGACCACCGGTCCGCCGACGTAGGCGCCGCGCACGTTCACGTCGGGGGCGTAGCTCGAATGGAGTTCGGCCGCACCGCCGGAGGCCATGCCGCCCTGCGAGTATCCGTAGAGGATGACAGGGGCGTTCGGCCCGAGCCCGTTGCCGGGCAACTGCTGCGCGGCGCGCGCGGAGTCCAACACCGCGTGGGCTTGCGCCTTGCGGTTGAGGTAGTCGTGCATCGCGGGCGTGCCGAGGCCGTGATAGTCGGTCACCATCACCGGCATGCCGCGGGCCAGCAGCGTGAAGATCGCGACCAGGTCGTATTCGAAGATCACATCGGCAGG
Source organism: Nocardia sp. bgisy118 (assembly GCF_057708605.1). Lineage (NCBI taxonomy): Bacteria > Bacillati > Actinomycetota > Actinomycetes > Mycobacteriales > Nocardiaceae > Nocardia > Nocardia sp. bgisy118. Next base: position 141,772 of record NZ_JBYISM010000020.1, on the reverse strand, counting down.
CGGCTCGAACTGGACGACCTGCGAGAGCAGCTTCGAGGGCGCGCACTGATCGCCCTGCCCCTTCGTGCCGCCCGCGTACGCGACCAGCGGCCGCTCACCGGGACCGGTCCACGGCACGATGGGATCCAGGTACGTTCCCACCACCGCGGTCATCCCGTCCTGCGCGTCGCTGCTCAGGTACATCAGGCGCGTCGCGCGCGCCGGGATGACTCCGGGCTGCCCCGGGGCAGACAGAGCCACTTGTGTCGGTTCGGCGCGAAGGATGTTGCCCGGGGCGCCACCCGGCAGCGGAGCGGGCGGAATGTAGAAATCGGCGACGGCTTCCGCCACCGGATCCGTCCACGCCTGCGGTGCGGAAATCGCCCCGCCGCCAACCACGGTGAGGGTTCCCGTCAAAACTGCGGCCCAGCTGAGTAGTCGACTCCTCACGATCTGTCCTTCCTTCGATGGGGAAGAGCCTCGACATCTAGAATCGGATACCGAGATTATCGGTATCGCGGTCGTCAGACAGGAACAATGCGCATCCTATTTCCATGTAACTGTCGAAAGGCAGTTCGAAACGCCGATATCCACGTCACGGTTTCGACAAGTCCAGCCAGACCGCCTGTTTCATCGCCCGCCCGAATTCCCATGCTTCGCGGCAATAAACGTGCGGCCTGTCCCGCCGATCACCGGAGCGCCCGATCCGCACGTCGGGCGCTGCTGTGAGCAGATCTGCCGAGGGCAGCGACGGCCCGGTTTCACCGCCGCGCTGAGGCACGGTGAAGGCATGGCTCACGACGACAAGACCCCCCTGTTCAGCTGGCGCGCCAGAGAGCAACTGCTCGGCCGCCGCATCCTGGTGCTCGACGGACCGCTCGACGACGACAACGGCACCCTGCTTGCTACGCAGTTGCTGACCCTCGCCGCCGAGAACGACGACGCGGGCATCTCGCTGTGGATCCACTCGCCGGGCGGCTCGGTCCCCGCGATGCTCGCGATCCGCGACGTGATGCGGCTCGTGCCGTGCGAGGTCTCCACCTTGGCGCTCGGTTTGGCGTGCAGCGCAGGGCAATTCCTGCTGTCCTCGGGCAGCCCCGGCAAGCGCTACGCCCTGCCGCACGCCAGGATCCTGATGCACCAGGGCTCGGCGGGGATCGGCGGCACGGCCGTCGACGTGGAGGTCCAGGCCGACGACCTGCGCCACACCGTGGAAACGGTGCTCGGCCTGATCGCCGCCGACACCGGCCAGCCCTACGACCGGATCTACGAGGACTCCCTGCACGACCGCTGGTTCACCGCGGCACAGGCCAAGGAGTACGGATTCATCGACCACATCGTCGACAACTTCGGACAGGTTGTCCCCCAACGCCAGCGAATCGGGATCTCGGCATGACCACCTACACCATCCCCAACGTCATCGCCCAGCATCCGCGCGGCGGCGAGCGCATCACCGACATCTACTCACACCTGCTCGCCGAGCGCATCGTCTACCTAGGCACGCCGATCGACTCCGGCGTCGCCAACGCGCTCATCGCGCAGCTGCTGCACCTGGAATCGGAGAGTCCCGAGCAAGAGATCCAGTTCTACATCAACTGCGAGGGCGGCGACCTGACCTCCATGCTCGCGATCTACGACACCATCCAGCACATCGGCGCGCCCGTGCACACCACCTGTGTCGGCCAGGCCATCGCCGTGGGCGCGGTGCTGCTCGCGGGCGGCGCGCCGGGTCGACGCGCGATGCTCCCGCACGCGAGAGTGGTGCTGCACCAGCCCGCCGCCCGCGGGCAGGGCGCGATTCCGGATCTGATCCTGCAGGCCGACGAGCTGGTCCGGATGCGTGCCGAGATCGAGGCGATCCTGTCCCGGCACACCGGGCAGACGGTGGAGCGGCTGCGTCACGACACCGATCGGGACCGGGTCTTCACCGCGCAGGCCGCGATCGACTACGGACTCGTCGATACCGTGCTGCAACCGCGAAGCTGAGCGACGGGCTCAGGCCGCGCGGAGCAGCAGGGTCGGTGCGGCCTGGGAGTGCCGCATCGGGGTGCGCCGCGCGCGCAGTTCCTCGGCGACCTGCTCGGTCAACCCGACGAGGGTGGTGCCGAGCGCACCCGCCAACGCCGCGATCATCTCGCTCGACGGCTCCTTGCGACCGCGCTCCACCTCCGACAGGTACTGCGGCGAGATACCCGCGCGTCCGGCCGTCTCCACCAGCGTCTCGCGCTGTTCCTGCCGCAGCGCGCGCAATCGTTCGCCGAGCGCCTCGCGCCACAGCGGTTCTGGAGCGGTGGGCTCCTTGCGCCGGGGTCGGTCGTCGCGTCCACCGGGGATCGAGTGCAGTCTCGGATGCTCGGTCATGGACGAAGCGTACGTTTCGCCCCGCGGTGCGCGGCTAGTCATTACGCTGTGGGCGTACGTGCTCGGCGGTGCCGCCGCCACCGGGCCGTGGCGCTTGACCTGAACCCTGGTTGAGGATGAAGGCTGGGAGCATGACTCAGGCTCCGGAATTCTGGAACACCGTCTACGACAACGACACCGCCCCGTGGGTGATCGGCGAACCGCAACCTGCGATCGTCGCGCTGGAACGGGACGGTTGGATTCGCGGCAGGGTGCTCGATCCCGGCACCGGCGCGGGCGAGCACACGATCGCGTTGACGAAACTGGGCTACGACGTGCTCGGCGTCGACCTGTCGCCGAGCGCGGTCGCCTACGCCCGGCACAACGCCGCGGACAAGGGCGTTTCCGGCGCCCGGTTCGAAGTGGTCGACATGCTCACGCTCGCCGACGCGGACGACGACCGGCTCGGCGTCTTCGACACCGTCGTCGACAGTGCTCTTTTCCACGTCTTCGGCACCGAACCGGAGGCGCGAGCCGCCTATGTCCGCGGACTGCACCGGATATGCAAACCGGACGGTCTCGTGCACGTCCTCGCGCTCTCCGACACCGAGCCGGGTTTCGGCCCGCGCATCAGCGATTCGCTCATCCGTGAGTCGTTCGCGGGTGAGGGCTGGGAGCTCGAGGATCTCGTCCCCGCCACCTATCGCGGCCGGATCACCGAAGTGGTGGCCGAGGAGGTGGCGCGTCTCGACCTGCCCGCCGAGGGTCTGGTCGACGTGGCCGCCTGGCTGGCGCGCATCCGGCGCGTCTGAGCGTCGCGTCCGCGCGGGTCGTACTGCCCGCGCGGACGGATTCGCCGACCCGGGTCGCGGACGTACCGCGATCAGTCCGACGCGGGCCGCGGACGCGGGCGCGGGCCGATCTGATCGAGCAGCGTGTTGACCTCGTCCGGGAAGCCGTTGGTGACCGGCTTCGGGATCTTGTTCGGGAACCGGCGCGTGACGTGCTCCTCCGCGGCGGACCCCGGCAGCACGTAGACGGGTTCCGATTTGGTCTGCAACGGACGCACGACCTCCTCGAGATGCCCCTTCCGGTCGTCGAGGAACCCGCCGATCACATCCTCGCCCGCGGGACAGACGGCCATGCAGTAGCCGGCCTTGTAGTTGGGCTTGAACGACAGGCTCTGCCACATCGAGAAGGACTCGCCCGTGGTCACTCGCGCGCGGTACTCGTCGCGGTCGGCGCTGTCCGCGACGGTCTCGGCCCAATCGGTGAAGCCGCCCATGAACTCTCGATAGTTGTGCGTGTAGCAGGCCTGGAAGTCGAAGCCTCCGTCGGTGGTGATGGCGCCGACCGGGCACGCGGACACGCACAGCTTGCACTCGAGGCACGGATTGAACTCCAGTGTGACGCTGGGCTCGTCGACCACCGCGTCGGTGACCACCGTGCCGAGCAGGATGAAGTTGCCGAACTTCGGGTGAATCACGTTGCGGTGGATGCCCATCACGCCCAACCCCGCGGCCTGCGCGACCACCTTGTGCGCGATGACCCAGATGCGGCCGGGAAACCGGTCGACCTCCATCGGATATCCCGGCGCGGGGTAGACGGCGCGGTAGCCCGCGTCCTGGAGCGCCCTGGTGATGCGACGCGAGACCTCGTTGGTCTCGTCGTCGGCGTGGTTGAATTCGGTGTTCGCCAGGCTGCGCTGCGGACTGCGCAGATTGTCGCGGTTCATCCGCACGCAGAACGATACGAATGTCCTTGCCGCGGGCAGGATTCCGCGCGCGTGGTCGAATTCCTCGGCGACCCTGGGGTCGTCGACGGGGACGAAGCCCACGTCGTCGGCGCCGGCGGCCAGGCAGATCTCGCGCAGCCGAGCGGTGTTCAGCACCGGGTCGGGCGTCGTGCGTGCACGCTCGGCGACCCGCTTGACGGTCGGGTGATCGGCCAGTCGCCCCGTTGATTCCTGGTCCATTGTCGACATCGGGCCCTCCTACCCATCGTGCGGCCGAGACGGCCTCGAGAAGATAGACCCCGCTGAGCGTCGAAATTCATCGGCCCGCGGCGCCGCTCCCCTGCTCACGGCGGTCACGGTGAGTTGCGGAACCGTTGCCGAGCCGTCGATCGGGGTTATCCTCGTGGGGCACGATTCGACCGCAGGGTCACCCCGAGAGCTCGCCCAGAATCGAGGCCGACAATGGCCGACATACTGCCGACACAGCGCAGTCCGTCCTCCGGCATCGACGTGGACCTGAACGCCGAAGGGTTCGAGCAAGCGGAGGAGATCGGGCGTGGGGGCTTCGGCGTCGTCTATCGGTGCATGCAACCCGACCTGGACCGCACCGTTGCCGTGAAGGTGCTGACCTCGGATCTCGATGTGGAAGGCATGCAACGGTTCATTCGTGAGCAGCAGGCCATGGGCCGGTTGTCCGGCCACCCGCACATCGTCGACGTCTTCCAGGTCGGCACCACCGGCTCCGGACACCCCTATCTCGTCATGCCGTATCACCCCCGCGGCTCGCTGGAACAGCGGATCAGGCACTAGGCTGTACGCGGTGGATCACACCTTGATCGATCTACCGCGTGCCGCTTCCGCTGCCCCTCTTCGGCCTCCGATCGACCAATGCCTATGTGCTGGAAGGCCGCGACGGGCTGATCGCCGCGAACATCCGCCTGCACAGGGCGATCTCACGCGGTGGACTTGCGCTCCTCCTCGGACCACAAGCCCTGCTTCTCCAGCATCGCGACCAGTTCGTCGGCGCCCGACATGATGTGATCGCGCATCACCGTGCTCGCCACCTTGGGGCGGCGCTTCCGCAGGGCCTCGAGAATCGCGGGGTGATCGCGCAGCGCCTGCTCGCCGCGGCCCTCGATCTCGTTGTAGAACCGGTCGGGCAGTTGCTTGACGACGGCGCCGAGCAGTATCGCGAGACGATGCGAGTCGGCCGCGAGGTTCACCGTCCGGTGGAACTCGTGTCCCAGCGCGACGACACGCTCGGCGCCCGCGCCCTCCGCGACGGCTTGCTCGTGCGTAGCGACCACGGCGGCCAGATGATCGAGCTGCGCGATCGAGATCGACTTGGCGGAGCGGCTGGCCACGTTTCGCCCCCGCCGCACGGCCGAGCAGCGAAAGATGGAGGCCAGGGTGACGCAGACCGAGACGCGAATCGCGCACGTGCCCTGGCTGGACCGTCCCGCGGCGCGCGCGTACCGCAGCCGCGTCATGGTCACCGTTCTCGCGTTCGCGGGAATCCTGGCCGCCTTGATGCAGACGATCGTGCTTCCGCTCGCGGCCCACCTGCCCGACATGCTCGGCGTCGGCGCCGACAGCGCCTCGTGGGTGATCACCGCGACGCTGCTGACCGCTGCCGTGGTGACGCCGATCAGCGGACGACTCGGTGACATGTACGGCAAACGCCGAGTGCTGCTCGCCTGCTTGATGATTCTCACCGTCGGATGCGCGGGGTGCGCGCTGTCGAGCAATCTGTGGACGGTGCTCGCGGGGCGCGTGCTGCAAGGCACGGCGCTCAGCGCGGTTCCGCTCGGCATGAGCATTCTGCGCGACGAACTGCGCCCGGCCCGGGTACCCACCGCCATCGCCCTGATCAGCGCGACCCTCGGTGCGGGCGCCTCGGTCGCGCTGCCGGTGTCGGCGTTCGTGGCGGATCGGTTCGACTGACATCTGCTGTTCTGGTGCGCGGCGGCGGTCGGCCTGCTCGCCACGGCGCTGGTGCGGATCTTCGTCCCGGAGTCGAACGCGCGCGCAGTGGGTCGATTCGACTACCTCGGCGCACTCGGTCTCGGCGTCGTGCTGCTGTGCCTGCTGGTGCCGATCACGAAAGGGAATTCCTGGGGCTGGACCCCGCGGTGGTCGTTCCCCTTGTCGCGTGCCCGATTTCGGCCGCGCTGTGGCTCTGGTACGAGACCCGGGTCTCGAATCCCGTGGTGGACCTCGCGACATCGCTGCGCAGGCAGGTGTTGCTCACCAATATCGCCGCCGTGCTCGCGGGCTTCGCGATGTTCACCCAGAACATGCTGACGCCGCGACTGTTGCAGGCCGACGAGAACACCGGGTACGGGCTGGGCAGTTCGGCGTTCGTCGCCGGGCTGGCGCTGGCGCCCGCCGGTTTCATGATGATGGTGCTCTCCCCCGCCGCGAGCCGCCTGTCCACGCGCCACGGCCCGAAGACGACGCTGCTCGCGGGGCTCGTCATCACCGCCTTCGGCTATGCCACCGCCGCCCTGATGACTCCCGGTGTCTGGCAGCTCGCGGTCGTCGCCGGAGTGAACGGAGCAGGAGTGGGACTCGCCTACAGCGCGATGCCCGCCCTGGTCATGAACGCGGTACCGGAATCCGAGACCGCGGCGGCGACCGGGCTGAACACCCTGATGCGCACCATCGGCACCTCGAGTTCGAGCGCCGTCCTCGCGATGCTGCTCACGACCGTCACCATCGACACCGCCGCGGGCGCCGCCCCCGCCGAATCGGCCTTCCACCTCGGCTTCGGGATGGGGGCGGCCAGCGCGCTCGCGGCGCTGTTCGTCGCGGCGTTTCTTCGCACCGGGAACAGGAACGACGGTGGAGCCCGGATCGGCGCTGGGCTCGCCGAGCGCCGGATCGGCGCCGTACTCGCCGAGCGCTAACGGACCGGATATCGCCGGTCGATCACATCGAACATGTTCGGCTGGCCCGCTTTGTACAGTTCGCGATCGATCAGTTTGAGCGGCTCCCACAGCGGCATGGTGTATCTGGGGAAGACCTTCGCCGGAGATCCGGGGACGCCGGCGGCGTGCAGGACGGCGTTCGCCGCCAGTCTGCCGCCCTCGTTGGCCGCTTCCATGCACGCGACGTTCATCTGGGTCTTGATCCAATCCCCGGCCAGGAACAGATTGTCGATGGCGGTGTGCGCGTCGGGCCGGTCGTACCAGGAGCCGGGGTTCTGGATGAAGATCGGGTCGTCGTAGGCCACGTCCGGAGTTCCGGCGCCGGTGAGGGCGGGGTCGAGGAACCACGAGTGCAGCATGTCGTCGGTCAACTGCGTGACGCCGTCGTCGTTGAGGCCCGCTTTGAGCTGCGCCCACGCCTCCGCCGCGATCTCCTCCGGCGTGCATTGTTTGGCGGTCTTGCGGGTGAACGTGCCTGGCGCGTCCCACTCCGAGATGATCACCGAACACACGTCGCGCACGGTCCTGTCACCGTAGGTCGACAGGGGACGACGCCAGAACTGCGCCTCGTTGATCGAGGTCATGCTCCACGGCGCGTCGACGAAGGAGGTGTGGCCGTTGACCAGATCGACGCGCTCGGTCAGGAAGAACTGCAACCCGACCATCCACGCCGCCTGCAGCCGACGGATCGCGTCCAATGCTGGGTCGGCGGCGATCATCTCGTCGGACAGCACGTCGGGGACCTTGTCCAAGGGAATGGCCGAGATGTAGTGATCCGCTTCCACCTCGTGACGGCCGCCGCCCGCGTCGGTCACCGTCGCCGAGACGATGTGCGAACCATCCAGCTGGAACCCCGAAAGCCGCTGTCCCGCACGGAAGGTCACTCCGATCGAGCGCAGGTAGTCGACCCACGGGCTGATCCAGGCCTCCGTCGTCGGTCCGTTGAGCACCCGGTCGTTACCGCGTCCGTCGTTGTCGTTGTTGAGATTCAGCAACGACCACACGTACTCCTCGCCGACCAACCCGATGGAATGGGCGCTGCAGTTGGCGGATTTGGTGGCCACCAGCGAACGGATGAAGCCATCGCCGAGGAAACGGCCGTACTCCGGCGAAGAATTGTCCAGCTTCGCGAAATCCCACCAGGTCATGCGCTCCCATTGGCCGAGTTTGCGTTCACCGCAACTGGATACGTACACCGCGAGGCGCTCGGCCGCGAAGATCGCCTCGTGCAGCGGTAGGCGGAACAGCGTCTCGAAGACCGCGGCGACCGAGTCGACGAACGCCTGGGGCGTCATGGGCGGTTGCGAGAAGGGCAGCGGAAACGGCAGGGGGATCGTCAGGTTCTTGCGATTCGTCCCGACGATCATCTCGGCGTTGAGCCGCACCAGATTGTCGAGCGTGCCGTTCACGTTGCCGGGAAAGGGCGTGCGCCGCATGGTGTCCGGCAGGTTGTGATAGAAGCCGAAGAAGCTTCGGAAACCGTGTTCACCCGGCAGCCCGTCCTGGCTGTAGATGCTGCGCGTCTTGCCGCCGAAGTCCGCCAGCTTCTCGTACACCGTGACCGCGAATCCCCGCTCGGCCAGCTCGTGCGCCGCGGTCAGGCCCGCGGGCCCCGCGCCGAACACCGCGACCGATCGACCCGCCACCGCCCGGACCGGATGCGCCGGCGCCAATGTCATGGCGGCGGCCACGCCGCCCGCCCACGCCGCGGACTTGATGAACGCTCGCCGCGACTGCGACGGCAATTGCCTTCTGTGCAATTCGAACTCCCGACCATCGGCCCGCGACTCGACACTGACGTCGCGCCCAGGCGCCTTTGCCTCGCGAAGACTATGTTAACAATCATTCCTTACACGAGAAGTCGATTCGGGAGAACTTCGCGGGCCACGACTTCGGCAAAACACCCGCTATATAGGCAGTGCTGCATCGTCAATGGGGATTCGGGTCAGATATCTCCACTCCTATCGAGGCCATTATGTTATCGGTGAGTCCTTCGAAATAGGCAGGCGGCACACGGCTCGAGCCCGGAGACGGCGCTGCTCGAGAGGCGCATCGAGATCGGCGAGCACGTCGCGCTACCTGGGGTATTGCACGAACAGACCGGAAACGACACCGCCCGGCGCGTAGCACGCACCGGGCGGAGAAGAGGTGGCCGCAGCGATCAGAGGCCCGCCTCGCTGAACCGCGCCGCGTCCTTGCGGACGCCGAAGGAGGTGATGATCTCCATGACACCGAGCACGATCAGCCAGATGCCCGCGACGAGAGTCAGCGTGGCCACCGAGCTGACCGGCCAGACGATCAGGACGATGCCGGCGATCGTGGTGATCACACCGAAGAATCCCTGCCAGCCGCGGCCCGGCAGGTCGGGATCGGAGATGGCGGCCACCAGCATGGCCACACCGCGGAACAGCCAGCCGATACCGATCCACAGTCCGAGCAGCAGGATCGAGGCGAGCTCGTCACGGAAGCAGAAGATGCCGATGATGATCGACAACGCGCCACTGATGAAGTACAGCACCCGCATGCCGGTGCTCTTGGTCGCGCCGAACGCGGCAACCAGCTGCAGCACGCCTGCGACAACAAGATAGATACCGAAGAGGACGCCAGCGACCAACAGGGTCTTGTCCGGCCACACCAGAATCACTATTCCGAGGATCACCGAGAGGACGCCGGTGACCAGAACGGTTTGCCAGGCGGCCCGCACGAGCGCCTGAGCAGGTCCCTCGACCACACTGTTTGTCGTCATGACCAGATGTTATGCCTTGCGGCATAGGTTTTCTGGTCATTCGCTATACAGCGCGCCGCGGATCGACTCCGCGGCGCGGCGCCGGTCAGTCCCCGGACGCGACGATGTTCACCATCCACGCCACGCCGAACTTGTCGCGGCACATGCCGAACTCGTCGCCCCACATCTGCTTCTCCAGCGGCACGGTGACCACGCCGCCCGCGATCAGTTTGTCCCAGTAGCCGCGCAGCTCCTCGCCGTCGTCACCGCTGAGGCTGATCGAAATGCTGCTGCCCGGTTGATATTCCATGCCGGGCGGAGTGTCCGCCGCCATCAGCGTGAACCCGCTCGGCGTCTCCAGCTGGCCGTGCATGACCAGTTCGGCGCCGGGCGATTCCTTGTCGCCGAACTCGCCGAAGGTGTTCACCGCCAGGGTGCCGCCGAACACTTCGCGATAGAACTCGAGGGCAGGGCGCGCGTTGTCGCCGAAGCCGAGATACGGATTGAGCTTGGAGACCATCGGATGCTCCTTAGCTGTCGTTGCCGCCACGTGCGAGGGTACTGCCGCACCGCGAAAAGTGGCGTAGATAACGCTGGACCCGGTCCACGTTTACCGCTCGCGCGGCATGGGAAGTCATCCCTCAGTGGCTCTCGCCGTAAGCACCTGCGGAGCGGGGGTCGCATTTCGTGAGTCTCGGGTTGCTAGGGAGAAGAGGGTGGCGGTTGTACTCGTGCTGCAGGCACGCGGACTCGGTGATCTGCTCACCGCGGTCCCGGCGCTTCGTGCGCTGCGACGCGCCGAGCCGAGCGACCAGATCGTGCTCGCCGCCCCACACCGCCTCAAACCGATCATCGACCTGATCACGTCGGTGGACACCATGGTGCCCACCGCCGACGTGAGCGCGCTGCGCTGGGACGGCCCGTCGCCGAAGCTGGCGGTGAACCTGAACGGGCCGAGCGCCGAGAGCATCGTCGAACTGGTCAAGACCGACCCCGGACGGATACTGACCTACCGCAACCCGGCGTTTCCCGAGCTGGAAGGCCCGGACTGGCAGCCGGAGATGCACGACGTGGAGCGGTGGTGTCATCTGCTCGAATCCGACGGCATCGTGGCGGACCGCCGCAATCTGGGCCTGGTGCCGCCCGTGTCCACCAACAGCCGCCGCGACTGCGTCGTCGTGCACGTCGGCGCGGGCGCGCCCGCGCGACGCTGGCCGCCGGACCGGTTCGCCGCGGTGGTGCGGCACCTGCTCGTGCTCGGGCGCGAGGTGGTGCTCACCGGCGACGAATTCGAACGCGACATCGCGCTGAACGTCGCGGCGCGGGCCGGACTCGCCCAGACGAACGTGCTCGCGGGTCAGCAGAACCTCATCGACCTCGCCGCCACCGTCGCCGAGGCCGCGCTGGTGATCAGCGGCGACACCGGGGTCGCACGGCTGGCCACGGCCTTCGGCACCAGGACGGTGCTGCTGTTCGGGCCGACGCCGCCGCGCTGGGGCGGTCCGCCGCCGCACCTGCTCGCCAGGCACATCGTGCTGTGGGCCGGTCAGACGGGCGACCCCTATGCCGACACTCCCGACCCGGGCCTGTTGCGCATAGGAGTGGCCGACGTCGTCGGCGCCGTCGAGAAGCAGTTGAACCAGCGCAACTCGGCCGCGGCGCGTCGCCCCACCTATCGCCGGGTCGGCTGACTACTCACCCCTCGGCGCTCGCCTCGCTCAGCGCGGCCGAGTAGGCCGCCAGCGCGCTCGGCCAGAACTGGTCGAGGTAATCGCGCGCGTCGCCGAGCCCGCGCGGGTCGAGCGTGTACACCCGCCGGGTGCCTTCCGGACGCACCATGACCAGCCGCGCCGCCCGCAGCACCTTCAGATGCTGGGAGACCGCCGAGCTGCTCACGCCGACCAGTTCGGCCAGCTCCCCCACCGACCTCGGCGCTTGCGGCAATGCCTCGAAAATCGCCCGCCTGGTCGGCTCGGCCAGCGCCTCCAGGGCCCGGACTCCGTTAGTCGCCACTTAAACATTGTGATCAACTAGCGATTAACTGGTCAAGATCGGCTATTACCCAATTTCCGCAGGTTGATAACGGAGGCTCGTCGTGTCGTTATCGGTTCGTGACACACGAGCTGGGCTTTTACCGATCTGTGATGGTAGCCACAAGATAACGAACCGACTATCACGGTCCGTTACGTTCGAGTCATGCCCGTGACCGATCTGTTATCCGCTCTTCGGCCCGGCGCGACTCGCTCTCGCCGGCACCGTGTCGCCACCCGTGCGGTGGCTGTCTCCGCCGCCGTAGGCGCCACTCTCGGCGTCCTCGCCGCTGCCAACCCCGATGACCAGGCTGCCGCGCCCGCGGCCGCCGCCCAGGCCACCGCCGACTCGAGCGCCATCCAGTATGCCGCGTTCACCGACGAGGGCCAGGTCGTCGACCCCGCCTGGGAAGAGCACCGCCTCGCCCAGGAAGCCGCGGCAGCTGCGGAAGCCGCCCGCCCGAAGACCGTTCGCCCGGTCGCCGGACGACTCACCTCCAACTTCGGCAGCCGCTGGGGGGCCGCGCACAACGGCCTCGACTTCGGTGACCCGCTCGGCGCCCCCATCTCGGCCGTCACCGACGGCGTCGTGATCGAGGCGGGCCCCGCCTCCGGCTTCGGCCTGTGGGTGCGGGTCCAGCAGGACGACGGCACCGTCGGCGTCTACGGACACGTCAACGACATCCTCGCCGAGGTCGGCCAGCCGGTCCGCGCGGGCGATCTGATCGCCACCGTCGGCAACCGTGGCCAGTCCACCGGACCGCACCTGCACTACGAAGTGCACGATCCCACCTACGGCCCGATCGACCCGATGCCGTGGCTCGCCGCCCGAGGCATCGATGTAGGCCACGTCGAGGAGTGATCCACTCCCGGGGGTTTCGCGAGCAACGATGAGGGGCTCGTGAAACCCCGCCGGTCGTCACTCCCGGCAGCCATGCCCGCGAACAGCGCCGTTCGCGGGCATGTGCGTTTCCGCTCGCCGCTCCCCCGCTCCGGGGTGAGCGGCGGCGCCGTCTGATACTCCGGTACGAGACGCGAATGGCGCTGCGGCGGGACGTGTTCCGGCGTCGCCGGTACCTACTTTCGGGACATGCCGACGACCGAGCTCCGCACCGTCACCCGACGCCACCGCCTCGATCCGCGTCCCTGGCTCGATCTGCCGCGCGGCGTGCGAGGCCTGCACGGTCCGCTGCTGTGGTCTTCGGCGGCGATGACCGCGCTGGCCGTGTTCTCCCTCGGCGCGATGGTCGTCGACGACCGCACGCTGCTGGGGGAATCGGTGTGGTTGAAGACCTTCAAGTTCGGGGTCGCGTTCGCGGTCTACGGGATCACGCTGGCGTGGCTGTTGTCCCTGCCACACAAAGGATCTCGCGCCACCTGGTGGCTCGGCACGGTGTTCGCGGTGACCGGCGCGCTCGATGTCGGCTTCATCGCGCTACAGGCCGCCCGCGGCACCTTCAGCCATTTCAACTCCTCCGACGACCCGGTCAACTCCGTCGGCCAGACGGTGTTCGCCTCCGGCGTACCCGGCCTGTTCTTCGCGAACCTGCTGATCGTGCTGATCTTGTCCTGGCAGCGGCTGGTCGACGCCCCACCGCGCGCGCCATCCACGCCGGACTCGCGCTGGCCGTGGCGGGCATGGCCCTCGGCTATCTGATGGGATTCACCGGCGGACAACTCGTCCGCGACGCCAACGGACGGGTCGTCGAACTCGTGGCCGGGCACACCGTGCTGCGGGACGCCCCCGCCGCCGAACGCGCGGTCCGCGACGCCGCCGAAGGCATGCCGCTCACCCACTGGAGCACCATCGGCGGCGACCTGCGCATCCCCCACTTCCTCGGCCTGCACGGCATCCAGATCCTGCTCCTGGCCACGTTCCTGCTCACCCGCCTGGCCCGCCGCCACGCCTGGCTGCGCCCCGAATCCATCCGGGCCGCCCTCATCGGCGTCCTCGCCCTCGCCTACACCGGGCTGCTGGCCGTTACCTTCGCGCAAGCGATGCGCGCCCAGTCCCTCGTCCACCCCGACGCCGCCACCCTCACGTCCTACGCCTGCCTCACCGCCTTCGCCGTCAGCGCGACCCTCGTCGTCCGCCGACACGGACGACGACTGGTCGCCGAAGCACAGACAGCCGTGTAATGAGGACGCCATCGTGACAGCCCACAGCCGTTCGCCCGTTCTCAGCGCAGGCGATCGGCATCCGAGACGAAGTCATCCCGCCCACGTTCGGTGGGCTAGCGCAGCCGTTCCGCTTCGCGGGCCAAGGTGACGAGGGTCGCGCTGAGGGAGGCGAGTTCGTCGGTGTCGGCGCCTTCGCCGATCGCGGTGGCGATGTCCTCGGCGGCGCAGCGGGCCGCGAACCAGCGGTCCGCCAAGTCGGCGGCCTCCTGGGCGCTGAGCACCACGGAGTCTTCCGGAATACCGGTGCCTTTGAGGCTGTTGCGGTGTTCGTAGGCCCGTTGGCGGCAGGACTGGCGGCAGTACCGGCGACGACGTCCGGCCTCCGACTCGACGATCTCCCGCCCACACCACAGGCAGGACAGCAAGCGGCGCGACATGAGGCAGAACACTAGTGTGTCGCCCGCGGGGTGCGCCCGGAGACCCCCCACCGTGGCCGGACCGCAACACAGCCGACCGCACCGCCGCCCGCGTGGCGAGCAACTACCTCGGCACCGACTACAATGGAACGGTTCACCGTCGCCGTATCGGGAACTATTGACGCAGGCCCGTTCGTTGCACTAGAGGTCCAGCGAGCGCAGGACGCGTTCGCCCGGGCACGGTCGCAGCGCAACAAGACTCGAGCACACAGGGAGAGGCACACCATGGCAGATCGCGTACTCCGGGGCAGTCGGCTCGGAGCGGTGAGCTACGAGACCGATCGCGACCACGACCTGGCCCCGCGTCGGATCGCCCGGTACCGCACCGACAACGGCGAAGAGTTCGACGTGCCCTTCGCCGACGACGCCGAGATCCCCCCGACCTGGCTGTGCCGCAACGGCCAGGAGGGCATCCTGGTCGAGGGCACCACGCAGGAGACCAAGAAGGTCAAGCCGCCGCGCACCCACTGGGACATGCTGCTGGAGCGCCGCAGCAAGGAAGAGCTCGAGGAACTGCTCAAGGAGCGCCTCGAACTGCTCAAGACCCGCCGCCGCGCCTGACGCAGCAGACTACGAAGGCCGCCTCCCGTTCGGGAGGCGGCCTTTTGTCATGACATCGGCGGGGTGTGTCAGCGGCTGGCGACCTTGCGGTAGCGCAGCAGCGCCAACGGCATCGCCACGGCCAGGATCGCGACCGAACAGATGATCGCGTATTCCACGCAATGGTCGGCCGCCCAGCCCGACGGCGGCACGAACGATGGCGGCGACCCGTTCTCGAAGAGCTTGCGGCCGGACGCCGAGACCGCGGTGATCGGATTCCATTCCGCGATGGTGCGCAGCGGTCCCGGCAGCGTCTCGGCGGAGATGAAGGCCGAGGAGATGAAGCTGAGCGGGAACAACCAGATCAGACCCGCGCTCTGCGCCACCTCGACGGTCGGCGAGAACAGGCCCGTGACCGCGCCCACCCACGACATCGCGAACGCGAACAGCAGGATGATTCCGAAGGCCAAGGCGGCGTCGGCGACTCCGCCGTTGATACGCCAGCCCACGATGTAGCCGCAACCCACCATGACCGCCAAACTCAGGATGTTCACCACCAGATCCGACAGCGTGCGGCCCATGAGCACCGCCAGCCGCGACATCGGCAATGTGCGCATCCGGTCGATGATGCCCTTCTGCAGGTCGCCCGCCAGGCCGACGGTGGTGAACGCGGCGTTGAAGGCCACCGTCTGGGCGAAGATTCCGGCCAGCAGGAACTCGCGGTACTGGCCGCCGCCCAGCGTGGCGCCGAAGATGTACGCGAACAGGAACACGAACATCAGCGGCTGGATCGTCGCGGTCACCAGCAGCGTCGGCACCCGCAGGATGGTCAGCAGATTGCGGTGCGCGACAATCGCGCTGTCACGGAAGACCCGCAGCTTCGGAGGCGTGATCTCCAGGGCCACAGCCGCTTTCGGCTCCGGCTGCCGCGGGGCTTCCTCGGACTTGTCGAGCTCTTCGCGTACCACGGTCGATGCACTCGTCACAGGGTCACCTCACTCACGTGCGCTGGTCGTCGTCGGTTCGCGTCGCTGACTCACGACATGATCTCCTCGGGTACGTCGTCGGTTTCCGATTCGGCGCCCGACGTGGGCGCGGGGGTGCCGGTGAGAGACAGGAATACGTCGTCGAGACTCGGCCGGTGCACGCTCGCGTCGACGACGCACACCCCTGCGTCGTCGAGCCTGCGCAACGCCTGAACCATCGTGCGCGAGCCGTCGCCGACCACCACTGTCACCTCCTCGGTGCCGATATCGTGGCTCGGCTCGCCCACGCCGACCTGGGCGAGCACTCTCATCGCGGGCTTCGCCTCCTGACCGGGGGCCAAGGTGACGGTGAGCCGGTCGCCGCCGATCGAGGTCTTCAGCTCGTCGGCCGAGCCGCGCGCGATGACCCGCCCGCGGTCGATGACGGTGATGCGGTCGGCGAGCAGATCGGCTTCTTCCAGGTACTGGGTGGTGAGCAGCACGGTGGTGCCGTCGTCGACGAGATCGCCGATGACCCGCCACATGTCGAGCCTGCCTCGCGGATCCAGACCGGTGGTCGGCTCGTCGAGCACCACCACCGTGGGGCGGGCCACCAGTGCGCCCGCCAGATCGAGGCGGCGAGCCATGCCGCCGGAGTAGGTGCCCGCGCGGCGATGCGCGGCGTGGTCGAGGCCGAGCGCGTCGAGCAGTTCGGTGGCTCTGGTGGCGGCCTGGCGCGGTGACATCCCGTAGAGCCGGGCCACCATGCGCAGGTTCTCGTAACCCGAGAGGTTCGCGTCGACGGCGGCGTACTGGCCGGACAGGCCGATCCGCCGTCGCGCGCCCGCCGGATCGCGCAGCACGTCGACCCCGGCCACCCGCACCGAACCCGCGCACGGTTTCAGCAGGGTGGTCACGATCCGGACGGTGGTGGTCTTGCCCGCGCCGTTGGGGCCGAGCAGTCCCATCACCGTTCCCGCCGGAATCTCCAGGTCGATGTCGTCGAGCACCCGGACCTTGCCGTAGCTCTTCACGAGGCCGCGCACTTCCACCGCGAGAGTCATGGCCGCACCTCACTCACTACGCATCCTCCTTCGTTGTGCCCGCTTCACCCTCGAGATGCCGGTTCAGCACCGGTCCGATCACGGCGAGCGATTCGGGTGCGGTCATCGCCGAATGACGGCAGAACAGTTCGTGGTCGTGGACGGTCCCGGTGACGAACGGCTCCCACGCCGCGGCGCACCTGGCCGGATCGGACTGGTTGACCTCGTCGTCGGCGGCGGTGAAGAACAGCACGTCACCGTCGAAGGTGCGCGGCCGGAAGCCGTGCGCCAGCACCGTGCCGTTGGCGTAGCCCGCGTACAGCCGTTCCAGGTGCTCGATGGTGAGCGCCGAGAACGCACCGGGCCGCGAGCGCAGCAGTTCTGCCGCATCGAGCAGGCTCATCGTGGGGTCGAGGTCGTCGCCGTCGCCCAGATCGCTGCCGAACTCCGCGATGATCTCGGCGACGCTCGGGATGGCGTGTTCGAGCCATTCGTCGGAGAGCTGGTAGCTGTCCATCATCGCCAGCAGCGCCACCTCGTCGCCGGACTCCTGCAACCGCACCGCGATCTCGTGCGCGATGAGGCCGCCCAGCGACCAGCCGAGCAGGTGGTACGGCCCCTCGGCCTGCACCGACTTGATGTGGGCCACATAGTAATCCGCGGCCTCACCGAGGGAGGAGAAGCCGTCCTCCCCCGCGACGTGCGGAGACTGGAGCCCGTACACCGGGCGGTCGGGTGACAGGTGCGCGAGCAAGCCCGAGTAGCACCAGGACAACCCGATCGCCGGGTGGACGCAGAACAGCGGCGCCGACCGCCTCGCGGAGACCGGCCGGATGGGCAGCACCGGCCCGAGCGCACCGGCCATGGCGGCCGCGGCGCCCTCGGAGCCGGTCAGCCGCGCGGCGATCGCGGCGGGCGTCGCCTCGCCGAACATCACCTGCACCGGCAGGTCGATGCCCTCGGCACGCACCTGCGCGACGACCTTCGTGGCCAGCAGCGAGTTGCCGCCGAGTTCGAAGAAGGCGTCGTCGGCGCCCACCGTCTCCACGCCGAGCACCGACTCGAAGGCCGCGCACAACACCGCCTCGACGGGGTTGCTCGGCGGTCGGTAGCCGCCGGACGCGCTGAACACCGGCTCGGGCAGCGCCTGGCGGTCGAGCTTGCCGACCGGGCTCAGCGGCACCTCGTCGATGAGCATGATCGATTGCGGCACCATGTAATTCGGCACCAGCCCGGCCACGTGCTCGGTCAGCTCCCGCGCGGTGACCTCGGATCCGTTGCGCGGCTTCACATACGCTACCAGCGCCGTGCTGCCCGCCTGCGTGCGGTAGCCGATGGTGGTGGCGAACTCGACGGCGTGGTGGCGGAACAGCGCGGTGTCGATCTCGCCGAGCTCGATGCGGAAGCCGCGGACCTTGACCTGATGGTCGGTGCGGCCGACGTACTCGATCTCGTGCTCGCCCTCCGCGGCGCCGGACCACCAGCGCACCAGGTCGCCGGTGCGGTACATGCGCTCGCCCGGCTTGCCGTACGGGTTCGCGACGAACCGCTGCGCGGTCAGTCCCGACCGGTTCAGGTAGCCGCGGGCCAGCGCGGTGCCCGCCAGGTGCAGCTCGCCGGTGACGCCGACCGGCGACGGGTGCAGCCTGTGGTCCAGGACGGTCGCGGCGACGCCGCGGATCGGACCGCCGATCGTGATCGGACCGCCGGGCTCCATCGGCTGCGAGATCACCGTGACGATGGTGGTCTCGGTGGGGCCGTACACGTTGTACAGGTTGCGGCCCGGCGCCCACCGGGTGACCAGGTCGGGCGGCAGCGCCTCGCCGCCGACCAGCACGTGCGCCAGATCGGTGACGCCCGTCGGGTCGACGGTGCCGAGCGCGGAGGTCGTGATGAAGGCGTGGGTGATCTCTTCCTCGATGAACACCTGCGCCAGATCCGCGCCACCGACCACCCCGGACGGCGTGATCACCAGCGTCGCCGCGCCGCCGAGGGCGAGCAGCAGGTCCAGCATCGCGGCGTCGAAGCTCGGCGTCGCGAAATGCAGGACCCGGCTGCCGGGATGGACGTCGAAGCGCTCCGCGGTCTCGGCGGCGAAGTTGGACAGGCCGCCGTGGGTCACCACGACGCCCTTCGGGGTGCCGGTGGAGCCGGAGGTGTAGATCACGTACGCGGGGTTGTCCACCCGCAGCTGACGCACCCGCTCCTCGTCCGCGATCGCGTTGTCCGATTCCGCGAGCACGGCCGCGCGGAAGTCCGGATCGTCCAGCACGATCCACTCGATGCCGTCGGGCAGCTCCTCGCGGTACTCGGCGAGCGTGATGCCCAGCGCCGCACCGGAATCGGTGAGCATGTGGGTGATGCGCCCGGACGGGTACAGCGGATCGACCGGCACGAACGCCGCGCCGGCCTTGGCCACCGCGAGCACCGAGGCGACCGACTCGACCGAGCGCGGAATCCCCAGCGCCACCAGCGTTTCGGGTCCGACACCGCAGCCGATGAGCACGCGGGCCAGCCGGTTGGTCCAGCGATCCAGCGCGTCGTAGGTCACGTGGGTGCCGTCGGAACGCAGCGCCACCGCCGTGCGGTCGACGTTCGCCGCGGCCTCGAAGACCTCGGGGAAGACGATCGGGCGGTCGGCTTCGATACCGCGCACCGGAGCCAGCCCGGTCCACTCCTCCGGGTCGAGCAGCTCCAGATCGCCGACCGCGGCGGTCGGCGTCGCGGCGATCGCCGAGAGCAGCCGCATCAGGCGCTTGCCGAGCCCGTGCGCGGTCCGCTCGTCGAACAGATCGCTGGCGTAGTTCACCGCGAGGGTGAGGCCTGCGGGCTCGCGCTGCGCGGTCTGCTCCTCGGTGAGGGTGAACTGCAGATCGAACTTGGCGATCCCGGTGTCGCCGTCCTCGGCCTCGATGTGCAGCCCCGGCAGCTCCAGTGTCCGGACCGGGCGGTTCCGCACCGAGAGCATGACCTGGAACATCGGGTGGTGCGACTGCGAGCGGGTCGGGTTCAGCACCTCGACGAGCCGTTCGAACGGCAGGTCGGCGTGGGCGAACGCGTCCAGGTCGGCGTCGCGCACGCCGTGCAGCAGGTCGGTGAACCGCGCGTCGGGATCGATCCTGGTGCGCAGCACGAGCGTGTTGACGAACATGCCGATCATCCGGTCCAGCGCCGGGTGGCCGCGACCCGCGATCGCCGTGCCCACGGCGATGTCGTCGGTGGCCGTCATCCGGTGCAGCAGCACCGCGAGCGCGGCGTGCAGCACCATGAACATGCTGACGTTGTTGGTAGTGGCCACCGTCTGCAGTTCCCGGTGGGTGACGGCGTCGATCGCGCATTCCACCGTGCCGCCGCGATAGGAAGGCACCGGCGGACGCGGCCGGTCCGCGGGCACGCTCAGCAGCTCTGGGACGCCGTCCAGCGTGGTCCGCCAGTAGTCGAGCTGGTGGCGCAGCACGGAGTCGGGATCGTTTTCGTCCCCGAGCGTATCCCGCTGCCACAGTGTGTAATCCGCGTACTGCAGGGTCAGCTCGTCCCAGTCCGGCTGCTGCCCGGCGCAGGCGGCGCGGTAGGCCGTGGCCACGTCGGCGGCCAGCGGTTCCAGCGACCAGCCGTCCATGGCGATGTGGTGCACGACCAGCACCAGGACGTTGTCGGTGGAGGCGGCAGGCGGCGCCATGCCGTCCGGATCGGGTTCGTCCGACACCGTGATCAGCGCCGCGCGCAGCGGCACGGTCTCGCCGAGGTCGAATCCCGGTTCGGCGAAACGCCGCACCGCGTCGTCGACGGCGTCCGGGGTGACGGTCGCGACGAACAGGGTCACCGCGGCGTCGTCCTCGTCGAGGACGACCTGGGCCGGTTCGCCGTCCAGCTCCGGGAACACCGTGCGCAGCGACTCGTGCCTGGCCTGCACCTCGTGCAGCGCATGCACCAGCGCGTCGACGTCGAGCCTGCCGCGCATCCGCAGCACGACCGGAATGTTGTAGGCGCCCGCGCTGCGGTCCGGCCCGTCGGCGGCCGCGCCGACCTCGTTGAACCGGTTCAGGAACCACAACCGATGCTGCGCCGCGGAGAGCGGAATCCGATCGGGCCGGTCGCGCCGCACCGGCTCGGGACGCGTGGCCGTTCCCGCGGGACCGGAGTCGAGCATGGCGGCGAGCTCGGCGACAGTCGGCGACGAGAAGACGCCGCGCACCTCCAGCCGGGTGTTCGTCGCCGCCTCCAGCCGGGCCACCAGCTGGGTTGCCAGCAGCGAGTTTCCGCCGATCTCGAAGAAGCTGTCGGTCGCGCTGATCGTCTGCACGCCGACCAGTTCGGCCATCACCGCGGCGACCACCTTCTCGGACTCGGTCTCCGGCGCGCGCCCCGCGGACACGGCGGTGAACTGCGGTTCCGGCAGCGCCGCGATGTCGAGCTTGCCCACCGGGGTGAGCGGAATCCGGTCCAGCACCGTGATGCTCACCGGAACCATGTGCGCGGGCAGCTGTTGCGCCACGTGCTCGCGCACCGCGTCGACGTCGATGCCTGCCCGCTCGTCGGACGGGTGGACGAAGGAGACGATCCGGTCCGCGCCCGCGATGTGCCTGACCTCGGTGTGCGCGAAGCGGACACTCGGATGTGTGCCCAGCGCGGCGGTGATCTCGCCGAGCTCGATGCGGAATCCGCGGACCTTCACCTGATGGTCGCTGCGGCCGAGGTACACCAGGTCGTGGTCGGCGTTCCAGCGCACCACGTCACCCGTGCGGTACATGCGCTCGTTCGCCGGGCCGAACGGGTCGGCGACGAACCGGGCGGCGGTCAGGCCGAAGCGCTCGAAATAGCCTCGCGCCATGCCGAATCCGCTGAGGTACAGGTCGCCCGGCACGCCGACCGGCACCGGCCGCAGCCGATCGTCGAGCACCATGGCCCGCGCGCCGCGCACCATCGTGCCGATGGTGATCGGCGCGCCGACGGCCACCTCGCTCGCGGTGGCGACGACGGTGGTCTCGGTCGGGCCGTAGCCGTTGAACATCAGCCGTCCCGGCGCCCACCGGTCGACCAGTTCCGGGCCCCACGCCTCGCCGCCGATCATCAGAGAGCGCAGGTGCGGCAGCGGCCAGCGTTCGCTGTCGATGGTGGCCAGCGCCGCGGGAGTCATGAAGGTGTGGCTGACCCGCTCGCGGTCCATGAGCGCGGCGAGCTCGTCGCCGCCGTAGATGTCCGGCGGGCAGATCACCATGGTCGCGCCGGAACCCACCGCGAGCAGCAGGTCGAACACGGCGGCGTCGAAGCTGGGCGAGGAGAAGTGCAGCGTCCGCGCGTTCGCGTCGACCCGCATCCGGTCCCTGACCTCGTCGGCGAAGTTCGAGACTCCGCCGTGGGTGACCGCGACGCCTTTCGGCTTACCGGTCGAGCCCGAGGTGTAGATGATGTAGGCCAGCTCCGTCAGCGGCACGGCACGCAGCCGCTCGGACTCCTCGATCGTGCTGTCGTCCCATCGATCCAGCTCCGCGATCAGGGTCGGGTCGTCGAGCAGCAGCCAGTCGGTCGACACCGTGCCGTCGGTGGACCCCGTGCCGTCGATCGTTACCGTGTCGTCGGTCGCCGCGTGCAGCCGTTGGGCGTGCGTGGACACGGTGACGCCGACCTGGCAGCCGGAGTCGATCAGCATGTGCCGGACGCGATCCACCGGGTAGTTCGGGTCGACCGGCACGAAGGCCGCGCCGGACTTGGCGACCGCGAGCACGGTGAGCACCGATTCGATGGAACGGGTCAGGCCGAGCGCGATCCGATCGCCCGCGCCGAGTCCGCGCCCGATGAGGGCACGGGCCAGTCGGTTCGAGAGACGGTCGAGCTCGGCGTAGGTCAACGCGATACCGCCGGACCGCACCGCTTCGCGCCGCGCGTGCCGTCGCGCCGTGGCGGTGAAGTAGTCCGCCAAGGTGAGCTGCGGGGTGGTCGCCCCGCCGGTCGCCGGGCCGAGCAGCCTGCGCTCGGTTTCGGTGCGCGCATCGATCGCCCGCACCGGCATGCGCGGGTCCGCGCTGACCGTGGCCAGCACGCGCAGGAAACGATCGGCAAGCGTCTCGACCGTCGAGGCATCGAAAAGTTCTGCCGCGTAGACGAATTCGAAGGCGCGCGCGCCGTTGTCGCGGGTCGCGACCCGCAGTTCCAGATCGAACTTGGCGCGCGCGATGTCGAGTTCCTCGGCGCTCAGCGCCAACGCGGGCAGCTCCAGGGTCGGCGTGGGGCCGTCCTGAACGGTCAGCGCCACCTGGAACATCGGACGGTTCGCTCCGACGCCCATGGCGCGGCCCAGCTCCTCGACGACGCGCTCGAACGGCACGTCGGCGTTGGCCATCGCGCTCAGTTCGGTGTCGCGGTCGGCGCGCAGCTGGGCGACGAACGGCCGGTCCGGATCCACATCGGAGCGCAGCACCATGGTGTTCACGAACATGCCGACCAGCTCGTCGAGCTTGGTATCGGTGCGGCCCGCCACCGGTGTGCCGATGACGATGTCGCGCCCGCCGGTGACGAACCGCAGCAGCACGGCCAGCGCCGAGCGCAGCACCATGAACAGGCTGACACCCTGCGCACGCGCGAGCTCGGCCAGCGCGCGCTGGACCGGCTCCGGCACGGTGAACCGCACGGTGCCCGCCTGCTGGGTGGGATCGAGGGGCCGCGGCCGGTCGTACGGCAGCGGCAGCTCGGCGGGCAGCTCGGCCAGCTCGTCGCGCCAGTAGGCCAGCTGGGCGGCCGCGACGCTGTCCTGGTCGTTCTCGTCGCCGAGGGAGGCCCGCTGCCACAGCCCGAAGTCGGCGTACTGCACCGGAAGTGGCGCCCAGCCCGGCACCCGGCCGTCGCGGCGCGCCGCGTACGCCATCGCGAGGTCGCGGGTCAGCGGGCCGAGCGACCAGCCGTCGGCCGCGATGTGGTGTAGCACGATGCCGAGCTGATAGCGCTCGGCGCCGGTGCGCAGCAACACGATTCGCAGCGGCGTGTCCCTGGTCAAGTCGAAGCCGCCGCGCGCGAGCACGCGCAGCGCGTCCTTCGCTGCCGCCTCGTCGACCGCGATCGGCTCCACCGAGGGCAGTGCCCGGCCGATCGGCAGCACCAACTGCTGGGCGCCGCCGCTGTCCTCCGGGTACACGGTGCGCAGCACCTCGTGCCGCTCCACCAGATCGGTGAGGGCCGCGCGCAGCGCCGCCACATCCAGATCGCCGTCGATTCGAATGACGAATGCGATGTTGTAGGCGCTGGATTCGGGCGAGAATCGATTGAGGAACCACAGTCGCTGCTGCGGCAGCGACAGCGGGATGCGTCCCGGACGCGGGGTGTGAACAGCCAGCGGCACCCGTTGCGTCCGGGGCGCTTCCGCTATCCGCAGCGCGACGGCGGCGACCGTCGGCTCCTCGAACAGCGTCCGCACCGGCAGGTCGACGCCGAACTCTTCGTGCAGCGCGGCCGCCAGCCGGGTGGCGAGCAGCGACGTGCCGCCGATGTCGAAGAAGCTGTCCTCGGCGCCCTCGACCGGATGCCCGAGCACAGCGCCGAACACGCCCGCCACCCGGATCTCGGCCTCGGTTTGCGGCGCCCTCGACGGACCCGCGCCCGCGAACACCGGCTGCGGCAAGGCCTTTCGATCCAGCTTGCCGGTCGGCGCCACGGGCAGCTCGTCGAGCACCATCACCGAGGCGGGCACCATGTAGCCGGGCAGCCGCTGCCGCGCGGTCTCCAGGATCGCGGCCGGCGTGACGGACGCGGCGTCCCGTTCCGCCGTCACGTACGACACCAACCGCGGGTCGCCGTGCTCGCCGGTGTGCACCAGCGTCAGCGCGAAGCTCACCCCGGGATGCGCACGCAACGCGTGATCGATCTCGCTGAGCTCGATGCGGAAGCCGCGGATCTTGATCTGGTCGTCGGCCCTGCCGAGGAAGCGCAGGCGCCCGCCGAAGTCGGCGACCACCAGATCGCCGGTGCGGTACATCCTTTCGCCGCGCCTGCCGTGCGGGTTCGCCGGGAAGCGTTGCGCCGTCAGGCCGTAACGTCCCAGGTAACCGCGGGCCAAGCCGGGGCCGGACAGGTACAGCTCGCCGGGCGTGCCCGGCGGCACCGGGTGCAGGCGCGCGTCGAGCACGAACAGGCGCATGCCGCGCACCGGCATGCCGAGCGGCACCGGACGTCCCGCGGCCATAGGGCCGGACGCGGTCGCGGCGACGGTGGCCTCGGATGGTCCGTACATGTTGTGCATGCGGTGCCGTGCCGACCAGGTCGTCACGAGTTCCTCCGAGCACGCCTCGCCGCCGACGATCACGGCCTCGAGTTCGTCGAGCCCCTCGTCCGGCACGGTGGCCAGCGCGGCGGGGGTGATGAACGCGTGCGTGACGTGTTCGGTGCGCAGCAGCTCCGCCAGCTCCGCGCCGCCGTACATTCCCGCGGGCGCGATCACGATCGTCGCGCCTGCCGCGAAGCCGAGCAGCAGTTCCAGCACCGAGGCGTCGAAGCTGGGCGACGAGAAGTGCAGTGTGCGTGCGGAATCCGTGACGCCGAACAGATGCGTCTGTTCGCTGGCCAGCGACGCGATACCCGCGTGGGTCACCACGACGGCCTTCGGTATGCCGGTGGAGCCCGAGGTGTAGATCAGGTACGCCGGGTGGCTGGTCCGTAGCGGGTGGTAGCGGTCGACGTCGGTGACCGGCGCGGTGGACTGGTCGTCGCATTCGTCGGCCAGTTCCGTCGAGCCGAGCACCAGCCAGTCCACGTACGACTTGCGGTGCCGCCCGCGCGGTGCGGGCCATTCGGGCATGGCGGCCAAGCACTCCGGGATGGTCAGGCCGAGAATCGCGCCGGAGTCGGCGATCATGTGCCCGATCCGCTCGGCCGGGTACCCGGGATCGATGGGCACATACGCCGCACCGGTTTTCGCGACCGCCCAGATGGCGGCAATCGAGTCCAGGCTGCGCGGCAGCGCGATGGCCACCACGACCTCGGGCCCGGCGCCGTGCTCGATCAGCACGCGCGCCAAGCGGTTCGACATCTCGTCGAGCTCACGGTAGGTCGTGTCCTGCCCGAGGTAGCGCACCGCGACCGAATCGGGGAGTCGCTCGGCGGTGGCGGTGAGCAGGCGGGCCAGCGAGATCTGGGGCTCGGCGGGCGCCGCCGCGATCGGCACCAGGTTGGCCGATTCCTTGCGATCGAGGATGTCGATGTCGCCGACCGGCCGCTGCGGCGCCGCGACCGCCGCGGTGAGCAGCGCGACGAACCGCCGCGCGAACCACTCCACCGTGCGCTCGTCGAAAACGTCCTTGGCGTAACCGAATTCGGCGGCCAGCGGTCCCTCGCCGAAGCTGTCGTGCACCTCGAGCTGCAGGTCGAACTTGGCGATGTCGGACGCGAGCGGCAGCACTCGGGCCGTCACGTTCGGCAGATCGATGGCGAGCTCCGGCGTGCCGTCGTAGGAGAGCATCACCTGGAACAGCGGGTGCCGTGCGGCCGTCCGCTCCGGGTTGACCACCTCGACCAACCGCTCGAACGGCACATCGGCGTTGGCGAACGCGTTGAGGTCGGTCTCACGGGCCACGTCGAGCATGCGGTCGAAGCCCGCCGCCGGATCCACCTCGGTGCGCAGCACCAGGGTGTTGACGAACATGCCGACGAGGTCGTCGAGCGCCGGATCGGAACGCCCGGCGATCGGGGTGCCGACGGCGATGTCGGTGCTCGCGCACAGCCGGGCCAGCAGCGTCGCGAGCGCCGCGTGCAGCACCATGAACATGCTGACGCCCCGGGTCGCGGCGAGTTCCGCTGCGGCACGGCGGGTTTCGGCGGCGATCGTGAAGGCGACCCGGCCGCCGGCGGTGGAGCGACGCAGCGGGCGCGGGCGGTCCAGCGGCAGATCGAGCTGATCGGGCAGCCCGATCAGCGCCGAGCGCCAGTAAGTCAGCTGACGGCTCAGCGCACTGGCCGGATCGTCCTCGTCACCGAGCAGCTCGCGCTGCCAGAGGGAGAAATCCGCGTACTGCACCGGCAGCGGCGTCCACTGCGGGGCGACGCCGTCGACCCGCGCCGCCACCGCCGTCATGAGGTCGTCGGCCAGCGGAATCACCGACCAGCCGTCACCGCAGATGTGGTGCAGCACGATCAGGAACACGTGCTGCTGCGGGCCGGTCTGCCACAGCGCGACCCGGATCGGGGCCTGGCTGCGCAGATCGAAGCCGTACCCGGCGAATTCGGTGGCCAGCTCGGTCACGTCGGCACCGACGGCGTCGATCGGATCCAGGGTGAGCGGGATGTCCGTCGCGGGGTGGATCAGCTGGTACGGACCGTCGACGCTCTCCGGGAAGGTGGTACGCAGGCTCTCGTGGCGCTCGATCATGTCGATGAGGCCCGCACGCAGCGCCGCGTGGTCGAGCGGTCCGTCGAGGCGCACCGCCAGCGGCATGTTGTAGGCGGCGGCGTGCTCGGCGAAGCGGTTCAGAATCCAGAGACGCTGCTGGGCCAGCGACAGCGGAATCCGTTCCGGCCGTTCGGCGGGAACCAGCCGCGGCGAGCTGGTGTCCGGGGTGTGCGAGGCGAAACGCTGGGTGAGCGCGGCAACCGTGGAGGCCTCGAACAGGTCACGGATGGTCAGCGCCGTGCCGAGCGCGACGTTGATCCGCGCCACGGCGCGCGCGGCGATGAGCGAGTTGCCGCCGAGATCGAAGAAACCGTCCTCGAGCCCGATCGCCTCGGTGCCGAGCACCTCGCTGAAGATCGCGGCGAGCGCCCGCTCCACCTCGGTGCGCGGCGCGGCGGTGACCGGCATCGTCCTGGCGACGAGCGTCGGCACCGGCAGCGCCTTGCGGTCGATCTTGCCGTTGGCGCTGAGCGGCAGTTCGTCGAGCTCGATCAGCGCCGAAGGCACCATGTAGGCGGGGAGGGTGCGCCGCAGCGCGGCCATCAGTGTCGCGGTGTCCAGGCGTTCGAAGTCGGCGCCGGGCGCCGCGACGACATAGGCCACCAGCTCGTCGCCTGCGCGTCCCGCGTGCGCGATGCAGACCGCCCTCGCGACGTGATCGTCGTCGAGCAGCGCGGCCTCGATCTCGCCGAGCTCGATGCGCAGGCCGCGGATCTTCACCTGGAAGTCGGTGCGGCCCAGGTATTCCAGTACGCCCCGGCCGTCCGCCGCCGGCTCCAGCTGCCAGCGGGCGAGATCGCCGGTGCGGTACATGCGCGCCCCCGGCGTGAACGGGTTGGCCACGAAGCGGTCGGCAGTCAGCCGCGGCTGACCGAGATAGCCGCGCGCCAGCTGCACTCCTGCCAGGTACAACTCACCCACGACACCCGGCGGCACCGGCCGCAACTGCCTGTCCAGCACGTAGGTCTGGGTGTTCCAGACCGGCGAGCCGATCAGCACGGTCCCCGGCTCCTCCGGGCACGGCCAGTAGGTGACGTCGACGGCGGCCTCGGTGGGCCCGTACAGGTTGTGCAGCTGGGTCCCGCGCAGCACCCCGTGGAAATCGCGGATGATCGCGGCGGGCAACGCCTCACCGCTGCAGAACACCCGGCGCAGGCAGCCGCACTGGCGCACATCGGTGTCGGTGACGAACACCGACAGCATGGACGGCACGAAATGCGCGGTGGTGATGCGTTTTTCGGCGATAACACGGGCGAGATACGCCGGGTCACGGTGGCCGTCCGGCGCGGCGATCACAAGACGCGCGCCGATCTGCAGGGGCCAGAAGAACTCCCAGACCGAGACATCGAAGGTGGCCGGGGTCTTCTGCAGCACCGCGTCGGTGTGGTCGAGCGAGTACTCGTGCTGCATCCAGCGCAGCCGGTTCACGATGGCCGCGTGGGATACCCCGACGCCCTTGGGCTTTCCGGTGGATCCCGAGGTGAAGATGACGTAGGCCAAGTGCTCGGGGCGCAGCGGCGCCTTCCGGTCGGCGTCGGTGATCGGCGCGGCGTCGAAACCGGAGAGATCGACGGTGTCGAGCGTCAGCACCGGGGTGCGCAGCGGCAACGCGAGCCCGTCGCGCTCGGCGCCGATCAGGCACACGGGTTCGGCCTGGGCGAGGATGCCGTCGATGCGATCGGCCGGATGATCGGGGTCCAGCGGCAGATACGCCGCGCCTGCCTTGACGATCGCGTACATGCCGACGATCAGCTCGATGCTGCGCCGCAGGCAGAGGCCGACCACCGTGTCGGGGCCCGCGCCGCGGGCGATGAGCAGCCGCGCCAATCGATTGGCCTGCTCGTCGAGCTCGCGGTAGGTCAGCACACGGTCTTCGAACTCCAGCGCGGTCGCATCCGGGGAGATCTCGACGCGATCGGCGAACAGCCCGGCCAGCGTGTCGTCCTGGACCGGCGCCTCGGTGGCGTTCCAGTCGCGTAGCACGAGATCGCGTTCGGCGTCGGTGAGGGCGCACAGCGATTCCGCCGCGGTCGCCGGCTCGGACGCCAGGAACTTGCCGAGGAAGTCGAGGAAGCGACCGTGGTGCATGGCGACCTCGGTGTCGCCGTACAGCCGCGGGTTGGCCTCGAAGTCGACATGGATGTGCCCGGCCTCGCCGTTGTAGAGGTTGATCGAGAGGTCCTCCACCGGTCCGGTGGCGAGCACGTGCAGCGAGCCGGTCAGATCACCGAACTTCAGTTCGTTGTGGAACAGCATGATGTTGACCATCGGCCCGAAGAAGCCGCGCGCGTCCCTGGAATAGCCGCAGTCGCGCCGGATGTCGTCGTGCCGGTAGCGCTGGTGCCGCAACGCGCCGGTGATCTGCAGCTCCGTCGAGCGCACCACGTCTCCGACGGTCGTGTCGGCGTCGAACCGCAGGCGGATGGGCACCACGTTCGACAGCACGCCCGCCGAACGGCGCAGCGCGACGGTCGTCCGCGCCGCGACGGGCAGGCTCAGCACCACGTCCGAATCGCCGGTCACCGAGCGCACGTAGCACGCGAGCGCCGCGACGAACAGCGTCGAGTTGTTCGTGTCGAACGCCGCCATCGCCGCGGTCATGGTGGTATCGGCGTGATCGTCGAGCATGCCCATGGCCAGGCGCCTGCCCGGATCCGGCGTCGAGGTGGTCACCGCGACCTGGGACAGGCTGAGCGGCCCGCCCGCGTCCGAGAGCTGCTCGCGCCAATAGTCGCGGTCGGTGCGGAACCGGTTGGACTCGCGGTAAGCCGACTCGTCGGCGTAGATCTGTTCCAGCCCCGTCGCGCGCGAGACCGACGGCTCCGTCTGATTCTGCACGGCGGTGTAGATCTCGGCCGTCCGCGTCAGCGCGTTCATCGCGCCGTAGCCGTCGATCACAATGTGATGCCCGCGCGAGTACCAGTAGTACTCGGATTCGCCGACGCGCAGCACCACGTTAGTTGTGAGTGGATCGCGTTCCAGATCGATGGGAGAGCTGGCGTGCTCGGTCATCCAGCGCAGTGCGGCGCCGCGCGGATCGGGCTGGTCGCGCATGTCGACGCGGCCCCAGCCGGGACGGCGGGACCAGTCGACCATCTGGTGCGGAACACCGTCGATCTCCGCCATCCGTACGTGCCCGACCTCGGTCTCGGCACCGAAACGTTCGATCGCGTAGAGCAGGCACCCGATGTCGAGATCCCCATGGATCTCGAGGTACTGGGCGATCGTCAAGGGAACGTCGGGCCGAATCCGCTGGGCATACCACAGGGCCGTCTGCGCTGGGGAGAGAGCGAACGGTTGTGCCGAAAATTCACCCGAAGTGCATTGGTCGACGCGATCGGTGGCCAATGAACTCATTCATCACTCCGTTCTGCCGCAACTGACGCAACTCCCCGACCCCCCACGGCGGGCACGCACGCGCGAGCCGTAGGACGTGTGATCCACGCCCTATGATTCGGAGCACCCCAGATGCCGGATGGCCGACGTATTGGATTTGTTTCACATCGAACGACGTTGGCAGAACGTCTTTTTGGTCAGCTACATTTCCGCAAACTTTTGCGGCGAGCGGCGTCGCGGACCGGAAACACCGAGGTCCGACGGCTGACGCCGCGGACAGGATCGACCTCGCGAGTCACGCCAGCAAACGGCACGCAACATCACGAACAGGCTACGGAGGTCTCGCCTGTCCCGGAAAAGACCGGATGTTCGGTTGTCGATGAGATCGTTATCCAGGTCAGCCGACCGATTGGTCGACCGAAAAACCCTGGTCGGTCGCGTAGACAGACTGCGACCTCCGCCGGCGGGACCATGCAACAACGACGGCGGCAGCGGTCAGGATAGCGGAGACCCATTCCGGTGTGGCGCCGATTCGAGTAGCCAATGTGGTGCTGCTGCGCAACGGCAGGTCCGCGACGAGGGCCGCGGGCACGAACAGATCGGTCTGCTGCGGCACCGCGCCGTCGGCGGTGACGATCGCGCTGACACCGGAGGTCGCCGCGACGACCAGCGCCCTGCCGTGCTCCACCGCGCGTACACGGGACATGGCCAGCTGCTGGTAGGTCATCTCGCTGTCGCCGAAGGTCGCGTTGTTGGTCGGCACGGTGAGCAGTTGCGCTCCGGCCCGCATCGAATCGCGGAAGGCCCGATCGAAGGCGACCTCGTAACAGGTCGCCACGCCGATGTCGACGCCGTCGGCGCGCACCACGCCGTCCCCGTCACCCGGCACGAAATAGCCTGCCCGGTCGGCGTATTCGGAGAACAGCCGGAAGAAGGAACGCATCGGCAGGTACTCGCCGAACGGCTGGATGATCTTCTTGTCGTGCCGGTCCCCAGGGCCGGCCGCGCCGTTCCACACCATCACCGAATTCGTTGTGGTGCGATCGCCGTTCACGAGCACGGCGCCCACCAGGATCGGCGCGTGGATCGCCTCGGAGGCGCGCGTGATGAGCGCCGCGGCGTCGGCGTTGCGCAGCGGGTCGATGTCGGAGGAATTCTCCGGCCAGATCACCACATCCGGCTGCCGCACCCGCCCCGCGGCGACCTCGTCGGCCAGCTGCTCGGTGCGCCGGACGTGGTTGTCCAGCACCGCCCGTCGCTGCGCGTTGAAGTCGAGTCCGAGCCGCGGCACGCTGCCCTGAATCGCGGCGACCGTGATCGTCCGGTCACCGTCGTCAGGGGCGGGCAGCGCGGACCGGAGGATCACTCCGGCGATCGGCATGATAGCCAAAGTCGCTGCCGCGGTGATAATTCCGGTCCTCGATGCGAGACCTGCCCGGGATCTAGCCGAGTTCGCCGAGTCGCTGCCCACGGCCTCGCCCGCCGAGTTCCGCTCGCCCGCAGCGGCCTTCGCCGCCTGGCGCGCCATCGCCAGCCGTTCGACCAGCGCCGCGAGCCCGGTGCCCGTGAGCGCCACCGCGAAGCCGATCAGCGGCGCGCCGCCGACCGCGGCCAGCGACAGGAACCAACCGTCCGCCTGCCCGAAAGCCAGCCGTCCCCAGGGGAATCCGCCGAACGGAAAGCTGGAGCGGATCCATTCGGCCGTCACCCAGGCCAGCGCCACCCACAGCGGCCAGCCGGGCAGCCGCCCGATCAGGTTGGTCAGCAGGCCGAACAGTCCGAGGTAGACCGCGCACGCGGTGGACAGCGCCAGCCACGGCGCAGGTCCGACGTAGATTCCCGTCCATGGCAGCAGCGGCACGAAAAAGCCGAGCCCCGCGAGCATTCCGTAGCCGAAGCCGCCGCGCAGGCTGCCCGCGCCGCGGACCGTCGCGGTGAGTACGGCGATGCCGACCGGCGCGAGGAACCAGAACGGCCGCGGCGGAAAGCTGCCGAAGAGAAGCAGTCCCGCGATCAGCGCGGCCACGACACGCGCCGCTACGCCGCGAAACTGTTCCGGAGCGACGCCGGTGCGCGCGAGGCCGGGCATCGTCATGCCTCGAACAGGGTGGCGCCGCGGTGCACGGTGCGCAGGCACCGGGGCAGCGCCGAATCCGGTTCCAGCGGAGGCAATCCCGGTACCCGCGAGCGCGGATCGGTGGACCAGCGCTGCACCGAATCGGCGGCCGCGGCGACGACGAGATCGTCGGCCTCCCACACCGCGTACGAGGCGGGCGCGCCAGGAACGAGCGTGCCTGCGACGCCGTCGCGCACGCCGCCCGCCCGCCAGGCGCCGCGCGTGGCGGCCGCGAAGGCCGCGCGCGGCGAGATGCCGTGGCCCGGCGTGCGATGGTCGACGGCGGCGCGCACGGCCTGCCACGGGTTCAGCTCGGTCACCGGCGCGTCCGAGCCGATGGCCAGCGACACACCGGCGGCGGCCATGGCCGCGAACGGATTCAGCGCGGCGGCCCGCTCGGCGCCGAGCCGGGCCGCGTACATGCCGTCCGTACCGCCCCATGTCGCGTCGAAACCCGGTTGGACACTGGCGATCACGCCCCACGAGGCGAGCTTGCCGATCTGCTCGGCGTCGACCATCTCGGCGTGCTCGACGCGGTGTCCGCGTGAAGCGACGGCCGGACCGCCGAGCTCGTCGGCGACCCGTTGGAAGCCCGCGACCGCCGCGTCCATGGCGGCGTCACCGATGACGTGGAAGCCTGCCTGGATGCCCGCGGCGGTACACGCTCGCAGGTGCGCGGCGATGGCGTCGACGTCCAGATATCCGATACCCGTCCCGGGCGTGTCGGCGTAGGGCTCGCGCAGCCAGGCGGTGCGCGAGCCGAGCGACCCGTCGACGAACAGGTCGCCGCCGAGCGCGTGCACGCCGAGCTCGGCGACCAGGGTCTTGGCCTGCTCGGCGCTGGTCACGGCTTCGCCCCAGTAGGCGCGGACCTCCACCCCGTGCTCGAATTCCAGCAGTTCGCGCACGTCGTCGCGGCCCGCGATATCGGGTCCGGAGCATTCGTGGACGGCCGCGATGCCGTGAGCGGCCGCCGCGTCCAGCGCCGCGCGGCGCGCCTCGTCCCGCCGCGCGCGGTCCAGACCGCCGAGCACCGCGGCGCGCACGAGGTGGTGCGCCGCACCACGCAGCGGCTCACCCCTGGTGAACCCGGCCGCCGAGGTCACCGCGGGCACGGCGTTCAGCAGCGCCGAGGACACCGCGGCCGAATGGGCGTCCACCCGGGCCAGATACACCTGACGGCCGGGGCCCACCGCGGCATCGATCTCCTCGATCGTCGGCGGGCGGCCCTCGGGCCAGCGGGTCTCGTCCCAACCGTCGCCGAGGATCGCGCCGTGCGGCCGCGCGGCGGCGTGCTCGCGCACCGCCGCG
This sequence comes from Nocardia sp. bgisy118, assembly GCF_057708605.1. NCBI lineage: Bacteria > Bacillati > Actinomycetota > Actinomycetes > Mycobacteriales > Nocardiaceae > Nocardia > Nocardia sp. bgisy118. The sequence continues at coordinate 107,753 of NZ_JBYISM010000020.1, read as the reverse complement.
AGGCAGTCGGCCAGCGACCGCGCGCCCGACAGGTCGAGTCCAGTGAGTTTCAGGCCGAGTGCCGTCACGTGCACGTGCGGCTCGACGAACGCGGGCGCGACGAACGCGCCGTCCAGGTCGATGATCTCGGCGTCCGGGTGCAACGCGCGGCCGGGCCGCTCGGCGCCGAGCCACACCACCATGCCGTCGCTGACCGCCATCGCGGTCGCGTCCGGTGAACTAGAGCTGTAGAAACGACCGCCGATCAGCAACTGGGTACCCACGGGTCACCAGTCTGCCGTATGCCGGATTCGGTCGATCACCGTGGACGGCCCACCGTCAGGCCGGGCCGACCGCCCGGCGGGCGTTGCCTTGACCGTCGTCGTACCACTGGGGGACGGCAGTCGGCGGAGCCGACGGGGTGGGTGAACACTGCTGGACGACCACGCCGTCGATCACCTCGTCGCCGTCGATGACGACGCCGCGGTACGGCGCGCGGCTCAGCAGACGACCGAAGCGACGCGCGGCCAGCGCGGTGACGATGGGACGCACCAGCATCCTGGTCGGCGGCAGCAGCAACAGCAGCCCGAACAGCGAGGTCACCAGTCCGGGCACGAACATCAGCACTCCGCCCGTCGCGACCAGCGCGCCGTCGGCGACGGCGGTGCCGGGGGTGATCTCGCCGCGTCCGGCCCGGCGGAACTGGTCGAACACCCGCCGCCCCTGGGAGCCGATCAGCAGCATGCCCGCCGCGGAGCCCGCGATGAGCAGCAGGATGGTTGGCATCGCGCCGATCAGCTGACCGAGGGCGAACAGCGCGGCGATCTCGACGACCACGTAGAGCACGAACAGCAGGGCGGGCATGGCGTTCCTTCCGGACGATCTACCCCTACCAACGCAAGCGAGCGGTGTTTTTCTCCCGCCCGGGGCTGATAGCTCGCTGAGATTCAGCCGCCGGGCCGCACCAGCCCGGTCTCGTAGGCCAACACCACGGCCTGCACCCGGTCGCGCAGCCCGAGTTTGGTGAGCACCCGGCCGACGTGCGTCTTGACGGTGGCTTCGGAGAGGTAGAGTTGCTCGGCGATCTCCGCGTTGGAGCGGCCCGCGGCGATCTGCTCGAGCACCTCGCGTTCGCGCGCGGTGAGCACATCGAGCACCGAGGGGTCGCGCATGCCTGCGGGATCGTCGGCGATGAGCCGGTCGAGCAGCCGCTTGGTGACCTTCGGTGAGACCACCGCGTCGCCCGCGGCCACGCTGCGGATGGCCGAGACCAGATCTTCCGGCGGGGTGTCCTTGAGCAGGAAGCCGCTGGCGCCCGCGCGCAGCGCGCCCAGGGCGTGTTCGTCCAGGTCGAAGGTGGTCATCACCAGGACACGGCACCCGTCGCCCGCTTCCACGATGCGGCCGGTGGCGGTCACGCCGTCGACCACGGGCATGCGGACGTCCATCAGCACCACGTCGGGGCGCAGTTCCTTGGCCTTGCTGACGGCCGCCGCGCCGTTCTCGGCCTCCCCGATCACCTCGATGTCGGGATGCGCGCCGAGCACCATCTTCAGCCCCATGCGCATCAATTCTTGGTCGTCGACTACGAGAACAGTGATCGGCACGCGTCCAATCTAGCGGTGCCGGGCGACAATTCGGTTACCGCTTCCGCGCGTCTCCCGGACTTGTCGGCGCGCGCCGATATTCTCTTGCGTTCCCTGTAATCGACTCTCGTGGTGGGGAGATGTGCGAACAGATTCGGCTTCTGGAGATCGCGATGATCCAGCAGCACACGTGGACCGGCGGTCAGCATCGGGTTTCCGTCCTCGACCATCCGTTTTTGCGCCATCCGGCGCGACGGCTGGTCTGGCTCGGGTTCGACGAGCGAGCCAACCTCGAGGTCTCCTTCCGTGTCGCGGCGGACGGCTCCGCGACCGACCGCGATGGGCGGACGATCGGCGTCGACTCGGCCCGTATCGCGGTGGCCCATCCGCTCCAGCTCGCGGGCGAGCTACCGCACTGGGTCAGCCATTTCACGGATCACGAACTGCGCCAACCCTTTCCGCAACTGGCCAGAGAGGTGCACGCGCTGACCGAGCGGGAGCGGGCGGCGACCTCGCTGGAACGCTTCGCGCACCGCATGGTGCCCACCTGCGCGCTGCTGCGCCTGGAGGGATTCGGCTGGCGCCGCGGCGCACCGATCGACGGGGTGCACGATCACCTCTACCGCCGGGTCGACGGCGACCTCCAGGTGCTGCTGCACCTAGACGACGGCATCGCCGTCGGGGATGCAGAGCCCGAGGGCGAGCGGGTCATCGAGGCGGTCGAGCTGAGCTCGCGCCCCGCGTCACCGTGGTGGCGCCGATGCGGCGACACCGCCTTCGGCGCGCTGAACCCGATCACCGCCAGCGAGGTGCTGCGCGAGCTCGCGGCGATCTTCGAGTGACCGGGCGTAGCTGACCACTCCCCCGGGGCCGCACCAGCGGAACCGCCCCTCCATCCCCCGCGGCCGCACCAGCGGAACCGCCCCCACCGGGGCCGCGGCAGCGGGACCACCCCCACCGGGGCCGCGGCAGCGGGACCGCCCCCATCCGGGGCCGCGGCAGCGGGACCGCCCCCGCGGCAGCGGGACCGCACCCTAGCAGTCCAGCGGCTCGGTGACCAGCGGGATGGTCGCGCGTACCCGCCAGGCGCCGTCAGCGGCGCGGCCCACGTCCAGGGTTCCGCCGAGGACCGCGATGCGTTCACGCATGCCGACGAGCCCGAGGCCGCTGCCCTTGATCGGGTTGGCCTCGGGCCCGTGCATCGGAACGCCGCCGGAGTCGGTGACCTCGACGAGGACGTCACTGTCGCGGCGGTGCACCCGGACCCATGCCTTGGGGTGGGCGCCCGCGTGACGCAACGTGTTCGTCAGCGACTCCTGCACGATCCGGTGCACGCCGAGGCTCACCTCCGGGGCGATGTCGTCGATGTCGCCGGTCAGCTCCAGCTCGACGGCGAGACCGGTGCCGCGCATCATCTCCACCACCCTGGCGATGCCTGCCGTGCCGTGCTGGGGCAGCTGATCGGGCGCGTGCTCGGTGCGCAGCAGTGCGACCGTGCGGCGCAGCTCACGCAGCGCCTCGCGGCCGGTGCTCGCGATGGTGGTGACGGCTTGCTCGGCGATGTCCGGGTCGCGGCGCAGCGCGTACTTCGCACCGTCGGCCTGCACGATGATGACGCTCACCGCGTGCGCGACGACGTCGTGCAGTTCGCGCGCGATACGGGTGCGTTCGAGCGCGACCGCGTCGTGGGTGCGCCGCTCCCGGTCGTAGTCGGCGACCGCGAGCCGCGCGGCCACCTCGGCGTCGTAGGCGTGCCGCGCGCCGTTGAACTCCGCCAAGGTCCAGCACAGCGCGTAGTACAACGCGATGAACGCGATCGTCGACCACACGGGCTGGTCGAGCAGCAGGGTGGACAGCGTGGTGTCGACGACAAGACCCGCCAGCAGCAGCAAGCCCTCGCGCCTGCCGACGTAGGCGACCAGCGTGTACAGCATGATCCCGAGCGCGAGCAGCGCCGGGTGCATTGCCTTGTCGTCGAGCAGGTAGCTCAGCAGGGTGGTGCTGATGGCCAGGCCGAGCATGGTGGCGGCGGTGGCCCTCGGGTAGACGCGGCGGAAGGCGACCGGGATCGGCAGCAATCCGCCGACCACCAGGTACACGGCCTTCTGGTTGGAATCGCCGATGGCCGTGAGGTCCAGCAACAGCAAGCCGAACGCGAGGATGGAATCCGCCACGAGGGGCTTGCCACGAAGCCACAGACTGAACCGGCGCATGCCGGCAAGACTAGGCCCTCCGTCCCAGGCAGCACGGAAACATGGGACGTCTGGTTGGGTTGCACCGTGAATCTTGCAGACTGGGCGGCCCTGGTGGCGGCCGCGACCGCCGCGGGCTGGGTCGACGCGGTGGTCGGCGGCGGCGGCCTGATCGTCCTGCCGACGTTGTTCTTGGTCGCTCCCGGCATCGCGCCGCAGACCGCGCTCGGCACCAACAAGCTGGCCGCGTTCGCGGGCACCACCGCCTCCGTGCTGACCTTCGCCAGGAAGGTGCCGATGCAGTGGCGGGTGCTCTTGCCCGCGGCGGGCATCGCCGCCGTGGCCGCGGCGTCGGGCGCGGCGGCGGTCTCGCTGATCGATCGCGACCTGTTCGTCCCGATCGTGATGGTGGTCCTGGTGTCGGTCGCGATCGTCGTGACGCTGCGCCCGTCGATCGGCGTCACCATGGCCACCCATCCGCCGACCCGCCGCAAGGTGGTGCTGGTCGTGGCGCTGGCCGCCGGGCTGATCGGGTTCTACGACGGCTTGCTCGGGCCCGGCACCGGCACCTTCCTGATCATCACCTTCGCCACGCTGCTCGGCACCGAGTTCGTGCGGGCCGCGGGCATGGCGAAGGTGATCAACTGCGGGTCCAATGCCGGCGCGCTGCTCTTCTTCGGCCTCACCGGGCACGTCATGTTCGCGCTCGGCGCGACGATGGCGGTCGCCAATATCGCCGGCGCGATCGCCGGGTCGCGGATGGCGCTGAGCCGGGGCGCCGAATTCGTCCGCGTCGTGCTGCTCGTGGTCGTGGTGGCGATGGTGCTCCGCCTCGGCTGGCAGCAGTTCGGCTGAGCGGCGCGCTCAGTCAGTCGGTGCGCAGTCAGTCGAACGCGCTCAGCCTTTCGAGGCGCTCAGCCGACCGGTTCGGCGTGCGCCGCGCAGCTGGCGGTGAGCCACGGCCGCAGGACGCGGCGGGTGGTCTCGTTGATCTGGCGGTGCAACCGCTCACCGTCCTCGGGTCCCGCGTGCGGCTGCTGGAAGAGCACGGTGAGCGCGCCGGACACCGCACCGACCACCGCGCCGACCAGCGCCGCGGCGCCGACCTCGTCGAATTCGTCGGGGAACGCGGCGTGTAGCTGCCTGCCGATCTCGCGCTGCGCCACCAGCTGGGCGTGCGCGGCGCGGCCGCTCACCGCGGGCACGGTCCGCGAGACCTGGGCGCGCACCGCGGCGATGCGAGCGCCCAGATCGTCGACGAGGTGTTCGCCCGGATTGTCGCCCGCGGCCCGTAGCGCGCGCAGCAGCACCTCGACCGGACGCTCGCCGACGCGGCGGCTCGCGATGGCGGCCACCGCCATTCGCACCCGATCGTCGGGCTCGGGGAAGAGCAGTTCTTCCTTGCTGGCGAAGTAATTGAAGAAGGTGCGCGTGCCCACCTCCGCCGTGGCGGCGATGTCGGCCACCGTGGTCTCGTCGTAGCCTCTTGTCTCGAAGAGTTCGACGGCGGCCTCGAGCAGCGCGCGGCGGGTACGGTCACGTTTGCGGTCACGGAGGGCGGATGGCGGCACGCGGGCACAGTACGGCATTCCGCAGCGCCGATGCGGTAACCCACGCCTTGCGCGTGCCGTTCGCGCCGGTGCGATCCGGCGTCACGAATCGGCTGCCGACGGATGTCTTCTTGCACCGCTGAGTATTTCGGCCGATCGCCCACCGCGCCGAGGTGCGCGGCTTGTCCGCCGATGCCCGGGTCGGCGGACACCCGGTAGCGTAAACGGGGTGAGCATCGCGACTTCCGGGGACGGCTCGGTGATCGACGCCGAATTCCTCGCGCTACCACTGTCCGCGCTGGCCGACGCCGCGCTCGCGGCGGCCACCGCGGCGGGGGCCGAACACGCCGATCTGCGCGTGCACCGGTTGGTCACGCAGTCCATCCGGCTGCGCGACGGCCGCGTCGAGGCGATCAGCAATGCCACCGATCTAGGGTTCGCCGTGCGCGTGATCGTCGACGGCACCTGGGGTTTCGCCTCGCACGCCGCGCTCACCCCCGACACCGCCGCCGAGGTGGCGCGCCGCGCGGTCACCGTGGCCACGGCCCTGCGCGATCTGAACCGGGAGCGCGTCGAACTGGCCGACGAGCCACGCTACACCGACGCGCGCTGGGTCTCGGCCTACGACATCGACCCGTTCACCGTGCCGACCGCCGACAAGGTCGCTCTGCTACAAGATTATTCGGGCAGGCTGGCCGCGGCGGACGGCGTCGATCACGTGACCGCCTCGGTGTTGCAGGTCAAGGAGCAGACCTTCTACGCCGACACCGCGGGCTCGTCGATCGCCCAGCAGCGCGTCCGGCTGCATCCGCAACTCGAGGCCGTCACTGTCGATTCGGCCGCGGGCGTCTTCGAGACGATGCGCACCCTCGCCGCTCCGGCCGGGCGCGGCTGGGAGTACGTCACCGGCGCCGACGGAATCTGGGACTGGGACGACGAACTCGCGCGGATCCCCGGCTGGCTTGCCGAGAAGGTGAAGGCGCCGAGCGTCACCGCGGGCCCGACCGATCTGGTGATCGATCCCAGCAATCTGTGGCTGACCATCCACGAATCCATCGGTCACGCCACCGAATACGATCGGGCCATCGGCTACGAATCCGCCTACGCGGGCACCTCCTTCGCCACCCCGGACAAGCTGGGCACGCTGCGCTACGGCACCCCGATCATGCAGGTCACCGGCGACCGCACCGAGCGCAACGGCCTGGCCACCGTCGGCTACGACGACGAGGGCGTTGCCGGGCAGCGCTGGGATCTCGTGCGCGACGGCGTGCTCGCCGGTTACCAACTGGACCGCGCGTTCGCTCCGCGCCTCGGTCTGCCGCGCTCCAACGGCTGCTCCTACGCCGATTCCGCGCACCACGTGCCGATCCAGCGAATGGCCAACGTCTCGCTGCAACCCGACCCGGACCGCGACACCAGCACCGAGGAGCTGATCTCCCGGGTCGAGGACGGCCTCTTCATCGTCGGCGACAAATCGTGGTCGATCGATATGCAGCGCTACAACTTCCAGTTCACCGGCCAACGGTTCTTCCGCATCCGCAACGGCGCGCTCGACGGCCAGGTGCGCGATGTCGCCTACCAGGCCACCACCACCGATTTCTGGGGCGCGATGGAGGCCGTGGGCGGCCCGTCGACGTGGCGGCTCGGCGGCGCCTTCAATTGCGGTAAGGCCCAGCCGGGTCAGGTGGCCGCTGTCAGCCACGGCTGCCCATCGATCCTGGTGCGCGGCATCAACGTTCTCAACACCAGGACGGAGGCCGGTCAGTGAGCGAGCCGGGCAGCGACAGGGTGCACGCGCGCGGTGTGGCGCCCGCGGGCGACGTGGTGGAGAGGGCGCTGGCGCTCTCCCGCGCCGACGAGGCGATGGTGATCGTCACCGACGCGCACGAGGCGTCGCTGCGCTGGGCGGGCAATTCGATGACGACCAACGGCTCGTCGGTCTCGCGGGACTGGGCGGTGGTGTCGATCTTCCGCGACGGACCGCATGCGGCCAGGGTCGGCAGCGTCGGTTCGACGAGCGTCGACCTCGCCGAGATCGAGGCGGTCGTACGGGCCAGCGAGGACGCGGCGCGCACCGCCGAACCCGCGAAAGACGCGATGCCGCTGCTGGAATCGGACGCCGCCGCCGAGGACTGGGCGGCCGCACCCGGCAGCACGGGCATCGAGGTCTTCGCCGATCTGGCCCGTGACCTGTCGGCCGGATTCGACGGCGCCGACCTGCTGTACGGCTTCGCCCACCACCAGATGCACACCACCTGGCTCGGCACCTCCACCGGCATCCGCCGCCGCTTCGTGCAACCGACCGGCTCGGTGGAGATCAACGGCAAACGCGGTGCGGGCGCGGAGCTGGCCAGCGCCTGGGTCGGCGTCGGCACCGCCGATTTCACCGATGTCGACACCCCGGGCCTGCTCGCCGAGCTGAACCGACGCCTGGATTGGGCGAGGCGCCGCGTCGAGCTGCCCGCGGGTCGCTACGAGACGCTGCTACCGCCCTCGGCGGTCGCCGACCTGATGATCTACATGGCGTGGTCGATGGAGGGCCGCGGCGCGCAGGAGGGGCACAACGCCTTCGCCCGCGCGGGCGGCACCCGAATCGGCGAGCGGCTCACCGACATTCCGCTCACGCTGTATTCCGACCCGAGCGCGGCCGGGCTGGAGTACCGGCCGTTCGTCGCGACATCGGCCTCGTCCGAGGCGCTCTCGGTCTTCGACAACGGGCTGCCCGCCGCGCGGGTCGACTGGCTGCGCGAGGGCGTCATCGAATCGCTGGTCTATCCGCGCGCCACCGCCGCCGAATTCGACGCCCCCGCCACGGTGCCCGGCGAGAACCTGTTGCTCACCGGGGGTTCCGGCGCGAGCTTGGACGAGATGATCGCGCGCACCGAGCGCGGCCTGCTCCTCACCACGCTCTGGTACATCCGCGAGGTCGATCCGGCCAGCCTGCTGCTGACCGGTCTCACCAGGGACGGCGTGTATCTGGTGGAGAACGGTGAAGTCAGCGCGGCGGTGAACAACTTCCGTTTCAACGAGAGCCCCATCGACCTGCTGCGCAGGGCCACCGAGGCGGGCGTGACCCAGGCCACGCTGCCCCGCGAGTGGAAGGACTGGTTCACCCGAACCGCCATGCCGCCGTTGCGGATTCCCGACTTCCACATGTCCTCGGTCAGCCAGGCCACCTGAGACACGACACCACCCGAGACACGACGCAGGGCCGCTCCGTGCTGGGAGCGGCCCGTGCGGACGGGATCGTGGCGGCGACCGGCCTCAGTGCGGGCGGCCGACCTCGTAGGTGCCGTCGCTGTCGGTGATGGTGACCGATACGGACTTCTGCATGCTGCCGACCTTCACGAGGCATTCGAAGGTCGCGCCGAGGACGACGGTCTGACCTCCGGGGCAGCGCACGTCGCGGACGTCGTCCATGCCGTAGGAGTCGATGAGCACCAGCTGCACACCGCGTTGTAGGTCCATCTGGTCCAGCTGCTTGGCCGGCGGATCCACCGCGCGGACCGGCGCGACGGGAGCCGAGGTCTGCGCCAGCGGCGCCGAGGCTGCCGGTGTCCGCACCGGGTTGTCGGCCGCCGCACTCTCGCGGATGTTGACCACCACGAGTCCGGCGATCACCCCGGCGATGGCGATGACGACGGCGCCGACCAGAGCGGCGACGAGCACGGGAAGCCAACCGCTGTCGGTGGTTTCGGCGTCCGAGTGGGCGGCGACCGGGTAAGGCTGCGAGGCCCGCGGCGGCCGAGTCGGTGCTGTCATGAACGATCCCTCCCCCCGGGGCAGGGTCGAGACATCGTGTCCGCCTGGGGACTACCCCGGTATGCCCGACGAAGGATAGCCGAGCCATGATCACCGCCTCCGCCGGTACCCCCGGAATCCCCGTGTCCGCCTTGCCTATTCCGGACCTTCCGGGCATTCGGCCGAATCTGCGCACTCCCGCTTCCGCTCCGAGTGTGCGCGGACCCGGGGATCGACCTCGCCGGGCAGCGCCGGTCAGGCGTCGGGCGTGAACTCGATGCCGATCGTGCCGGCCTTGCCCCTGCGCAGGGTGCTGCCCAGAATGAGCAGCGGTCCCAGCAGCCAGTACTTCTTGCGCAGCAACGCGCGCACGCGTTCGGTACCGTCGGCGTCCAGCACGCGCCCGGTGCCCGCGACGACGGCGCCGCGCACCCGCTTACCTCTGGCGTCGCACGCCTGCACGGTGCATGCGGGATCCCGGCGCAGCCGCTTGACCTTCCAGCTCTCGGTCTCCGTCCAGATGTACAGCTTGCCGCCGTCGGCGACCGCCCACACCGGCGTGCTGACGGGCGTGCCGTCCTTGCGGAAGGTGGTCAGCTGCACGTAGTCGGCGGAGCCTGCCTCACCGAGCGAGTTCGTCATGATCACAGCGTATCCGGGGGCGCGGCGGGGGTGCGAGGGCAGCACGAAGGGATCACTCCGGCATGCGGTACTCGCCCGACTCCAGGCGGGCGAGCAGTCCGTCGGTCCATCGGGTGAGGTTGTCGAACACGCCGCTCCACAGCTCGAGCAGATCGGGCGCGTGCGGCGCCTCGTAGCGGCCGGGGAAGGTCGGGATCATGGCCAGCAGGTCCTCGCGTACCGCGGCCGCGTTGCGCCGCTGCTCCGCCAGTTTGGCGATGACGTGCGCGCGGGGCAGAGCGTCCATGAAAGCGATGGCGGCGCCGAGTTCTTCCATATCGATGCTCACCAGCGCGGCGTCCATGAGCGTGCGGAACTCGGCCTCACCCGCCTCGGTGAGCTCGAACAGCGTCCGGCCGGGTCCCTGGTCGCTGTCCTCGGTGCCGAGCGCGCGCAGCTTCCCTTCCTGCGTGAGCTGTTTGAGCGCGTGGTAGATCGAGCCCGGCTTGACGTTCGTCCAGGTTTCGGCCCGCCACGACAGCAGTTCGCGCCGCACGGCGTAACCGTGCGTCGGTTGGCGGGTGCGGATCACCCCGAGGACGAGCAGACGCACGGCCGCCACGCGCGTTCCTTTCTCCCTGTCGCCACGAATCGACCCATGCTACTCAAATTTGACTTCCGGGAGAGCGCGCGCCTAGGTTGGCGGTACTCAAATTTGACTAGTGTCGGAGGAACGACTCATGGACGACTCTCCGGTCCCGGTGTTGTGGACCGCGTCGCCGGCCACCACCCTCGACTTCTACCGGGCCATCGGCTACACGGTGACCCACGAGCAGACCCGCCCCTACGTCTATCTCGCGCTGGAATTCCACGGTTGTCCGGTGCATTTCAACTCGCCGCCCAAGGGCTTCGAGCTGCCGCCGGAGCGCGTCGGCTGCCTGGTGATGGTCGACGACGTGGCCGCGCGCCACCGCGACTTCACCGCCGCGTTGCGCGCCGCCTTCGGCAAGGTGCCTACCAAGGGCCGCCCGCGCATCACGCGTTTCCGCCCCGGGCAGAGCCGCTTCACCCTCGTCGACCCCGACGGCAATTCCCTGCTGTTCATCCAGCGCGACGAGCCCGACGACCGCGAGTACGGCGGCTCACGCGACCTGGAAGATCTGGCGAGGGTCATCGACAACGCGCGAATCCTGCGCGATTTCAAGACCGACGACAAAGCCGCCGCGCGGGTGCTCGAAGTCGGCCTCGGTCGCTTCGCCGCAACCGCCGCGCCGGTGGAGCGCGCGCGGGCGCTGGCCATGCTCGCCGAGATCGCCATTGCCGCGGAGGACCCGGAGCGCGCCGCCCGATACCGCGACGAGGTGCGCGCGCTGAATCTTTCGGCCGAAGATCGCGCGGCAGTGGCCGCCGAACTCGGTGCGAGCGCCGAGCTGGAGCGCTGGCTCACCGAAACGCGCTGAGGCGAAGGAGGTTCCGCGTCAGGCCGCGCGGGTCAGCACCTGCGGCCCGTCGGCCGTGATGGCGACGGTGTGCTCGGAGTGCGCGGTACGCGAACCGTCGGCGGAGCGGATGGTCCAGCCGTCGGCGTCGGTGTAGATGCGATCGGTGGTGCGGGCGAACCACGGTTCGATGGCAATGGTCAGTCCCGGCCGCAGCGGATAGCCGCGACCGGCACGGCCCGTGTTCGGGATGTGCGGATCCTCGTGCATGGTGCGCCCGAGGCCGTGCCCGCCGAACTCGGTGTTGACCGGATAACCGTAGGCGCGGGCCACCCCCGCGATGGCCGCGGACAGATCGCCGATGCGGTTGCCGGGCAATGCCACCGCGATGGCCGCGGCGAGCGCCTCCTCGGTGGCACGCACCAGCCGCAGGTCCGCCTCCGCCGCGGTCCCGACGATCACCGTGATCGCCGAATCCGCGACCCACCCGTCGACGCCGACCGCGAGGTCGATGCTCAGCACATCGCCATCGCGCAGCACGTAGTCGAACGGAAGTCCGTGCAGCACGGCGTCGTTCACGGACAGGCACACCGTGTTCCGGAACGGTCCGCGCCCGAAGGACGGCGCGTAATCCCAATAGCACGAGACGGCGCCGCGGTCGCGGATGCGTTCGCGCACATAGGCTTCCAGGTCGAGCAGGTTCACCCCGACCCGCGCCCGCGTGCGCACCTCGGCGAGCACGTCCGCGACGAACTCACCGGCCACCCGCATCCGGGCGATCTCCGCCGCCGACTTCAACTCCACCATTTCCGACCTCCACTGCGCCGAATCCACTACCGGTTCCGACCCCGCCGGCGGGACGCGCCGACGGTCGACCGGTATTTTTATACCAGCGTAGCGGCGTCGGTATTTAAATACCAATCGCACACGAGAGCTCGCCGCGCCCGGCGATTCCCGGGCGCGGCAGGACTCGAGAGACACACGCGCCGGATCACCGGCAGGCGGCCCTTACTCCGCGTCGTCCTCGCCCTGCTCCAAGGCGCGCATGGCCTCCGCCAGCTCGGCGCGCAACCGCTCGGCGGCCTGGCGATCGTTGCAATCCTCGGCCGTGGTGATGTCCTGACGAAGCTGGGCGATCGTGTCGCGGGAAACCATGAATCCTCCCTCTCGCTCTCGCGGCGTTCTCATTCCATTCGGGGGATGTCCGGTTTCCGAGCGCGGAAACCCCGCGTCACGGGAACGAGTTTTCGAGGCGCGACCGGGTATCCAGCCGGTGGGCGGCGTCACATCCAACGAGTGAACAGTCGTGCTCCCGATAGCCGACATGGGCGTCGCGCGCGCCACCCCTCGCGGCGCGCGCGACGCCCCGTTCCGGCATCGACGGAAACGGGTCCGAACTGCCAACTCCCGGTACGGCGACGCAAGCACACCACACCACCGTTTATGTGTGCTACCTTTCGTAACATTAATACGGCTACGAGTGTAAACTCAGTGCGGTTGGAGGTTGTCGTGTCCGGCACGATGCACGAAGCGATAGGACGGCTCGCCGCGCCCGGCACCGAGGGCGGCGGCGCGGCGCTGGATCAGGTGGCGATCATGACCGGCTCCGCGGGCCTGATCGCGCTCGCCCTGCTCTGGGTCGGGTACCTGCACCGGACTCGACGCATCACCTGGCTCGGCGCACTGGCCGACCGCATCGGCGCCGTCTTCAACCGGCCCGGCTGGGTGGCCCTGCCCATCGTGATGTTCCTCGCCACCATCCTCACCGCGCTGCTCGGCTTCATCTGGGACGTCAGCCTGCACGTCGGCAACGGCCGCGACGAGGGACCGCTGGCCAATCCGGCGCACTACTTCATCCTGGCCGGCCTGTTCTTCCTGTTCACCGCCGGAATGCTGGCGATCGTGCTGCCCATGGACGAGAAGCCGGGCGCGGCGGCGGTGCGGATCACGCGCACCTGGTACGCGCCCGTCGGCGGCATCCTCATCGCGGGCGCCGGCCTCTACGCGCTCATCGGGTTTCCGCTCGACGACATCTGGCACAGGATGTTCGGCCAGGACGTCACGCTGTGGGGACCCACGCACCTCATGCTGATCGGCGGCGCAGGGCTTTCCCTGGTCGGCGTGCTGCTGCTGGAATTCGAGGGCAGCCGCAACCGGCCGGACCCGGATCGCGCGGACGGACGCCTGATCTGGACGCTGCGCGCGTTCGCGTTCGGCGGCCTCATCATCGGCCTCTCGGTGTTCCAGGTGGAATTCGATTTCGGCGTCGAACAGTTCCGGCTGGTGCTGCAACCGATGCTGATCGTCGCGGCCGCCACCGTCTCGCTGGTCGCCGCTCGCGCGACGCTGGGCGCGTTCAGCACCTTCGTGGTGGTCGGCTTCGCCGCGGTCGTGCGCGGGGTGGTGGCATTCCTGGTCGGCGGGCCGATCATCGACGCGCCGCGCAACGTCTTCCCGCTCTACCTCGGCGCCGCCGTCGTCGTGGAACTGCTCGCCCTGCTCCCGTTGGCGCGCAAGCCGCTCTGGTGGGGCGCGGCGGCGGGCCTCGCGGTGGCCACCGTCGGCGTCTGGCTCGAATCCCGGTGGGTCGACGCCGTATTCGTCGATCCGTGGCCGGCGGCGATGTGGCCGGAACTGCTGGCGATGAGCGTGCCGACCGGCATCGCGGGCGGCGTCGTCGGCGCGCTGCTCGGCATGGTGCTGCGCGGGGAGCCGCTGCCGCGCCCGCCGGTGCGCCGCGCCATGATGGTCGCCGCGGTGCTGATCGTCGCCGCCGCCACGACCAACGGCCTGATCGTTCGCGTCCCCGATCAGGCGAGCGCCACCGTCGCGCTGCGCGACGCCGAGCCCGTCGACGGCGGCCGCATGGTGACCGCCGATGTGCGACTAGACCCGGCCGACCTGGTCGGCTCGGATCCCGAGTGGTTGCAGATCCTGGCCTGGCAGGGCGGCGTCGGGTCGGACAGCCCCGGCCGCGGCCTGGTCGTCGATCAGCTGCGGCGAGTCGGCGACGGCCACTACGTCTCGACGAAACCCGTTCCGGCGCACGGATCATGGAAGACCGTGCTGCGCCTGCAGGACGGCCGCACGCTGACCGCGCTGCCGATCTTCATGCCCTACGACGCCGGTATCGGCGCGGCGGAGGTCGCCGCTCCGCCGGAGTTCACCCGCCCATTCGTCGCCGAGATCACGGTGCTTCAGCGGGAGCGTTCGTTCGATCACCCCGACTGGCTGTTCGGCGCGGCCTCGCTGGTCGTGCTGGTGTGCAGCGCGATCCTCATCGGCGCGCTGTCCTGGGGCGCGGCGCGGATCAACGACCGCTACTCCATCACCGCCCGGACCGACGCGACCGCGCCGGTGACGGCGGGATGACCACGCCCGGCGACGGCGTGGACCTGCTGGCGGACCATTCCGTTCTGCTGGCGATCCCCGCCTTCCTTCCCGCGCTCGCCGTGGTGGGCATCATCGTGCTCATCGCGGTGCGCGACCGCCGCGCCGAGCGGCGCGAGGGCCAACCGAACGCGAAGTCCCCCGCGAGCGGCGACGAGGAGACCCGATGACTCGCACCTGGCGAGACGCGGCGGTTGCCCTCGCGGTGGTGGCCGCCGCGCTCGGCTGTTCCGCGGAGGACAGCACGAAGCAGCCGGGCGTGAGCGCGACCGCCGAAGCCGACGCCGTCGTCGTGGAGTTCCGTATCGCGAACGGGACGGTGAGTCCCGTCAACGCGCGCAGGGACGCGAAGGTCGGCCAGCCGATCGATCTCGTCGTCGACAGTGACTCCGAGGACGAACTCCACGTGCACGCCACGCCGGAGTACACCTTCGCGGTCCGCCCCGGGGCCGGTCAGCGCTTCCGGTTCACGGTGGAGGTGCCGGGCCGGGTCGAGGTCGAGTTGCATCACGCGCACAAGACCGTCGCCACGGTGGTCGTTCGCCCGTGATCGAGGTCAGCGCGCACGGGATCTCCGGTGCGACCGATCTGCCGATTCCGTTGTCCTACGCGTTGATCGGCGCCGCCTGGGCCCTGACGTTCTCCTTCGCCGTGCTGGCCTTCGCGTGGCGCGAGCCGCGACTGGATCCGGATTCGCCCGGCGCGCCGCTGCCCGGGTTCGCGCGCGCCGTGGTCGATTCCACTGCGGTGCGCACCGTGCTGGGCGGCATCGGACTGCTCGGCGCGCTCGCGGTCCTGGTCGCCGGGCTCTTCGGTACGTCCGACTCGGCGCGCAATCCGGTGCCGGGGATCGTCTACATCTTCGTGTGGGTCGGGGTGATGGTGGCCTCGCTGGTGCTGGGGCCCGTGTGGAAGATCCTCTCCCCCACCCGCGCACTGCACCGCTCGATCTGCCGGGTGACGGGGCGGCCGCCCGAGTACGGGCCGCTGCACTATCCCGAAGCGTGGGGCAACCGTCCCGCGGCGCTGGGCCTGTTCTCCTTCGTGTGGCTGGAATTGGCGTTCCCCGAACCGGGTTCGGTACTCGCCGTGACGATCTGGTTTCTCGGCTACCTGATCGCGGGAACCGCGGGACTCGTGGTTTTCGGCACGGCGTGGGCCGAACACGGCGATCCGCTCGAGGTGTACAGCAGTCTGCTGGCGCGGCTGAGTCCCTTCGCCCGCCGCGAGACCGGCGTCCCGGTGCTGCGGTGGCCGCTGAACAATCTCGCGGGCACGCCCGCACTGGCCGGTTCGGTCGCGGTGGCGGCGACGCTGCTGGGATCCACTGCCTTCGACAGCTTTTCGATGTTCGCCGGGTGGCGTGACTTCCTCGATCGGGTGGGCGGCGACTCCACTCTGGCGACCACGCTGCTGCGCACCGCGGGCTTGCTCGGGTTCATCGCCGTGGTCGGCGGCGTCTTCGGTCTGGCGGCCCGGGCGACCGGCGGCCTCACGAAACCCGAACGGGCGCTGCTGCCGAGGCGGCTCGCGCACAGCCTCACCCCGATCGTGGCGGGCTACCTGATCGCGCACTACCTCAGCTTTCTCGTCGAGAAGGGGCAGGCGACGCTGATCCTGTGCGCCGACCCCTTCCAGCGCGGATGGAACATCCTCGGGCTGGCCGACCTCGACGTGCACTACATCCTGTCCACCCACCCCGCTGTGCTGGCCAGCCTCAAGGTGCTCGCCGTGCTCACCGGTCACATCCTCGGCGTCGCCGCGGCCCACGATCGCTGCCTGCGGCTGCTGCCTCCCGCGCACCGGCTCACCGGTCAGCTGGCGCTGATGCTGACCATGATCGGCTTCACCTTCACCGGCCTGTACCTGCTGTTCGAGGCCTGACCCGCCGCGGACGCGCGATGTCGGTCGTCATCGTCCGGCCCGGCTCGAACACCGGCTTCGGCAGGATCTCCACCGCAGGGTCGACCGGCGCACCGATGGCCCGGCCGCTTTCGAGATTGCGGTATTTAAATACCGCATCTACCCTGGGGCGCATGGTTCGTTTGCCGCTGACGCCCGCCCAGATCGAGGCGGGCCGCCGCTTGGGCGCTCTGCTGCGCGCGGCCCGCGGCCCGCGCGATCTCACCGAGGTGGCCACCGCGGCGGGGATCTCGCCGGAGACGCTGCGCAAGATCGAGACCGGCCGGCTGCCGTCGCCCGCGTTCGGGACCGTGATCGCACTGAGCCAGGCACTCGACCTTCCGCTCCAGGAACTCGCCGACACGTGGCGATCGGCTGGGCTGGCCGAATCAGCCTGAGCCGCTATCGATTCGAGGGGCCCGAGACTTCCAGGGTGCCCAGCGTGCGGCGGGCGACGGCGAAGAGCTCCGACTTCGACTGCTCCAGCCGGTCCCCGATCGGCACATAGCCGTCGGCCCTGCCGAACGATCTCGTCGAGCGCGCGCCCGTAACGCACCGTCGACTGATTCAGGGACGACCGAGCGAACCCCTACGGACGCCCGGACTCAGCCGCGGCGGGTTCGCGGCCGGTTCGGTTTCCCTTTCCGCGAATGCGGCAATAAACTCCCGACCGTGGCGAATCTGCGGATCAGCGAGGCGGCCGCCCTCATGGGCGTCAGCGACGACACCGTGCGGCGGTGGATCGATCAGGGGCGGCTGCCCGCGATCCTGCTCGACAACGGGCGCAAGGGCGTCGACGGCCGCGATCTCGCCGAATTCCTGCGCGCCAACGCCGAGGCGCCCGCGCCCGGCGTCACCGTGGCGGCGTCCGCCCGCAACCGTATGCGCGGCATCGTGACCCGCATCGTCAAGGACACGGTCATGGCCCAGGTCGAGATGCAGGCCGGGCCGTTCCGGCTGGTCTCGCTGCTGAGCCGTGAATCGGTCGACGAGCTCGGGCTCGAGGTCGGCAGCGTCGCCGTCGCGTCGGTGAAGTCCACACACGTCGTTGTCGAAATACCGGAAAGTTGATGAGGATGACACTGTTTCGCACGGTGAGCGCGGTCACCGCGACGCTCGTACTCGCGTCTCTGACGGGCTGCGGCTCCGACGACGCACCGGCCACGGGCGACTCCGTGACCGGCACCGTGACCGTCTTCGCCGCCGCCTCGCTCACCGAGACCTTCACCGAACTCGGCAAGCAGTTCGAGGCCGCACATCCGGGCGTCAAGGTCGTCTACAGCTTCGGGGCCAGCTCCGCGCTCGCCGAGCAGATCAACCAGGGCGCCCCCGCCGACGTGTTCGCCTCGGCGGCGCCGAAGAACATGCAGCAGGTCGTCGACAAGGGCGAGGTCACCGCGACGCCGTCCACCTTCGTGCGCAACCGGCTGACGATCGCGGTGCCGAAAGGCAATCCAGGACACATCGCCGGGCTGACCGATTTCGGCAAGTCCGAACCCAAGCTCGCGCTGTGCGCCGAGCAGGTGCCGTGCGGGGCCGCGGCGCAGAAGGTCTTCGAAGCCGCGGGCGTCACTCCGCAGCCCGACACCCGCGAACCCGACGTCAAGGCCGTGCTGACCAAGGTGACGCTCGGCGAAGTCGACGCCGCGCTCGTTTACCGCACCGACGTGCGGGCCGCGAGCGACAAGGTGGAGAGCATCGACTTCCCGGAGGCCGACAAGGCGGTCAACGACTACCCGGTCGCGCCGCTGGCCGAGTCTCCCAACCCGGCCGCGGCGCAGGCCTTCGTGGACTTCGTCAAGTCGGACAAGGCCAAGGCGGTGTTCGCGCAGGCCGGCTTCGACACACCGTGACCGCACCCGCACGACGGCGGGCGGTCCGCGGGCGGCGACCGCTCGTCCTGGTGCTGCCCGCCGTCTGCGGGTTGCTGTTCCTGCTCGTCCCGCTGGCAGGGCTGCTGCTGCGGGCGCCGTGGCAGACCATGCCGGAACGCCTGTTCAGCGCCGAAGTAGGTGAGGCACTGCGGCTTTCGCTGTTCTGCGCGAGCCTCGCCACGGTCGTCTGCCTGCTGCTCGGTATTCCGCTCGCTTGGCTGCTCGCTCGCGGGGAAGTGCCCGGCCGCGGGCTGATTCGCGCGCTCGTCACCGTGCCGCTGGTGCTGCCGCCCGTGGTCGGCGGTGTCGCACTGCTGCTGGTGCTCGGCAGGCGCGGGCTGGCCGGCCGGTACCTCTACGACTGGTTCGGCGTCTCGCTGCCGTTCACGACGGCGGGCGTGGTGGTGGCCGAGGCCTTCGTGGCGATGCCGTTCCTGGTCATCTCCGTGGAGGGCGCGCTGCGCGCCGCGGATGTGCGGTTCGAGGAAGCCGCCGCCACCCTCGGCGCGTCGCGCTGGTACGCCTTCCGCCGCGTCACGCTGCCGTCGGTGCTGCCCGGCGTGGTCGCGGGCGCGGTGCTCTGCTGGGCCCGCGCGCTCGGCGAATTCGGGGCGACGATCACCTTCGCGGGCAACTTTCCCGGCAAGACCACCACCATGCCGCTGGCGGTGTACCTCGCGCTGGAGACCGATCCGGACGCGGCGATCGTGCTGAGCCTGGTGCTGCTAGTGGTCTCGGTAGGTGTGCTCGTCGCGCTGCGGGAGCGCTGGATCCGAGGTGCGCTGTGACGCTGGACGCCGAAATACGCGTCACCCGTGGCGCATTCAGCCTCGACCTCGCGCTCGCGGCCGAACCGGGCGAAGTGGTGGCGCTGCTCGGGCCGAACGGCGCGGGCAAGACCACCGCGCTTCGGGCGCTGGCCGGCCTGCTCCCGGTGACCGATGGACACCTGCGGCTCGGCGAGCGCACCTGGGACGCGCCGCCGTCGGTGTTCGTGCCCGCCGAACGCCGCGAGGTCGGCGTGGTGTTCCAGGACTACCTGCTCTTCGCGCACCTCTCCGCGCTGGACAACGTCGCCTTTGGCCTGCGCGCCCGCGGCCACCGTCGCGCCGAAGCCCGGCAGCGCGCCGCCGAATGGCTCGACCGGGTCGGGCTCGCCGAGCACGCGCACCGTAAACCTCGCGCGCTGTCCGGCGGTCAGGCTCAGCGCGTCGCGCTGGCCCGCGCGCTGGTCACCGACCCGCGGCTGCTGCTGCTCGACGAGCCGCTCGCCGCGCTCGACGCGAGCACCCGGCTCCAGGTGCGTTCCGATCTGGCCCACCATCTGCGCGACTACCCTGGCCACACGGTGCTCGTCACCCACGACCCGCTCGACGCCATGGTGCTCGCCGACCGGCTGATCATCCTCGAACACGGCCGGGTCGTGCAGCAGGGGCCGCCCGCCGAGGTCGCCAGGCAACCACGCTCGGACTACGTGGCGAATCTGGTGGGCCTCAACCTGTATCGCGGCGCCGCCCGCGAGCTCACCGTCGAACTCGATGGGGGCGGCGAGCTCACCGTCGCCGAACCCGCCGACGGACGCGTCCACGTCGCCTTCCCGCCGAACGCGGTGAGCCTGCACCTGGAACGCCCCGAGGGCAGCCCGCGCAACACCTGGCCGGTCACCATCGGCGGCATCGAACAGCACGCCCACACCACCCGCGTCCGCCTCGACGGTCACCCGCCCGTGCTCGCCGATATCACCCCGGCCACGGTCGCCGAACTGCGCCTGCGACCCGGCCTGCGCCTGTGGGCTGCGGTCAAGGCCACCGAGGCGCGGACGTATCCGGCCTGAGCTTCGGGCTGTCAGCTGGGAATCACGACATCGCAGGCGCGACAAGCCTTCTCGCGGGTCCCCGACTCGAGCACGGCGGACCGGTACGCCTCCCACTCGGCCAGCTTGGGCGCGTCCCGGTCGGCGCCCCGCGCGATCATCCGCGCCCTGATCCGATCCGCAGGGGTGTCCAGCCACACCGTGACGATCGGCATCGATCGCGCCGCCTCGGGATAGCCGCGCACGTACTCGCTGAGGGTGCGCCCGGCGGCGTGGGCGTTGCGGATCGTGGACAGGAACGGCGCGTCCAGCACCACCGGCGCGGCGGCGGCGGCAGTCAATCCGGTGCGGATGAGTCCCTCGTACAGGCCGGGCGAGATCAGCGTCCGATAGGTGTCGGAATCGCGGTCGTTGCGGTCGCCGGTCAACTGCTCCATCACCTGTTCCTCGAGCAGCGGCACGAAGCGGTCCTTGTCCAGCACCACGGCGCCGCACAGCGCGCGCAGATACGCTGCGGCCGTGGACTTCCCGGAGGCGGGGAAGCCGCAGAGCAGTACCAGCCCGCGGCGCCCAAGGGCCTCGGCCACCGGGCGCAGCCGCTCCCGCACAGGCGTCGGCACGCGCACGTCCAGCTGATCGCGGTTCTCCAGCATCGCTCCAGTCCACCACATCGCGGCGGCCCGGATCGGCGCGATCGATCGAGAGCCCGCCGTGACGGGCCGACCGGCTCGACAACCGTCCGAGCCGGTCGACCGCGCGGGCTCAGACCGCGGCGGCCTCGGTGTCGGCGACGACCTCCCCGATCCACGGCAGCACCGCGTCGCGCACCGTACCGTGGCGGGCGGCAGCCCGTCGGCGGCCAGCAGGTCGGCGGCGCGCTGCTGCTCGTCGAGGAACGCTTCGGTGGCCGACCGGACGCCGAACGGCCTGCCGCGCAACGCCGCCTCCCACGCGTCCAGGTCGGCGGACCCGCCGCGGGCGACCGCGTCGTCGACGAAATACTGCGCGGCGGCCCGCGGGTGGGCGGTGATCCACGCGTCCGATTCGAGAGCGGGATTTCCTAGGCGACGAGCACTTCCGGGATCGACTCCATCAGCCGAGCCCACTCCGGGTACATCGCGAGCTTGCGTTCGTGCATGGCCATGATCTTGGCGCCGAGCTCCGGATCCATGTCGTCGGAGACGTCCGGGCCGATCGCGAGCTTGGCCAGGTGCGGAATGATGCCGGGATCGCCCGCGAGGTGCACCGGGTCGTGCATGTAGCGCTCGAGCGCCGCCAGGTCGGCGATGCCGACGCAGTAGCTGTGCGTGTACCCCGCCGTCGGATCTCCCAGGTGCTGCCCGACCGCCGAGAACGACACCGATTCCACCCCCGCCGTGCGCCGCATCGCGGCGAGGACGTCCGCTTCCCGCTCCTCCGTCGCCTCGTCGCGGAACGCGAAACGCAGCAGGTGAACGATCATGACAATCTCCTCAGCGCGGACAGGTCGTAGCGCGAGCCGCCGCCAGGATCAGCGACGCCTGCGGACCGTAGGTCTTGTTGTCCGCGGCCAGGCGCAGGATCCGATCGGGCCGAGCCAGGTTGGACGCGGAGCTGATGGTCAGCGGGTTCACGGCCAACGCGTCGGCGGGGAACGCGATGGGCACGGTGATCACCGGACGGGAGGCGCTGCTCGACGCGGGGCGCAAGGGGCTGGCCGGGTTCCTGAAAGATGAGTACGCGAGGTACGAGGTGACCGACATCGTCTTCCTGCGCCCCGATGTCGCCGTCGCGCACAAGGCGGCGCGGGCGATCACGACGGACGGCGAGCCGATCGACCACGACCCGGCGATGGTCGCGCTGTACGTCCTGGTGAAGGAGAACGGCCGGTGGTGGACGGCGGCGCGGCACAACACGCTCGTTCCGAAGGCCGGATGAGGAGCGGGGCGAACAACCCCCGAACAGAACAGTCCCCGGTAGTCTCCATCGATTTCCATGAGTCTCAGTCGTCGCTGACGACTCCGGTCTTCGACTGGCTTGCCGGGGGCCTAGCCGGATCTTGAAGATTTGTCACTACATTCTTTGGACGTCTCCGCCGTTTGTACGACTCTTCTTCGGTGTTTCCGGTATACAACCTATCGTCCTCGGTTTTCCCCGCTAGTCAATAGCTGGACACCCCAATTTTCGACGCATTTCCGCCGCTCACCGCCGCCATCGGCACCCGCCGCGCCCTCCCCGCGAACCCGGGGCAGACCTGGCCGCCCCCCACCCCTCGGCGAGGCGGGCTTCCCGCAGAGACTCGACACGCCGCGCAGATGTCGTATCGCCCATGCAGCGTTTCGAGAGTCCGCGCGAACCGATTTTCCGCGGAAATGAAAAGCGGGATGTCCGGAAATTGCGAGGGCGTGAGTGCGGCCCGTCCGGAATTCGTCCAGGACGGGCCGCCGGTGGTCGCGGGGCCGTTCACCCCGCGATTGCTCGGCTCAGGCGTTCGCGCCGATGATCCCGCCGATCACGGCGCCGATGATGCAGCCGGGAATGGCGGGAAGGATGAGGAAGATCGCGCCGATCAATGCGCCGATCACACAGCCGATCGCGATACCACCGATCGTCGTTCCCGCATCGCCGATGAACGCCAGTTCCGGCCGGACCGGGCCGCTCACCGGGGTGAGCGTCAATTCCGTTGCGCTCGCGTCGATTACCGGCGCGACTTGCACCTGCTGCCCCGCCACGGTGTGCAGCGTGGTCGGCAGGCTGCCGATCACCGTGCCGTCGGGCGCGTGCACCAGCACCGCGTCCGGCGCGACCTCGAAGGTCCCGGACGCGAGGGTGAGCGTGGCACCCGAGCGATCCGGCGCCACCGAGGCCGTGTACTCGACCCCCCGGTCCACCCCCGCCACCACGCCGCCGGGCGAGCCGTTGGCGGTCGCGGTGGCGATGCCGGTGGTCGCGGCAACGGTCAGCACCGCGGCCGCTATCAACTTTTTGATCATGATGAATCTCCATCATCCGGCCGATCCGAATATTGTGTGCCCCGAGAATCGGCTTTAGGGACATCGATAATGATGCGCCATGGGCGCTCTCGGTGTCGATAGAATGACGAGACCGAATTGTGTTGCAAGATCAGCGAATCGGCCCTGGAATTGGGGGGTTGCCAATTCTGGTCGATGGTATTTGCGCGCTCGAATCCACCGATAACCGGAACGAAACAACATGCGGCACAATAAAAACCGAGGCGTCGTTTTGCGGTGGTATACCACGGCATCGGTGGCGGGCGGACCTGATCATAACCGGGTCCGCCCGCACGACGCCGAGGCTACTCGAGCTCGCCCTCGGTCTCCAGGTACACCTGGCGCAACCGGTCCAGCGTCTCCGGCTCGGGGGCGGCCCACATGCCGCGCTCGGCCGCCTCCAGCAGCCGTTCGGTGATACCGTGCAGCGCCCACGGGTTGGACTGCTCCATGAACTTGCGGTTCATGTCGTCGAAAACGTAGCTCTCGGTGAGCTTTTCGTACATCCAGTCGGCGACGACGTCGGTGGTGGCGTCATAGCCGAACAGGTAGTCGACGGTGGCCGCCATCTCGAACGCGCCCTTGTAGCCGTGCCTGCGCATCGCCTCCAGCCAGCGCGGGTTCACCACGCGGGCACGGAACACCCGCGAGGTCTCCTCCGACAGCGTCCTGGTGCGCACCGCGTCGGGCCGGGTGCTGTCGCCGATGTAGGCCTCCGGGTTCTTGCCCGTGAGCGCGCGTACGGTGGCGACCATGCCGCCGTGGTATTGGAAGTAGTCGTCGGAGTCGGCGATGTCGTGCTCGCGGGTGTCGGTGTTCTTGGCGGCCACGGTGATTCGGCGGTAGGCCGAGCGCATGTCGTCGGCGGCAGGAGCGCCGTCGAGATCGCGACCGTAGGCGTAGCCGCCCCACGCGGTATAGACCTGCGCGAGATCGTCGTCGGTGCGCCAGCTCTTGGAATCGATGAGCTGAAGCAGGCCCGCGCCGTAGGTGCCGGGCTTGGAGCCGAAGATGCGGGTGGTGGCACGGCGGGCGTCGCCGTGCTCGGCGAGATCCGACTGGGCGTGCGCGCGAACGTAATTCGATTCCGCGGGCTCGTCGAGATCGGCCACCAGCCGGACCGCGTCGTCGAGCAGGGCGAGCACGTGTGGGAAGGCGTCGCGGAAGAATCCGCTGATGCGCACGGTCACGTCGATGCGCGGCCTGCCGAGCTCGGACAGCGGAATCACCTCGAGGGTGGTGACGCGACGGCTGGCCTCGTCCCACACCGGGCGCACGCCGAGCAAGGCGAAGACCTCGGCGATGTCGTCGCCGGAGGTGCGCATGGCCGAGGTGCCCCACACCGAAAGCCCCACCGAGCGTGGGTATTCACCGTGATCGGCCCGATAGCGTTCGACCAGCGATTCGGCCATGGCCTGCCCGGTCTCCCAGGCCAGCCGCGACGGCACTGCCTTCGGATCGACAGAGTAGAAATTGCGGCCGGTGGGCAGCACGTTGATCAGGCCGCGCAGCGGCGAACCGCTCGGGCCCGCCGGGACGAATCCGCCGTTCAAGGCGTGCAGCACCCGCTCGATCTCGACGCCGGTCTGCCGCAGGCGCGGCACCACTTCGGTGGCAGCGAACCGCAGGACAGCCCGCACCGCGCCGACCGTACCGGGCTCGGCGCCTGCGACGGCCGCCGCACCCGAGGGCGCCAGGGCACCCGCAAGGTCCGCGACCAGTCCGTCGATCGCGTCGACCGACCACTCGGCGGCCTGCAACGCGCCGAGCAGCTCGCGCGCCCTGCCCTCGATCAGGTCGACCCGCTCGCGGGCCTCGCCGCCGGATTCGTTCAGTCCCAACGCTTCTCGCAGGCCGGGCACCGACACCTCGCCGCCCCACAGCTGCCGGGCGCGCAACATCGCCAGCACCAGGTCGAGTTCGCCCTCGCCGACGGGCGCCTGGCCGAGGACGTGCAGTCCGTCGCGGATCTGCACGTCCTTGATCTCGCAGAGCCAGCCGTCGACGTGCAACAGCATGTCGTCGAAGGACTCCTCGTCCGGGCGTTCGGTGAGCCCGAGGTCGTGGTCCATCTTGGCCGCGCGCATCAGCGTCCAGATCTGCTGGCGGATGGCGGGCAGCTTGGCCGGGTCGAGGGCGGAGATATTGGCGTGCTCGTCGAGCAGTTGCTCCAATCGCGAGATGTCGCCGTAGCTTTCGGCGCGCGCCATGGGCGGGATGAGGTGGTCGACCAGGGTCGCGTGCGCGCGGCGCTTGGCCTGGGTGCCCTCACCGGGATCGTTGACCAGGAACGGGTAGATCAGCGGCAGATCGCCCAGCGCCGCGTCGGTGCCGCACGAGGCCGACATGCCGAGGGTCTTGCCCGGCAACCACTCCAGGTTGCCGTGCTTGCCGAGATGCACCATGGCGTCCGCGCCGAAACCGCCCGTGGCCTGGGGCGCCGCCAGCCAGCGGTAGGCGGCCAGGTAGTGGTGGCTGGGCGGCAGATCGGGATCGTGGTAGATCGCGACCGGGTTCTCGCCGAAGCCGCGCGGCGGCTGCACCATCAGCACCACGTTTCCGAAACGCAGTGCGGCGATGACGATTTCGCCCTTCGGGTCGGCCGAACGGTCGACGTACAGCTCGCCGGGCGGCGGGCCCCACGCCTCGACGACGGCCTCGCGCAGGTCCTCGGGAAGGGTCTCGAACCACGCGGTGTAGGCGGCGGCGCCGATGCGGATCGGGTTGCCCTCCAACTGTTCGGCGGTGAGCCAGTCCGGGTCCTGGCCGCCCGCCGCGATGAGCGCGTGGATCAGGGCGTCGCCGTCGCGCTCGTCCAGCCCGGGAATCTCCCCTGAGTCGCCGAGATCGTAACCGGCGGAGCGCAATTCGGTCAGCAGCCGGATGGCGCTCGCAGGGGTGTCGAGGCCGACGGCGTTGCCGATGCGGGCGTGCTTGGTGGGATAGGCGGAGAGCACGACGGCCAGCCGCTTCTCGGCGGCCGGGATGTGGCGCAGCCGCGCGTACCGCGTCGCGATGCCCGCGACCCGCGCGGACCGCTCCGGATCGGGGACGTAGGTGGACAGGCCGTCGGCGTCGAACTCCTTGAACGAGAACGGCACCGTGATGATGCGACCGTCGAATTCCGGTACGGCCACCTGGGTCGCGACGTCCAGCGGCGAGAGGCCGTCGTCGTTGTCCTCCCACTGGTCGCGGCCGCTGGTCAGGCACAGGCCCTGCAGAATCGGCACGTCCAGGTCGGCGAGCGCGCCGACGTCCCACGCCTCGTCGTCGCCGCCCGCCGACGCGGTGGCCGGTTTGGTGCCGCCCGCGGCGAGCACGGTGACGACCAGCGCGTCGGCCTGCCGCAGCGTGGTCAGCAGCTCGGGTTCGGCGGTGCGCAGCGAGGCGCAGTACAGCGGCAGCGGTCGCGCGCCCGCGTCCTCGATCGCGGCGCACAGCGCGTCGACGTAGCCGGTGTTGCCCGCCAGATGCTGGGCGCGGTAGTAGATCACCGCGACGGTCGGCACACCGGCGACGGGCGCCGGGTGACGGGCCGCGCGCTCGAGCTCGCCCCAGCTCGGCAGCTGCACCGGCGGCGCGAAGCCGTGGCCGGTGAGCAAGACCGTGTCGGACAGGAAGTTGTGCAGCTGCCGCAGGTTCTCCGGACCGCCCGCGGCCAGGTAGTTGTGCGCGTCGGCCGCGACGCCGCCCGGCACCGTGGAGCATTCCATGAGCTCGGCGTCCGGCGCGATCTCGCCGCCGAGCGCCACCGTCGGCACGCCGCTGTCACGCAGCGCGGCAAGCCCGTCCTCCCAGGCGCGCTTGCCGCCGAGGATGCGGACGACCACGAGATCGGCTCCGTCCAGCAGCCCGGGCAGGTCGTCGACCAGCAGGCGGGCGGGATTGCCCAGCCGGTAGTCCGCGCCGCTGGCGCGCGCGCTGAGCAGATCGGTGTCGGACGTGGACAGCAGCAGGATCACGGGTGACCTTCCTCGGGTGACGCGCCCATCGGGGTGTGGTGCTCGCCGGAGAGGGTCTGGCTGTTCACAGTGGCGCGACCGCACCGGAATTGCACCGGTTTCCTCGTCGCCCGCCGAGCACGCCGATGCTACCCGGCCCGGTGCGGACCGCCGCACCCCCGGTTCAGGACAGGTCGGCGTTGCCGTCGACGACCTTGAGCAGATAGTGGAACCTGTTGATGCGCCAGCCCGCGGGCGTGCGCTCGACGCCGAGGTCGTAGCTGCCGACGAAGGTGCGGGTCTTGCCGTTGGCGGCGTCGTTCTTCACGTGCACGGCGATGGAGTCCGCGTGCACGTCGGCGGTGTCGCCGTCGCGATCGATCAGGTAGTTGCCCGCCTGATGGTGGATCGCGTCGAGGTCGCCGAGGCCCGCGCGCCAGTCGGCGACGATGTCGGCGGCAGGGCGCGACGCGGCGGGGTCGCCGAAACCGCCGTCGAAATCGACCTTCGCGGTGAACACCTCGGCCAGATCGTCCCAGCGCTTCTGGTCGCAGTAGACGAACATCTGGGTGGCGAGGTCGATGATCGCCAAACGATCTGCGACATCGGAGAAATCGGTCATGTCCGCCACCCTATCGATCGCGCGGGTCACCGCGCTCGGTGAATTCCCCCACGAGGCGCGATCTCGCGGCGCGGTCGCGCACGTAGGCTGAAGGAGCTATGACCAGAACCGCCCCCGATTCCTGCCCCGGCGTGCTCCGGCTCCATCAGGCCGCCGACGGACCGCTCGCGCGCATCAGGGTGCCCGGCGGACGCCTCACGCCGGAGCAGGTGCTGGCCTTGGCCGCCGCGGCGAGCGAACTCGGCGACGGCGCGATCGAACTCACCTCTCGCGGCAATCTCCAGCTGCGGCAGGTGCGCGACGCCGCGGAGCTGACCGCGCGCGCGACCGCCGCCGGACTGCTGCCGAGCCGGACACACGAGCGGGTGCGCAACATCGTGGCCTCGCCGCTGTCCGGGCGGGTCGGCGGACTCGCGGACGTGCGCGGGCTGGTCGGCGCGCTCGACGCCCGGCTGTGCGCGGAGGCCCGGTTGGCGGAACTGCCGGGGCGGGTCCTGTTCACGCTCGACGACGGACGCGGCGACGTCAGCGCACTGGATGGCGACATCGGCGTCCACGCGGTCGGTCCCGACGAGTTCGCACTGCTGCTGGCTGGGGCCGACACCGGCGTCCGTGTCGCCGGATCAGAGGCCGTCGATATCGTGCTGGCCGCGTCGGCGAGTTTCCTCGAGGTGAGCTCGGGGCAGTGGCGGCTACACGAGATCGCGGACGGCCCGGCCCGAATCGTCGAGTCGCTCGGTCTGGCTCCCGGTGCGGAGCGCGTGGAAATCCTCCCCGTCCAGGATGTTCCGATCGGCTGGCTGAACCAGGACGACGGCTTGGTCGCGCTCGGCGCGGGCGTGCGGCTCGGCGCGCTCGACGCCCGCGTCGCCGAATTCGTCGCGGCCATCGAACGTCCGGTGATCGTCACGCCGTGGCGCAGCCTGGTCATCGCCGACCTCGACGAGTGGGCCGCCGAACAGGTGGTGCGCGTCCTGGCCCCGATGGGCTTGATCTTCGACGCCGCCTCCCCCTGGCTGCACGTCAGCGCCTGCGCCGGACAGCCCGGCTGCGCGAAGTCGCTCACGGACGTGCGCGCCGATGTCACCGCCGCCGTCGAATCCGGCCGCGTGCTTGCCGAGGGCGCGTCGACCGACACCGCGCACGAGCAGGCCGTCCCCGCCGAAGAGGTCAGGGTCGCGGGCCGCCAGCACTGGTCCGGCTGCGACCGCCGCTGCGGACGCCCGCGCGGCGAGGTCACCGACGTGGTGGCGACTCCCGACGGCTATCGGGTCGACTGAGTCACACGGCTACCGACCACACGGCGACCTCACCGCCGCGGCGACAACTCACGACGGCTACCGCGTCGACTGATCGCACCCCCTGCCCGGAACCAGCCGCGTCTGCGGTGGCGCCGAGCCCATTCCGGCGTGCGGCCGTGGTCGCCGGGTTGGACTTCCGCCGAATCCGGAATCGGCGATGCCGCACGCGATCGTGACGCCGAGTCGGAGGTCCTGATGCAATGGCTGTGCCGCACGCGATTTCGGCTCCAGCCACTCGGGGTCAATGCAACTCCAAGGTGCAGCATTTGATCCCGCCGCCCGCCTTCAACAGCTCCGAGACGTCCACCGGGACCGGGAGGTAGCCGCGGGCGCGGAGGGCGGTGGCGAGGTCGGTGGCCTGCGGACTCAGGAAGACGTGGTAGCCGTCGGAGACGCCGTTCAGCCCGAGGGCCGCCGCGTCCGCGTCGGTCGCCTCGATGGCGTCGGGGAACAGGCCAGCGAGGACGGTGCGGCTGGTTTCGTCGAAGGCGGGCGGGTAGTAGGCGATGGTGGCGTCGTCGAGGACCATCAGGACCGTGTCCAGGTGGTAGAACCGCGGGTCCACCAATTCCAGTGAGATCACCGGGATTTCGAAGTGCAACTCGACCTCGCGGTGGGCCGCCGCGGAACTGCGGAAGCCGGTGCCCGCCAGGAAGCGTCCGCCGATCAAGGCGAAATCGCCTTCGCCCTCGTTGAATTCCGCCGCCGCCACGACCTGGACGCCGCCGCGTCCGGTGAACCAGCGGTGAAAGGCGGGTCCCTCGGCGGCGCGTTCGACGTGGGTGAAGCGCGCCGACATGATCCGGTCGCCGACGGCGAGGCCGCTGTTGGCGGCGAACACCATGTCGGGGAGCCCGGGTTCGCCGGGGACCACGTCGACCCGGTGCCCGTGGCGCTCGAAGGTCTCGCGCAAGGTGTCCCACTGGGCGAGCGCGAGTGCGCGGTTCACCGGAGCGTTCGGATCCATCCACGGGTTGATCGCGTACCGGACGTCGAAATGGTCGGGGCGACACATCACGAACCGGCGCGGCGCGGGTCGGCGCGCGGGGGTCGGCTCGGTGGTCTGGAGGGTAGCTACTGAGGTCATCGTGGCTCCCGGAGTCAGGCGCGGATTCGGCTGATCCGAAGGTAAACGGCCTACCATTGCGTCAGGAACGCCGAATCGTTGCGCAGATCGCCGTACATACGGCGGATCATTGCGCCGAGCGGAGGATGATGTGACGTGGACGATACCGACCGCCGAATCCTCGGCCATCTGTTGCGCTCGGCCCGCGCGTCCTTCCAAGAGATCGGCTCCGCGGTCGGCCTCTCCGCGCCCGCGGTCAAGCGCCGGGTGGACCGCATGGTCGCCAGCGGACAGATCACCGGCTTCACGGCGCTGGTGAACCCGGCGGCGCTGGGCTGGACCACCGAGGCCTACGTCGAGGTGTACTACCGCGACAACATCACCCCGGCCGAGCTGCGCCGCACCCTGGAGCCGATTCCGCAGGTGGTGGGCGTCTGGACGATCGCGGGCGAGGCCGACGCGCTGGTGCACGTGATGGCCACCGACATGGCCGAGATCGAGTCGACCGTGGAACGCATCAGGGAGAACGCGCGCGTCGGGCGCACCCGCAGCGCGATCGTCATGTCCCGCATCCTCGAACGGCCGCGCACCTGACCCGCGACCGGCGGGCGCGCTCGCCCAGGCGTGGCTCCGCCGCCCTGCGCGGGCTGTCGGCGAGGTCGGTTCGGACGCCCCATTAGGGTGGTGCCCATGTCCGACGTGCGCACCAGCTACCTCACCGACGGGGCCGAGATCTATCGGCAGTCGTTCGCGACGATCCGCGCGGAAGCGGACCTGAGCGCGTTCCCGGCGGACGTGGCGCGGGTGGTCGTCCGCATGATCCACGGCTGCGGCCAGGTGGACCTGACCGAGGACATCGCCTTCTCCCCCAGCGTCGTCGCGGCCGCACGGGCGGCGCTGCACGCGGGCGCGCCGATCCTCTGCGACGCCACCATGGTCGCCTCCGGCGTGACGCGCAAAAGACTGCCCGCCGACAACGAGGTGATCTGCACCCTCGCCGACCCCCGCGTGCCGGAACTGGCCGCGGCACTGGGCAATACCCGCTCGGCCGCGGCGCTCGAGCTGTGGCGCGACCGGCTGGACGGCGCGGTGGTCGCCATCGGCAACGCGCCGACCGCGCTCTTCCACCTGCTGGACATGCTCGACGCGGGCGCCCCGCGCCCGGCCGCGATCCTCGGCATTCCGGTCGGTTTCGTCGGCGCCGCCGAGTCCAAGGACGCGCTGGCGGCCTACGGCGGCGTCGAATACCTGACGGTGCGCGGCAGACGCGGCGGCAGCGCCATCACCGCGTCGGCACTGAATGCGATTGCGAGCGAGGCGGAATGAGTACAGCGGGCAAACTGTGGGGCGTCGGGCTCGGGCCGGGCGACCCCGAGCTGGTGACGGTCAAGGCGGCGCGCGTCATCGCGGCCGCCGACGTGATCGCCTTCCACTCCGCGCGGCACGGCCGCAGCATCTCCCGCGGCATCGCCGCGCCCTACATGCGGCCCGGCCAGCTCGAGGAACACCTCGTCTACCCGGTGACGACGGAGACCACCGACCATCCCGGCGGTTACCAGGGCGCGATCGACGAGTTCTACGAACAGGCCGCCGAACGGCTGGCCGCGCACCTGGCGGCGGGCCGGTCGGTCGCCCTGCTCGCGGCCGGTGATCCGCTGTTCTACAGCTCCTACATGCACATGCACCGCAGGCTGGCCGACCGCTTCGACGCCGAGATCATTCCCGGCATCACCTCCGTGAGCGCGGCCTCGGCGGCGCTCGGCACCCCGCTGGTGGAGGGCGAACAGGTGCTGACCGTGCTCCCCGGCACCATGCCGACCGAGGAGCTCACCCGCCGCCTGCGCGACACCGACGCCGCCGCCATCATGAAGCTCGGCCGGACGTATCCGGGTGTGCGGCAGGCACTCTCGGACGCGGGACGGCTCGACGACGCCTACTACGTGGAGCGGGCGAGCACCGACCGCGAGCAAGTGCGCACCGCCGCCGAGGTGAACGACGCCGACGTGCCGTACTTCTCGATCACGCTGGTGCCCGGCCCGCGACCGACCACGCCGCTGCCGCGAATCGCCGCGGCGAAGGAAGAAAAGGACGCGAACTCCACGACTGTTCCCGCGGAAGCGAATTCGCCCGGCGAGGTCGTCGTCGTCGGCCTCGGACCCGGCGCGGCGGACTGGACGACGCCGGAGGTGCGCGAGGCGCTGGCCGCCGCCACCGATCTGGTCGGCTACACCACTTACATCGACCGCGTTCCACACCGTCCCGGCCAGCGCAGGCACGCCAGCGACAACCGCGTGGAATCCGAACGCGCCGCCATGGCTTTGGATCTGGCCAAGCGCGGCGCCAAAGTCGCGGTGGTCTCCTCCGGCGATCCGGGCGTGTTCGCGATGGCGGCCGCGGTGCTCGAGGAATCCGCCGATCCGCAGTGGCAGGACGTGCCGGTGCGGGTGCTGCCCGGCCTCACCGCGGCCAATGCCGTGGCCAGCCGGGTCGGTGCGCCGCTCGGACACGACTACGCGATGATCTCGCTCTCCGACCGGCTCAAGCCGTGGGAGGTTGTCGCGCAACGCCTTTCGGCGGTCGCCTCGGCCGATATGGCGATCGCGGTGTACAACCCGGCGTCCTCGCATCGCACCTGGCAGGTCGGCGCGATGCGCGATCTGCTGCTGGAGCACCGCAAGCCCGACACTCCGGTGGTGCTCGGCCGCGATGTCGGAGGGCCCACCGAGTCGGTGCGGGTCGTCTCGCTCATCGATCTCGATCCGGCCGACGTGGACATGCGCACCCTGCTGATCATCGGCGCGTCCACCACCGCCGTGGTCGACACCGCGCACGGAACCCGCGTCTACACCTCGCGGCGCTACCACCGGCCGTGACCAGCGGGTGAGCCCTATCTGGTATGCGCATACCAGCACTCGTGATCGCCGCGTACCATAAGCCTCTTCGACGGGACGAAAGGAGACCGCGGTGCCGCGGCTGGTGGATCACGAGCAGCGCAGGCGGGAGATCACCGACGCGGCGCGGCGCGTCATCGCGCGCGGCGGACTGGAGTCCGCCACCTTCCAGTCGGTGGCCGCGGAAGCCGGAATCTCGGTCCGCTTGGTGCAGTACTACTTCGGCACCAAGAAGGACTTCCTGCGCGCCACCCACCTCGCGGTGAGCGCGGACGCGAGCGTCCGCTTCGCCCAGCGGTTCGCCGCACTCGGCGAGGCGGCCGAACCGCGCGATGTCATCTACGCGATGCTCGAGGAGTTGCTCCCGATGAACGAGGCGCGGCGACAGGACACCGTCGTGCTCGGCGCCTTCCAGGCCGCCAGTCTCGCCGGGTCCGGACTGTCGATGGACGAAACCCTCGGCGGCACGCGATGGCTGGTCACCGCGGTCGCCGATCAGCTCCGCCGGGCGGCCGATTCGGCCGACGCCGAGCGCGACGCCACCCTGATCGTGCTCGCCGCCGCCGCGCTCACGCAGACTATGGCGGCCGGGGTTCACACCAACGAGACGGCGACCGACCTGCTCGACCACCTGCTCCGACGCATACCCGGACCGGGCGCCGCCCGACCGGGCGAATGACGACACGACAACCGGCAGCGGGATCGTTCCGCTAACATTCCACTATGGAATGTCGAGAAGGGAGCGACCAATGGCCACGATCCGGCGCAAACCGTTGAATTCGACGGCCGCGTCGCTGCTGGGCTTTCTGCACGAGGGGCCGATGTCCGGCTGGGACCTGGTGACGCTCGCGCAGGACCGGATCGGCGATTTCTGGACCATCACACAGAGCCAGGTGTATCGCGAGCTCGCGGCCATGGACGCGGCGGGACTGGTGGTGAAGGGCGAGACCGGCGCGCGGGAACGCACTCCCTACCGGATCACCGACGCGGGCCGGGAGGCGTTTCTCGAATGGGTCACCCGCGATCCCGGCGCGGAGACCATCCGGGTGCCGCTGCTGCTCACCATGTCCTTCGGGGACCACCTGGACGCCGAGCATCTCGACCGGATCATCGCGGCCAATCGCGAGGTGCACCAGCGCCGCCTCGACCACTACTTGAAGGAAGAGGGCGCCCCCCGGCGGCCGCACCAGCGGGCCACCCTCGAGTTCGGCATCGGCTACGAGCGCGCGGTGCTCGCCTGGTTCGACCGGCTGCCCGGGCTGCTCGGGCGCTGATCACCGCGCGCCGGATGCCCTGGCCCGCAACCATTCCCAGGCTTCGGCCACCGTGTCGACGACCTCGGCGCCCGCGGGCAGTGGCGGCCGATCGATCACGACCACCGGAAGGTGCGCCGCGCGGGCCGCTGTCAGCTTGGCCTCGGTGCGATCGCCGCCGCTGTCCTTGGTCACGAGCACGTCGATGCGACGGCTCGCCAGCAGCCGGGACTCCTCGTCGACCGTGAAAGGCCCTCGGGCCAGCAGCACTTCGTGCCGCGGCGGCAGCTCGGTCTCGGGCGGATCGATGGCGCGGATGAGGAACCACTGCCGGGTGAGACCGGCGAACGCGCCGACGCCCTGCCTGCCGATGGTGAGAAACACGCGCTCACCCAACTCCGGAAGCGCGCGGGCCGCGGCGGCCGGATCGGGCACGCGAATCCATCGGTCACCCGGAACTTCGGACCAGCCGGGCCGCCGCAGGTGAACCAGCGGCACGCCCGCGTCCCGCGCGGCGGCGGCCGCGTTCGCGGTGATGG
Source organism: Nocardia sp. bgisy118 (assembly GCF_057708605.1). Classification (NCBI taxonomy): domain Bacteria; kingdom Bacillati; phylum Actinomycetota; class Actinomycetes; order Mycobacteriales; family Nocardiaceae; genus Nocardia; species Nocardia sp. bgisy118. Next base: position 73,063 of record NZ_JBYISM010000020.1, on the reverse strand, counting down.
TGGCGGCGAAGGGATGGGTGGCATCGACAATGCTCTCGATCCCGTTGGCCACCAACCACTCCCGCAGCCCCGCGACGCCGCCGAAGCCGCCGATCCTGACCTCGCCCTCCGGCAGCAGCGGGTCGCGAACACGACCGGCGAGCGAGGAGACGATGTCGAATCCTCGCTCGCCGGAAGCGATGTGGGCCAGCTGCCGGGCTTCGCCGGTGCCGCCCAGAATAAGAGTTCTCAGGGCTGACCGCTGAAGTAGGCCATGCCCGCGTTCAGCAGCGACGGGCCGCCCGCGACCAGCAGACCGATCACGCCGCCGATGATGGCGCCGGGGATGACGCCGACGACCAGACCGAGCAGGCCGATCAGACCGCCGATCACGGCGCCGACGGCAGCGCCGAGCGAGGCGCGCTGCAACTCGGCGAAGAACCACTCCTGCGCGCTGACGTCCTGGACGGCGACCACGTCGGCCTTCGGGGTCAGCGTGAGGGTCTGGCCGGTGGCGTCGAGCGCGGCGGCGATCTCCACCGCGGCGCCGTTGCTGGCCTCGCGCGCGGCGAGCGGGATCGAGGTGACGACCTCGCCCGCGTCGTTCTTCAGCGTGACGGCCTTGCCGTCCGCGTCCAAGGAGAACGCGCCGCCGGTCACCGTGGTGACGATGGACTTGCCCGCGTCGGCGAGCGCCGCGGTGTAGCCGACGCCGTGGTCGACGCCCTGCGCCGACAGCGCGGCCTGCTCCTGCGCGGCAGGCGCGTCGGCGGGGGCGGCGTAGGTGGTGCCCGCGGTGACACCAGTGGCGGCGACGGCCAGCAGAGCGGTGGCGGCGAATTTCTTGTACTTCATCTATCTCCCCATCAGGAATCGGTTGTCCGATAACGGGCGGATGTCGCGACCGACCCTACCTGGCGACACACGCGTGTTTCACCCTCGCAGTGCAGATTTCAGGGTGAACCCCTAGGCTGATTTGACGATCGACCACTGGGCCACCGGCAGCTGGGGACGCCACGCGGTGAAGCCGCCCAGCGGTTCGGCGCGATAGATCTGGAACTTCCGCAGCTCACCGCCCCACTCGGCGGCCATCGTGACCAGCAACGATTCCGATTCCGCGGTGACGGCGTTCGCGACCAGCCTGCCGCCATGGCGCAGATGGGCAAGGCATGTCTCGAGCAGGCCAGCCTGAGTCACGCCGCCGCCAACGAAAATCGCATCCGGCGCCGACATTTCGTGCTCCGCGGCCAGTTCGGCGAGCACCTCGCCGCGCACCTCGACGTGCGGGACGCCCAGCGCGGTGGCGTTGGCGGTGATCTGCTGCCTGCGCCGCTCGAGCCGCTCGAAGGTCACCGCCCGGCAGGCGGGGTGTGTGCGGCACCACTCGATGGCGATGCTGCCCGAGCCGCCGCCGACGTCCCACAGCAGTTCGCCCGGTGCGGGAGCCAGCGCGGACAGGGTCAACGTCCGCACCTCGGCCTTGGTGAGCTGCCCGTCACCGCCGTAGACGGCGTCGGGCAGACCGGGCACGCGGGTGCGGCGGACGTGCTCCGCATCGGCGGCGCAGTCGACGGCGACGATGTTGAGCGGATCGCCCGTCTCGAGATCCCAGGACGCCGCGGCGCCGGATCGCACGCGTTCCGCGGGACCGCCGAGCTGCTCCAGCACCGTGAGGGTCGACGGGCCGAATCCGTTGTCCCGCAGCAGTTCCGCGAGGCGCGCCGGGGTGTGTTCGTCGCTGCTGAGCACCAGCAGCCGCCGCCCGTCGGCCAGGTCGGGCAGCACCGTCGCGACGGGACGGCCCACCGCGCTGACGACCGGCGTCTCCGCGAGCGCCCAGCCGAGCCGCGCGCACGCCAGCGACGCCGAGGACGGCTGCGGCAGTACGCGCAGCGAAGCGGGTCCGAACAACCGCGCCAGCGTGACGCCGATGCCGTAGAACATCGGGTCCCCGCTGGCGAGCACGCAGATCCGCCGCGCGCCGTGCTCGGCGAACAATCCGGGCAGCGCGGGCAGCAGAGGCGACGGCCACGCGCGGCGCTGTCCGCCGAGATCCGTTGGCACGAGCGCCAACTGACGCGCGGACCCGAAGAGGATCTCGGCCGCGGCCACGGCGTCGCGTGCTGCGGCGCCGAGACCGTCCCACCCGTCGGCCCCGATCCCGACCACCGCGATCGCGGGGCCGTGCCAGGTCATCGAGGCATCCGGCGCCAGAGGAATTGCGGAACCAGGCGCGCGACGACGACGGCCGGGCCGAGGGCGCGGGGCACCCAGATCCTGCCCGCGCGGCGGCGCAACCCGCGGACCACGGCATCGGCTACCTGACCAGGCGTGCTGGACAGCGGCGCGGGGTCCATGCCCTCGGTCATCGCGCCGATGACGAACCCGGGGCGCACCAGCAGCAGATGGACGCCGCTGCCGTGCAGCGCGTCGGCGAGACCGCAGGCGAAACCGTCCAGACCGGCCTTGGCCGAGCCGTAGACGTAGTTGGCCCGGCGCACCCGCGCGCCCGCGATGGAGCTGAAGACGACGAGCTGGCCGTGCCCTTGCGCGCGAAGGAGATTCGCGAGGGTGGTGAGCACGCTGACTTGGGCCAGGTAATCGGTGTGCACGACGGCGAGCGCGTGCCCGGGTTCCCGCTCGGCGCGGGCTTGGTCGCCCAGGATGCCGAAGGCCAGCACGGCGACGCCGATGGGCCCGTGTTCGGCGGCGATCTTCTCCAGCAGCGCCGGGTGGCTGCCCGTATCGTCGGCGTCGAACTCCACCGGGTGCACCGCGCTCGCACCGGCCTGTTCGACGGCCGCGATCGGCCCCGCCAAGTCGTGGCTGCGCCGCGCCGCGAGGATCACCGTCCGGCCGGGGGCAAGACGCCGGGCGATCTCCAGACCCATTTCGCTGCGTCCGCCGAGTACCAGTACCGAGCCCTCGGCGATCCCTCGCATTCCCATGCGCTCAGTCTGTCATCCCGGGTTGCACACCCCTCGATCCCCTCGCGGCCGGCCGAACACCCGCGCCGTGGCGGCCACCGCCGGACGCAACGGCTACCGTCGAGGGATGCCGACCACCACCGCACAGCTCTCCCCCGCCGCACTCGAGTTCGTCGCCGAACGCCATCTCGCGACCCTGACCACGCTGCGCGCCGATGGCACGCCGCACGTTGTCGCCGTGGGATTCACCTGGGACGCCGACGCCGGGATCGCGCGAATCATCACCAACGACGGTTCGGTGAAAGTGCGCAACGTGCGCCGCTCGGGATACGCGGCGGTGAGCCAGGTCGACGGCATCCGGTGGCTGACCCTGGAGGGACCCGCGACGGTGCTCGACGACCCGGACAGCGTCGCCGACGCCGTCGAGCGGTACGCGGGTCGCTACCGGGTACCGCGCGAGAACCCGACCCGGGTGGTGATCGCGATCGAGGTACGCCGCGTCCTGTCGTCGAGCACGTTGCGCTGACTGCACATTCCGGACGTCACAGCACGGTCAGGCCGTGCGGGCGCGCGTTCATGGATTCGCAGCCCTCGGGCGTGACCACGACGATGTCCTCGATGCGAGCGCCCCACTCACCGCCGAAGTAGATGCCCGGTTCGACACTGAACGCCATGCCCGGCTGCAGAACCAGGTCGTTGCCCGCGACGATGTAGGGCTCCTCGTGCACGGACAGGCCGATGCCGTGACCGGTCCGGTGCACGAACTTCTCGCCGAAACCGGCCTTCGTCAACGGATTCCGGGCGGCCGCGTCCACCGAGGCGGCGGTGACGCCGGGCCGGACCGCGGCGACGGCCGCGGCCTGGGCGCGTTCGAGTTCGGCGTAGCGGGCCGCGATGTCGGGGCTGGGCTCGCCGAGGACGTAGGTGCGGGTGGAGTCGGAGTAGTAGCCGGGCTCGACGGGTCCGCCGATATCGATCACCACCACGTCGCCGTTCTCGATGCGCCGATCGGATACCCCGTGGTGCGGATCAGCGCCGTGCGGGCCGCTGCCGACGATCACGAACGCCGCCTCGGTGTGCCCTTCGGCCACGATCGCCGCCGCGATATCGGCGCCGACCTCGGCCTCGGTGCGTCCTGCCTGGAGGAACTCGCCCATCCGCGCGTGCACCCGGTCGATGGCCGCGCCCGCTCGGCGCAGCGCATCGATCTCGGCGGCGTCCTTGAGCATGCGCAGCTCGCGCAGCACCGGCGTGGCCGAGACCGGCAGGCCGCTGAACGAGGCCGCCAGCGGCAGCAGGTGCAGGGCCGGCATGGCGTCGGCCACCGCGACACGGGAACCGACGTGCAGCGTCGACTTCACCACCTGGTACGGGTCGACGCCGTCGACCCAGTCCAGCACCTGCAGGCCGAGTTCCCCCGCCGCCGAGGCGGACAGCGAGGCCAGTTCGAGTTTGGGAATGATCACCGACGGCGTCGCGCCGTCGGCGGGAATCACCAGGCAGGTCAACCGCTCGAAGGATTCGGCCGCCGAACCGATCAGATAGCGCAAGTCCGGGCCGGGGGTGATGAGCAGGGCGTCGAGGTGCGCCGCGCGCATCGCCTCCACCGCCCGCTCGAGCCGGTCTCCGTAGACATCCGCCGCGAATCTGGACTCCGTGTGCCCACTCATACCCATCGACGTTACCCGTGATCGACTCGCGGCGAACCCGAACACCGGGCGGCGCCGACCCCTCGGGCGAGCGCCGTGCCGTGTCGGGTGGATGCCGCGCCGGATCGGGTACGGCCTGTCGTAGCCTGCGGGTAGCCTCAGCGCGTGACCTCTGCTGCGACTTCCGGCCCGCTGCTGCTGCTCGACGGAGCAAGCCTGTGGTTCCGCGCGTTCTACGCGATTCCGGACAAGATCACCGCACCGGACGGGCGTTCGGTGAACGCGCTGCGCGGCTTCACCGATATGGTCGCCTCGCTGATCACCAAGCACGCGCCGAGCAGGCTGGTCGTCTGCCTGGACCTGGACTGGCGCCCGCGCTTCCGGGTGGACCTGGTGCCCTCCTACAAGGCGCACCGCCTGGACACCTCGGCCGACGCGGCGGAGGGCGCGGAGGAAGTGCCCGACAAGCTGACGCCGCAGGTCGAGATGATTCTCGAGGTGCTCGCGGCCGCCGGGATCGCGACCGCCGGTGCGGAGGGCCTGGAGGCCGACGACGTCCTCGGCACGCTGGCGAGCCGGGAGCGCACCGACGAGGTGATCGTGGTCAGCGGCGATCGCGACCTGTTGCAGCTGGTCCGCGACGAGCCCGCGCCCATCGTGCGGGTGCTCTACGCGGGGCGCGGTTTGGCCAAGGCCGAACTCTTCGGTCCCGCCGAGGTGTCGGCGAAGTACGGCGTCCCGGTGCGCAACGCCGGACCCGGCTATGCCGACCTGGCGACGTTGCGCGGTGATGCCTCCGACGGCTTGCCCGGCGTCGCGGGCATCGGCGAGAAGTCCGCGGCGACACTCATTTCCCGCTTCGGTTCGCTGGACGCGCTGGTGGCCGCGGTGGACGATCCAGAATCCGATCTGGCGCCGGGCGTGCGCGGAAAACTGCGCGCGGCCGAGGAGTATCTGAAGGCCGCGGCCCCCGTGGTGCGCGTAGTGCGCGACGCCGAGGTCGAACTCTCCCGCCCCGACACGCTGCCCACGGCGCCCGCCGACCCGGACCGCTTGCGAGAGCTGGCGGTGGCCTACAACGCGGAAAGCCCGGTCACCCGACTCACCGCCGCGCTGGCCGCACCGCGGTCCTGAGGCGCGAACACTCCCGCGAGGGCATGCGCCGCACCTTTGCACAAGGTGCAATTTCGCACACCATGCGTGCGCGCGCGTCGTGCCGCTGCGGCTCGATCCGAGTGATACCCGGCGGATTCGCCTCCACTCGCACGGCATGGGTTCTCGACCAGCTGCGCAGGAATCGCACGCGTGCATCCGTGCAGTGGGCTCGTCGGCGAAACGCGACGAGCCCACGAACATCGACGCCGACACCACGACCGTGGTGCACCGCCGAACCCGTTCGTGGGCCCGCTACTTCCCTACTCCCACCGGACGCCCGCGCCGCAGCACGGGCCGCCCGGTCTGGGCTCCGAGCTCAGTTCGGTCGACCGACCTCGTAGGTGCCGTCGTCCTTGGTGATCTTGATGTTGACCTTCTTCTGCTCACCGCTGACCTTCAGGGTGCACTGGAAGGTGGCGTCCACCTCGACCTTCTGGCCCGACGGGCAGGAGACGTCGGTGACGTCCTGGATGCCGTAGGAATCCGTGAGCACCTTCTTGACGCCGTCCTGGACGGCGGCCTGGTCCAGCTTGTCCGTGGAGGTCAGCACCACCACGAGGGCGACCACCGCGCCGATCACCAGCACGCCGAGCGCGGCCAGACCGATGATCAGCCCCTTCTTGCCACCACCACCGCCGCTCTGCTGCTGCGGCTGCTGCTGGCCCTGGCCCTGGCCCCACTGCTGCTGGGGCTGCTGACCCCACTGCTGCTGCGGCTGCTGTTGCTGGCCCCAATCCTGCTGCGGCTGCTGCCCCCACTGCGGCTGCGGCTGACCGGGCGTCTGTCCCCACTGCTGCTGCGGCTGTTGAGGCTGTTGAGGTTGCTGCGGCTGGCCCCACTGTGGCTGCGGCTGGCCGGGGGTCTGTCCCCACTGCTGCTGGGGCTGGTTCTGGTCACCCCAATGCTGGGTGGGCTGTGCCTGCGACGGAGTCTGCTGGCCACCCCAGTGCTGGGTCGGTCCGGCGCCGCCGGGCGCCTGCTGTCCGCCCCACTGCTGGGTGGGATCGTTGCGTCCCTCCCCGGGGTCGTTCGGTCCGTACGGGCCGCTCATCTGGTTGCCTCCACTCGCATAGTTACTCACACGGTAGCCCCCCGCCGGCGACTCGTCGTTGCAGAACACGACTCCTCCGCCACGGTCGGTACGCGAAAGAAATCAAATCACAATCGAATCCGCTACGCGGCGTCCACCGCCACGACACCCCGCCGGATGGCCCGGACCGCCTTCGCCGCCGTCCCCGCGATCTCCGGGTCGTCGGCCGTGCCGTGGATCTGATCGAGCAGGTCGATCACCTGCCTGCACCACCGGACGAAATCGCCCGCGGACAGCGGCGCGCCCTGGTCGCCACTGGCCAGCAACGACTCGGCCAACCCGTCGCCGCGCGCCCATTTGTAGACGCCGGTGACGAATCCGAGATCGGGCTCCCTGGTCGGCGGCAGCTTGTGCCGCGCTTCGTCGGAGCGCAGTTCGCTCCACACGCCGATGGTCGAGGCGACCGCGCGCCGGATCGGCGCGGTGGGACCCGAGGCGCCGAGAATGCCACCCTCCTGGCGAGATTCGTAGACCAGCGCGGACACGACACCCGCCAGCTCGGCCGGGCCGAGACCGCGCCAGAGGCCGTGCCGCAGGCATTCGGCGACCAACAGGTCGCTCTCGGCGTAGATGCGGGCCAGCCTGCGCCCGTCCGCGGTGACCTCGCCGTCGTGCACGAAACCGCGTTCCTCCAGCAGCCCGACGATGCGGTCGAAAGTGCGGGCCAGCGAGTTGGTCGTGGCGGCAACCTTCTGGCGCATGCTCTCGGTCTCGCGAAGCAGCCGGTTGTAGCGCTCACCGATCCGGCTCATCTGCTCGCGGTCCGGCCGGGTGTGCGCGGGATGCGCGCGCAAGCTCCGGCGCAGTGTGTCCAGTTCGCGGTCGTCGGCGGCCTCGGCGCGCTTGCCGCGGCGCGGACGGCCCGGCGCGCTGATGCCGGTGCTGCGCAGCGCGGACGCGAGGTCGCTGCGGGCGCGAGCGGTGCGGTGGTCGACGCGACGAGGCAGCCGCATGTGACCCAGCGGTTCCGCGGGCACCGGGAAGTCGGCGACCGACACCCGGCCCGCCCACTTGTCCGCGGTCAGCACGAGCGGGCGCGGATCGTTGGGCGTCGTGTCCGGTTCCAGGATCACCGCGAGCCCGGCGCGGCGGCCGGATGGAATGGCCACCACGTCGCCGCGACGCAGCGCCGTCAACGCGCTCACCGCCGCGCCGCGCCGGTCGGTGCGACTCTGCTGCGCCAGCTGACGCTCCCGCTGCCTGATCCGCTCGCGCAGCGAAATGTATTCCAGGAATCCGCCTTCCGCGCCGCCGAGCTGGCCGCGCAGCTTGCGCAGCTGGCCCTCGTTGCGTTCGATGCCGCGCACCAGCCCGACAACCGAGCGATCGGCCTGGAACTGGGCGAAGGAGCGCTCCAGCAGGGCGCGCGATTCGGCGGCGCCCATCCGATCGATCAGGTTGATCGACATGTTGTAGCCGGGCCGGAACGAGCTGCGCAGCGGATAGGTGCGGGTGGAGGCCAGGCCGGCCACCGCGCTGGTGTCGACCTCCGGCTGCCACAGCACCACGGCGTGGCCCTCGATATCGATGCCGCGCCGGCCCGCGCGGCCGGTCAGCTGCGTGTACTCGCCGGGGGTGAGCTCGGCGTGCGTCTCGCCGTTGAACTTGACCAGTCGTTCCAGCACCACGGTGCGCGCGGGCATGTTGATGCCGAGGGCCAGCGTCTCGGTGGCGAAGACGGCCCGCACCAGCCCGCGCACGAACAGGTCTTCCACGGCGTGCCGGAAAGCGGGCAGCATGCCGGCGTGGTGGGCGGCCAGACCGCGGTGCAGCGCCTCGCGCCACTCCCAGTAGCCGAGCACCTCGAGATCGGACTTCGGCAGATCACCGGTGTGCTTCTCGATGATCGCGTCGATCTCGGCGGTTTCTCCCTCCCTGCTCAGGTCCAGTCGCGACCGCAGGCACTGAGCCAGCGCGCCGTCGCATCCCGCGCGGCTGAAGATGAAGGTGATCGCGGGCAGCAGCCCTTCCTCGTCGAGACGGGCCAGCACTTCGGGGCGGGGCAGCGGACGGAAGTCGCGGCGCATGCCGCCGCGACCGCGCGGCACACCCCAGTTGTTCATCCGGTCCGCGGACTCGCGGTGCCGGATGTAGCGCACCAAGTCCTCGTCGACGAGCACCTTCTGCTCGCTGGACTTGGTGTCGAACAGGTCGAACATCCGCTTGCCGACCATCACGTGCTGCCACAGCGGCACCGGGCGCGTCTCGTCGACCACCACCGTGGTGTCGCCGCGCACGGTCTCCATCCAAGCGCCGAACTCCTCGGCGTTGCTGACCGTGGCCGACAGGCTGACCAGCCGCACGTCCGACGGCAGGTGCAGGATGACCTCCTCCCACACCGCGCCGCGGAACCGGTCGGCCAGGTAGTGCACCTCGTCCATCACCACGTACCACAGCCCGCGCAGCGCCTCCGAGGACGCGTAGAGCATGTTGCGCAGCACCTCGGTCGTCATCACCACGACGGGCGCGTCGGGGTTGATCGACTGATCGCCGGTCAGCAGGCCGACGCTGTCGCGCCCGTACCGCTCGGTGAGATCGGCGAACTTCTGGTTCGACAGCGCCTTGATCGGAGTGGTGTAGAAGCATTTGCCGCCGGAGGCCAGCGCCAGGTGGACGGCGAACTCGCCGACCACGGTCTTGCCCGCGCCGGTCGGCGCGCACACCAGCACGCCGTGGCCGTCTTCGAGCGCACGGCAGGCGTCACGCTGGAAGGGATCGAGAGTGAACTTCAGCTCGGCGGAGAAACTGGCCAGCTCGCTGGTGCGGGACCGGTGATCTGTCACCGTTCAGAGAGTATCGGAGTAGTCCGACACCGGTCGCGTTGATTTTGCCGCCGGATCCATGATCGACTCCGCGGGCGTGATCGGCTCCGGCATGGCGATCGAGGAGGCCTCGTCGTCGGTCAGCGCGGCCAGCGCGTCCTTGCGCGCCTTGCGCTTGTCGTTGATCCTGGCGATCTGCACCGCCACCTCGAACAGCACCGTCAGCGCGGCCGCGAGCGCCAGCATCGAGAACGGGTCCTGCGGGGTGACCACCGCGGCGAAGACGAACAGGCCGAAGATGAGGCCGCGGCGCCACGCCTTGAGCCGCTCGTAGGTGAGCACGCCGATCATGTTCAACCCGATGATCAGCAGCGGCGTCTCGAAGCTGACGCCGAAGATGATCAGCAGCTGGATGATGAAGCCGAAGTACTGCGAACCGCTCAAGGCGGTGATCTGCACGTTGTCGCCGATGGTGAGCAGGAAGTCCAACGCGTGCGCCACCACGACGTAGGCGAGCACGGCGCCCGCCGCGAACAGCGCGGAGCCCGACGTGACGAAGCCGACCGCGACCTTGCGTTCCTTCGCGTACAGGCCGGGCGTGATGAACGCCCAGATCTGGTAGAGCCAGATCGGCGCGGCGAGCACGACGCCTGCGGTGAAACCGACCTTCAACCGGAGCATGAACTGCTCGAACGGCGCGGTCGCCAGCAGGCGGCAGGACCCGTCGGGGGTCAGCGCGGCCCTGGCCTCGGGCGGCAGCGAACAGTACGGTCCGCGCAGGATCTCGCCGAGGCTCTCGATGCCGAGGAACGGATGCGAGTACCAGAGGAAGCCGAGCACGGTGGTCAGCAGCACCGCGAACAGCGACTTCAGCAACCGGGTGCGCAGTTCCTGCAGGTGCTCGACCAACGACATGGTGCCGTCGGGATTCGTCCTGCGCCTGCTGCGCCGGGGATCGAACGGGATTCGCATATCTGTGGATTGCCCCTGTGCTCGAGTGCCGCGCCAGGCGCGGCGGTATCGCGTCCCGTGGGTTCAGGGACCGAAGCCTTCACGGACCGCCGAACAGCACTGACCGGGGTGAGTCCGAACTCACCCCGACGGGAGCATTCGACTCAGGCCGATTTCGTCTCGGTCTGCGGCGTGGTCGCCTGGTTCACGGGCTGCGCGGGCGGCAGCTGCTGCGCGGGTTGCTGTGCGGGTGCGGCGCCCGCGGTGGGGCTCGCCTCGTTCTGCATCTGGCTGACCTCGCTCTTGAAGATGCGCAAGGACCGCCCGAGGCCGCGCGCGGCGTCCGGCAGCCGCTTCGCGCCGAACAACACCACGAAGAGCAGCGCGATGATCAGCAGGTGCGACCAGCTGAACGTGCCTGACATCTGTTACCTCCCAAGACTGTGGTAGCTCCGATGCTACCGGACCGCCTGGCGCCCGAACTCGCCCACTTCGCCCGTTTACCGGGCGTTCAACCTCGACTTTTGCTATAGGGGCGGCTCGGCAGCAGCGGCGGCGCGCAGTTGCGCGAGCAACTCCGGCCCGGTCCAGGCCCGCCCGTGGCCCTGCTCGGCCGCGACGATGAGCTCGATGAGTCGCTCGTTCACCGGAGTCGGCGTGCCGACCATCGCGCCGAGGCCGACGATTTCGCCGCAGAGCCAGGTGATTTCGGTCTTGCGTCCGGCGGCGAGGTCGTCGGCCATCGAGGAGCGCGCCACCGGATCGATGGCGAGCACCTGCCCCGCGACCCGGCGGAACAGGCCGTCGGGCACGGTCAGCAGCCGGGTCATCAGCTCCGGCGGCAGCGGGGTGAGCCGGGCCGGGCGAATGCGCGCCTTGTGCATCGCGGCCAGTGCCTCGCGCTGCGTCAGCGCCAGGCAGCGGCGGTAGTCGCGGTCGGCGAGCTCCTCGCGCAGCGGGCGTCCGGACAGCGCGTTGATCGGGTTGTTCAGATTGAGCAGCAGCTTGGCCCACTGCACCGGCCGCAGATCCGAGTAGCGGCGCAGCGGCAGCCCGGCCCGCTCGAAGAGCTGGACATACTCGGCCAGCGCCGGATCGTCCTGCACCGCGAGCCCGCCCTCGGTGCCGCGGTGGAAGCGACCCTCCGGGTGGTGCACGACGTTGAACATCACCATCCCGGCCAGCACCACGCAGGTGGGCAGGATCTCCCTGATCACCGAGTCGTTGCCGATGCCGTTCTGCAGGCTCAGCACCACGGTGCCGGGACGGATCTTGCCGGTCAGCTCGCGCACCGCGCTCGCGGTCGCCCCGGATTTCACCGCGACCAGCACCAGATCGGCCGAGCCGACGTCCTCCGGGCCGGTCGCGAGCGTGAGCCGGTCCGGCGAGACGAGTACCTCACCGCCCTCGAGATCCGTCAGGCGCAGGCCCGAGGCGCCGACCTCGTCGAGCAACCACTGCCTGCCGACGAACGTGACGTCCGCACCGGCCGCCGCGAGTTTGCCGCCGACGAAGACGCCGATGCTGCCCGCGCCGAGCACCATGACTCGCCGCGGCATGTTGCCGAGCTCGGTCACCTCACTCCAATTCCTCTAGTCCGGCGTCCCGGTACGCGGCGAGCGCCGCGTTGGATCGCTCGCGCACGGCGGCGATCAGCTCCGGCGGACCGAGTACGGTCACGCCCGAGCCGAACCCGAGCAGCAGGCGCGCCATCCAGTCCAGGGTGGCGAAGCGCATGGTCGTCTCCAGACTGCCGTCCGGATGCACGGCCAGCCGGTGCATCGGGTACTGGTCGAGTACCCAGCCGTAGTCGCCGCGGATGCGCAGCCGCGCCAACGGGACCGCCGGGTCGTCCTGGAACAGGTCCAGCGAGGCGGCCGCTTCGGTGGCGGCGTGGCTCGGCGGGCGGGCGGCCTCGGCGAGTTCGGTGGCGGCCTCGATCCGGTCGAAGCGGAACAGCCGCACGCCCTCGGCCTCCCGGCACCACCCCTGCAGATAGCTGTTGTCGTCGACGAGCACGATCCGGATCGGATCGACGACCCGCTCGGAGACCACATCGCGGCTGGCCGAGTAATAGATGATGCGCAGCGCGTGCTGACGAGCCAGGGCCGAGCGCACGGTCGCTACGGCGGGCGCCTCCACCGGGGTCGCCAGGGCGTCGTCGGAGAGCCGCGGGGCGCCGCCGGAGATGGCGGATTCGATCTTGGCGATGGCCGCGTGCGCGGCGGTCGGGTCCACCATGCCCGGCATCTCCACGATCGATCGCAGGGCAACCAGCAGCGCGGTGGCCTCGGTGGAGGTCAGCCGCAGCGGCCGATCGATGCCCGCGGAGAAGGTGACCTCGATGCTCTCCTCCGAGAACGAGAGATCGATGAGATCGCCCGGACCGTAGCCGGGCAGGCCGCACATCCACAGCTGATTCAAGTCGCTCATCAGCTGCTTGGTCGTCACGCCGAGGTCGGCGGCGGCGTCCGCCGCGCTGATGCCGGGGTTGGCGATCAAGTACGGAATCATGTTGAGCAGCCGGGAAAGCCGCACCGAGAGCCGGCTGGTCGTCACGCCCGCACCTCCGTCGTGTCGAACACCGAACGTAGCCGGGCGACCACGTCGGCGCGCAGATCGTCGGGCGCGAGGACCAGGGCGTCCGGTCCGAGGCCGGTGATGAGCCTGGCCAGCCAGTCGCGCGAGCGGACGGGAACCTCGACCACCATGCCGCCGCGGTCGCCGACGGTATGTTCCTCGACGACCTGGCCGAGCCTGCGGATCTCCTGGCCGCGTCCGTCGGCGACCCATACCGTGGCCGAGCCGCTGACCGGCGCGCTGCTGGTGACCCGCGCGACGATCGCGCGCAGGTCGACGTCGTCGGGTTTGTGCACCGCGTTGACTGGGCCGTACGGCGTCACGTCGTCACCGATACGGGAGAGCCGGAAGCTGCGCACCGCGTCGCGGTCGCGGTCGTGGCCGACCAAGTACCAGCGACCGTGATGGGTCACCACGCCCCACGGCTCCACGTCGCGCATCAGGTATGGCGCGTTGACCGCGCCGCGATGCTCGAAGCGGACGGCCTGCCCGGCGTCGACCGCCGCGAGCAGCTTGCCGAGCACCGGCTCCGAACCGCGGGTGCGGGCGGGCACGGCGGGCACCGACGCCACGGCCGCGTCGGTTTCGACGTGGATGCCCGCGGCCCGCAGCTTGAGCAGGGCGCCTTCGGCGGCGGCCGCCAGCTCAGGGGACTCCCACATCTGCACCGCGACCGCGACCGCCGCGGCCTCCTCGTCGCTCAGATCGATGTCGGGTAGCTCGTAGGCGTCGCGGTTGATCCGGTACCCCTCCAGCGTCGAATACCGGTTCACCGGTCCGACTTCCAGCGGAATGCCCAGGTCGCGCAGCTCGTTCTTGTCCCGTTCGAACATTCGGCTGAACGCCTCGTCGCTGGCCGAGTCCTCGTAGCCCGCGACGCTTTCCCTGATCCGCTCCGCGCTCAAGAACTGCCGGGTCGACAGCAGCGCGATGACCAGATTCATCAGCCGCTCGACCTTGGATATCGCCACCCGATAGAGGGTAATCGCCACCGCGACGTCACCGCGCGGCGGCGCGCGTTTCGTGGCCGTGCGATCGCCGCCCGCGGTGGACAATGATCCAGTGATCGTTGCCTTCTCAGTGACTCCGCTCGGCGCGGGAGTGGATGTCGGCCCCGCGGTAGCCGAGGCGGTGCGCGTCGTCCGGGCCAGCGGACTGCCCAACCGCACCGACGCCATGTTCACCACGCTGGAGGGCGAGTGGGACGAGGTGATGCGCGTCGTGAAAGACGCCACCGACGCCATCCTCGCCATCGCCCCGCGCTGCAGCCTCGTCCTGAAAGCCGACATCCGCCCCGGCGTCACCGACGCGATGACGGCCAAGGTCGAGTCGGTCGAGCGCTACCTCGCCGAGGGCTGACTCCCGTGCCGGCATGAAAGAGCCGTACGTCCGTCCACTCGCGCCGTTGGCTACTCGATCAGCTCCACCACGCAGGGCAGACCCGGCGCATTCCCTAGTTTCGCGTCGCGTGTCAGCAAGGGGATCCCCAGCCGTGCCGCCAGCGCGACATAGAGCCCGTCGTAGAACGTGACCGAATGGCGAAGCTTCCACGCCTCGACCGATAACCAATCGTGGTGGGCATACCGCTCATCCACCAGCAACTTCAGCAACCGCATGCAGGTGAGCGCGGTGCGTTCCGAGATCAGCCCCTTCCGCTCCGCACGCCGCAGCACGCTACCCACCTCGGCGTCGATGAGGTGCGGCGAATGGCAGACGGACTCCGAGATTCGTTTGGCCAGCGCGACGCCAGCCGCGTCATCGCGCAACAGCGCATCCACGAGGGCCGACGCATCGACGACAATCTCGTCACTCACCTCGCAGCTCCCGCAGGGTTTCCAGGACGAAGTCGCGGTCGACACCAGGCCCGGAATCCTCGGCCAGTGCCTCGCGAATCTCCGCGAGGGCCTCCACCTTGGTCCGGCGCCGAGCCATGCTGATCAGCTCCCGGCGCATGTACGCCTGCAGCGACATTCCGGCCGCTTCAGCGCGCCGCCGGAGTACCTCGGCGTCTTCCTCGGGAACATCGCGGATCTGAATAGTCGCCATAGCGCTAGTTTAGTGCTCCCCTGGCGCTGAACCAGCGCGATTACTCCTCCGGGAAACGGGTCTGTTGGTAGCAGGTCAGGCGCCAGCCGTCGGTGGTGCGGAGGTAGATGCTCGACATCATGCCGCGGAAGGCTGGGGTGGGGTCTTCGCGGTAGGCGACGCCGATGTAGATCAGAGCCGCGGCGTCGGGGCCGACGTGCACTAGGCGCGGGTCCTGGATTTCGTAGGTGCGCCACGGGGGTGCGTGGCGTAGGGAGTCGACGACGCCGGCGCGGTCGAGCACCATGCCGTTGGCGAGGATCATCAGGGCGTCGTCGGTCATGAGGGCGCCGTAGAAGTCCGCGCCCGAGCTCGCACACAGCGAGTCCCAGCCGCGACCTTCGAGAGCGAGCAGCTCGTCGAGCACATCCGTGTCCGTCATGCGTCCCACATTAGGCAGGATCGGCGTGACGGCACCTCGTTCGATGCTCGGATTTCGTCCCGCCGACAAGCCGCTGGTCCACGACCTGGAGGTCGCGGACCAGCGTTTCCGAACTACATCGAGCTACATCGAGGCGATCAGCCGGTCGACGCGCTCGTCGACCGAGCGGAACGGGTCCTTGCACAGCACGGTCCGCTGCGCCTGGTCGTTCAGCTTGAGGTGCACCCAGTCGACGGTGAAGTCGCGACCGGCCTCCTGGGCGGCGGTGATGAAATCGCCGCGCAGCTTGGCGCGCGTGGTTTGCGGCGGGGTGTCGACCGCCGCATCCACCGCCTCGTCCTCGGTGATGCGCTTGGCCAGGCCCTTGCGCTGCAGCAGGTCGAAGACGCCGCGGCCGCGCTTGATGTCGTGGTAGGCCAGGTCCAGCTGGGCGATCTTGGGATCGGACAGCTCCATGTTGTAGCGGTCCTGGTAGCGCTGGAACAGCTTGCGCTTGATCACCCAGTCGATCTCGGTGTCCACCTTGGCGAAGTCCTGCGCCTCCACCGCGTCCAGGGTGCGGCCCCACAGGTCGACGACCTGGTCGATCTGCGGATCGCGATCCCGGTTGCGCAGGTGCTCGACGGCGCGCGCGTAGTACTCGCGCTGGATGTCGAGCGCGCTGGCCTGCCGGCCGCCCGCCAGTCGCACCGGACGACGTCCGGTGAGGTCGTGGCTGACCTCGCGGATGGCGCGAATGGGGTTGTCCAGCGCGAAGTCGCGGAACGAGACGCCCGCCTCGATCATCTCCAGCACCAGCGCGGCCGTGCCCACCTTCAGCATGGTCGTGGTCTCGGACATGTTCGAGTCGCCGACGATCACGTGCAGGCGCCGGTACTTCTCGGCGTCGGCATGGGGCTCGTCACGGGTGTTGATGATCGGGCGCGATCGGGTGGTCGCCGAGGAGACGCCCTCCCAGATGTGCTCGGCGCGCTGCGACAGGCAGAACGTGGCCGCCTTCGGCGTCTGCAGCACCTTGCCCGCTCCGCAGATCAGCTGCCTGGTCACCAGGAACGGCAGCAGCACGTCGGAGATCCGGGAGAACTCGCCCGCGCGCACCACGAGGAAGTTCTCGTGACAGCCGTAGGAGTTGCCCGCCGAGTCGGTGTTGTTCTTGAACAAATAGATGTCGCCGCCGATGCCTTCTTCGGCCAAGCGCTGCTCGGCATCGATCAGCAACTCCTCGAGCACCCGCTCGCCCGCCCTGTCATGGGTGACCAACTGATGCAGACTGTCGCATTCGGCCGTGGCGTACTCCGGATGCGAGCCGACGTCGAGATACAGCCGAGCGCCGTTGCGAAGGAACACGTTAGAGCTACGGCCCCAGGACACGACCCGGCGGAAAAGGTACCGGGCTACCTCGTCGGGGGACAGCCGACGGTGACCGTGGAAGGTGCATGTCACACCGAACTCGGTCTCGATCCCCATGATTCGTCGCTGCACACTATCGACATTACAGCCATGTCATGTACTCGCGTGGCGCTGCGGACAACACGGACGCATACGGCTTCACAACGATTCGGCACCGTATGCCTGGTGCACTCGGCCGGTCAGACGCGGATTTCGGCCCGTGGGCCGCGGCGAAAACCCGTGCGCCGAGCGCACGGAAGCACACAGAATCGTCGGCCGCATCGGCGTCGCACGACAGATCTTCCGACGTCCCGCCGACGCGCGCCGACCCGCCGGAATTTTGCACGGCTCCGCACGAGACGCGCTCGGAACCGCGAAAGGCCCGCACGGGACCGCCTCGGAGCGGTCTCGCGCGGGCCCTCGTCTTCGACTACTCCGAGTCCGACGACTCCTCGGGGAGCTCGACCACTTTGGTCTTCGCCCCCGGCTTGCCGGCCTGCAGCAACTTCTCCAACGTGGCGTCGGAGATCCTGCGGAACGCCCGGCGCGGCCGCGCCTGCTCCAACGTGGCCACCTCGAGCGAGCTCACGCCGAGCACCCGCTTGTCCTTGTCGGCGCCCTCCGGAATCCCGGCCTGCAACGCCTTGACCGCGACGCCGATCGCGCCTGCCAGGTCGAGACCCGGCCGGTAGGACCCCTTCAACGCGGAGACGATGGGCTCGGTCGTGCCGCCCATCACCACGAACTCGCGCTCGTCCACGATCGAGCCGTCGAAGGTGATCCGGTACAGCACCGACTGCGGCGACTGCTCCGGATATCCCACCTCCGCCACGCAGAGTTCGACCTCGTACGGCTTGAGCTGATCGGTGAAGATCGTGCCGAGCGCTTGCGCGTAGGCGTTGGCCAGCGCCCTTCCGGTCACGTCCCGCCGGTCGAACTGGTAACCGCGCAGGTCGGCCTGCAGGATGCCGCTGCGGCGCAGATTCTCGAACTCGTTGTACTTGCCGACGGCCGCGAACCCGATGCGGTCGTACAGCTCACTCACCTTGTGCAACGTCGCGGAGGGATTCTCCGCGACGAACAGCACTCCCTTGTCGTACGCCAGAACGATGACACTGCGACCACGAGCGATGCCTTTGCGCGCGAGCTCGGTCTTGTCGCGCATGATCTGCTCGGCCGACGCGTAGTACGGCAGTGTCATGCGTTGGCGCTCCCTTCCTCCGCCGCCGCGCGGTCGGCGACGATGCCGCGGGCGATCTCCTCCACACGCTCCTCGGGAACCTCCACCGCACCGTCCTCGTCGATCGTGACGATCGTCGGGTAGATGCCGCGAGCGAGATCCGGTCCACCGGTCGCGGTGTCGTCGTCGGAGGCGTCGAACAGCGCCTCGACCGCGATGCGCAACGCCCGGTCCGCGTCGATTCCCTTGGCGTACAGCTTCTTCAGCGACGTCTTGGCGAACATCGAACCGGAACCGACTGCGGTGTAACCGAATCGCTCCTCGCTGCGACCGCCGACCACGTCGTAGGACACGATGCGGCCGACCCGGTCGGGATCGGTGACCTGCTGGTCGTAGCCGACCAGCACCGGCACCACGGCCAGACCCTGCAGCGCGGCGGGGAGGTTGTCGCGCACCATCTTCGACAGCTTGTTGGCCTTGCCGTCGAAGGTGAGCGGAACGCCTTCGATCTTCTCGTAGTACTCCAGCTCCACCGCGAAGAGACGCACCATTTCTACGGCCATGCCCGCGGTGCCCGCGATGCCCGCCGCCGAGTAGGTGTCGGTGATGTACACCTTCTCCATGTCCCTGCTCGCCACCAGGTTCCCCTGCGTGGCGCGGCGGTCGCCCGCGATCAGCACGCCGCCGCGGTAGGTCACCGCGACGATGGTGGTGCCGTGCGGGGCGATGTCCTTCGCGACAGCGCCACCGGAGTGTCCGGTGGCGCCATCGATCGCGGCGAAACTGTTGCCCGGCAACAGTTCCGGTGCGTGTGCGCGGAGGTGTTCGGTGAACGAGGAGAGGGCGTACCCCGGGTGGAGACGCATGGGGTCACCTGCTGTCACTGGCCGCCCTTCTGCACATAGGCGCGGACGAAGTCCTCCGCGTTCTCCTCGAGCACGTCATCGATCTCGTCGAGCAGGTCGTCGGTATCCTCCGCCAGCTTCTCGCGGCGCTCCTGACCGGCGGCGTCGACGCCGTCGGGACCCTCGTCCTCGTCGCCGCCCCCGGTGCGCTTGGTCTGCTCTTGTGCCATGGCAGCCGACCTCCTCTGTCCTCATCATGACCGGAGCCAAAAGTATGAGCACGGCTCCGATCATGAGCAATGTGCGTGCTCGTACAACAACACTACCCAGCCGAGCCGACACGATGTCGGATCTGTGCCCAATTCGCCGCGCGGACAGCGCCCGATTCGCGACCCTGCCCGCGCGGGAGGAACGTAGCTACGTGGTGAGCTGCCGAACCAGCTCGGCGGCGGTGTCCACGCCGTCGAGCAGCTTGCCGACATGCGATTTGGTGCCGCGGCGCGGTTCCAGGGTCGGGATGCGCACCAGCGAGTCGCCGCCGAGATCGAAGATCACCGAATCCCAGCTCGCGGCGGCGATGTCCGCGCCGAAGCGGCGCAGGCATTCGCCGCGGAAGTAGGCGCGGGTGTCGGTGGGCGGCTTGGTCATCGCGTCGAGCACCTGCTGCTCGGAGACCAGCCGCTTCATCGAGCCGCGCGCCACCAGGCGGTTGTACAGGCCCTTGTCCAAGCGTACGTCGGAGTACTGCAGGTCCATCAGGTGTAGTTTCGGCGCGGCCCAGCTCAGTCCCTCGCGCTGGCGCATGCCCTCGAGCAGGCGCAGTTTGGCCGGCCAGTCGAGCAGGTTCGCGCATTCCATCGGGTCGCGCTCGAGCAGATCGAGCACCATCGCCCAGTTGTCCAGGATGTCCTGCACGCGGGCGTCCTCATTGCCCTCGCGGTCCATGAACTTGGCGACCCGCTCGTGGTAGAGCCGCTGCAGGGCCAGGCCGGTCAGCTCGCGGCCGTCGGCGAGCGCCACGGTGGCGCGCAGGCTCGGGTCGTGGCTGATCTGGTGCACCGCGGTGACCGGACGGGCCAGCTGCAGGTCGGAGAGGTCCTCGCCGGCCTCGATCAGGTCAAGGACCAGCGCGGTGGTGCCGACCTTGAGGTAGGTCGACATCTCGGCGAGGTTGGCGTCGCCGATGATGACGTGCAGCCTGCGGTACTTGTCGGCATCGGCGTGCGGCTCGTCGCGAGTGTTGATGATGCCGCGCTTGAGGGTGGTCTCCAGGCCGACCTCGACCTCGATGTAGTCCGAGCGCTGGGACAGCTGGAACCCGGCGTGATCGCCGGACTGGCCGATGCCGACCCGGCCGGAACCGCAGATGACCTGCCGGGAGACGAAGAACGGCGTCAGCCCGACGATGATCTGGTTGAACGGGGTGTCCCGGTTCATCAGGTAGTTCTCGTGGGTGCCGTACGAGGCGCCCTTGCCGTCGACATTGTTCTTGTACAGCTGCAACCGGGGGGCTCCCGGCACGCTGGAGGCGTGCCGCGCGGCGGCCTCCATCACGCGTTCGCCCGCTTTGTCCCAGATCACCGCGTCCAGCGGGTCGGTGACCTCGGGCGCGGAATACTCCGGGTGCGCGTGATCGACGTACAGGCGGGCGCCGTTGGTGAGGATCATGTTGGCAGCGCCGACCTCGTCGGCGTCGATCACCGGCGCCGGTCCGTTCATCCTGCTCAGGTCGAATCCGCGCGCGTCGCGCAGCGGCGACTCCACCTCGTAATCCCAGCGTGTGCGCTTGGCCCGCGGCACGCCCTCCGCGGCCGCGTACGCGAGGACCGCCTGGGTGGAGGTGAGGATCGGGTTGGCCGACGGCTCGGTGGGGGTGGAAATACCGTATTCGACCTCGATACCGATGATGCGCTGCATACCTCGAGCCTAGGCGACACCGGCCAATGTCATACCGAGGGTGGTACTTCCGGAGGATCGCGGCGCCCGTGCGCGGGCCGGATAGTCGACACATGACCGAATCCATCGCCGAAACCGGGGCGGGAGCCGTGCAGCGGCCCCGCGTAGCCGACGCGCGCCCCGCGCGGCTCGTCGCGCTCGACGTGCTGCGCGGCATCGCGATTCTCGGCACGCTGGGCACCAATATCTGGATCCTGACCAACCCCGAGGGCCTGATCGGCTACATCGAGGAACTGGGCGCCGCGACGGACGGCGGCTGGATGTGGACCGAGCGGATGCTGCAACAGCTGGCGCAGGGCAAGTTCCTCGGCCTGCTGACGATCATGTTCGGTATCGGCCTCGCCATCCAGCAGGCCTCAGCGGTGCGCCGCGGGCGAGCGTGGCCGGGCGGCTATCCGTGGCGAGCCGGGCTGCTGTTCCTGGACGGCCTGCTGAACTTCGTGCTCGTCGCCGAGTTCGACGTGCTGATGGGTTACGCGGTGACCGGCTTGGTGGTCGCGTTCGTGCTCGCCACCGGTGAGCGCGCGCAACGCCGCTGGCTCGTGATCGCGGCGGCCGTCCATCTGGCACTGCTGACGCTCATCGCGCTCGCGATGACCTTTGCCCCGCAGCCGGATTCGGCCGCGCGCGAGCCGCTGAACCCGAATCCCTATGCGGACGGCTCGTTCTGGGACCTGGTGGTCTTCCGCCTGGAGAACGCGCTCGCGTTCCGCGTCGAGGCCGTCTTCGTGTTCGCCATGTCGGTGGCGCTGTTCCTCGCGGGCGCGCGGCTGTACCGGGCGGGCGTGTTCGCACCGGAGGGCGCGCGAATCCGGCGGCGTCTCATGCTGATCGGCGCGATCGCCGCACCGATCGACTTCGTCGTCGGCGTCCTCGGCGGCGATCTGGTGCTGTTCACCCGGTACGGCACCGCGCCGCTCGTCGCCTTCGGCATCCTCACCGTAGTCGCCGAGTTCTTTCTGCGCCGCCCGCGGCTGGGTTTCGCGGGCAGGCGGCTCACCGAGATCGGCCGTACCGCGCTGTCCTGCTACATCCTGCAGAACCTGGTGACCTCGGCGCTGTGCTACGGCTGGGGTCTCGGCCTGGCCGCGCGGGTCTCCCCCGAGGCGCGGGTCCCGTTCACGATCGCGATCTACCTGGTGGTCGTGCTGATCATCGCGACGGGCGCCCACTTGTGGCTGCGGCGCTTCGAGCGCGGGCCGGTAGAGTGGGCGTGGCACACCTGCTATCGGCTCCTGGCCGGGGAGCGCTGAATCCGCCCTGGTCCGCGCCGTTGCACCGAGACCAGGTGGCGAACACGAGTAGCCCACTACTCGTGTTCACCGCCCCGCCTCGTCCCATGCTGAAATGAAACCTTTCCGCACTCTCGACGAGGGGAATCGTTCATGAAGGCCGCGGTGCGCCGCGTGTGGCTGGCGTTCAATGTGCCGTTGGAAGGCCGGGTGCCCTGGATGTACCTGGATTCCGAGGGTTTCGTGAGCACCGGTGTCGGCAACAAGCTCGACGACACCGCGCGGGTGCGTGCCGCCCCGACTCCAGCCGAACGAACCGCCTCGCTCATCGCGGCCCGCAGGCTGCCGTGGCGACGCCCGGACGGCTCGGCCGCCACCGGCGCGGAGGTCAACGCGGCCTGGGACGCGGTGAAGAACCGGATGGACCTCGTCGCGGGCGGCAATCGCGCTTTCGCGGACGTCTCCCTGCTGCGGTTGACCGACGAGGACATCGACCGCACCGTCTACGGCCGGCTCGACGAGCTGGAGACGCTGCTGCGCGGCCGCATGGTCCGGCACGGCAGCGGCGCGGTGGTCATGCCGTTCGCCGCCTTCGACTCCTGGCCCGCCGACGCGCAGCTCGGCATGCTCAGCATGTGCTGGGCGATGGGGCCGAGATTCAGCTTCCCCGCCTTCCAGGACGCCGCCTTCGCCCGCGACTGGCTGCGCTGCGCGGCCGCCTGCCGGGTCAATCCCGAGATCGGCACCGTGATCCGGCGCAACGATCGCGATCAGGAGTTGTTCCGCAACGCTTTTCGCGTCGAGGAGGAGCAGCTCGATCCGGAGGTCCTGCTGTTCCGTCTTCCTGAACTACCGTCGGGCAGGTGAGTTTCGCCGAGCGTTATCCGCTGCTGCACACCCCCGCCCGCTGGGAATGGGGCGGCCTCGATGTCCGCTTCTCCATCGAACTGCCACCCGACGAGCTGGTGACCAATGTGCACGCCGTGTGCTTCGTCGGCGAGCGGATCGTACTGTGCCGCGACGACCGCGACGTCTGGCTGCTGCCGGGCGGCACCCGCGAGGCGGGCGAATCCGTCGACGAGTGCCTGCGCCGCGAACTGCGCGAGGAGGCGGGCGCCCGTCCGATCGGCCCGGTGCGATGGCTGGGCGCGCACCACGCGACCAGCGACGCGCCGGAACCGTACCGGCCGTGGCAGCCGCACCCGCACAAGGCGTGGCTGTGGTGCGCCGCCGACGTCGTCCTCGACCGCTCCCCTAGCAACCCCGCCGACGCCGAGCAGATCCTCGAGGTCCGCGCCTTCGCGTTCGAGGACGCACTCGAGCACGCCGCGTCGGATGGCGCGCACCTGCCCGAACTCCTCACGCTGGCAAGGGAACTGCACCGCCCAGGTGTGCGGTAGCGCACCGCGGCCGACAACCTCGGGACCATCCGCCGGGCGGGTGCTCCGGGGATGCCGGGCGCACCGCCGTTTGGTCCGGTGCACAAATCACGGCGGCACAGTCTTGTTCTTTGCCCCTGGTGAAGGGGGTCCGCGATGCGCTGAGCTTGGACGGACGACGAGGTCGACGCCACCGCCCCGGGTGCGGAGTTGCCTCGACCACACTCGAGCAGAAGGTTGCGGTCTTGGCTTCTCCCACAATTCCGGCGGTCGAGCGGGTGCGCCCGGACACCCTCTGCGCGGCGTTCCAGGCGAACGTCGCGCGATACGCCGACGCGGTCGCGCTGCGCACCCTCGGCGGCGGGCAGACCATCACCTGGCGCGAGTACGGAGAGCGGGTGCGCGACATCGCGACCGGTCTGGCCGCGCTCGGCGTCCGCCCCGGCGACACCGTCGCGCTGATGCTGACCAACCGGCCGGAGTTCCACCTGTGCGACACCGCCGTGCTGCACGCGGGCGCCACACCCTTCTCCGTGTACAACACCAATCCGGTCGACCTGCTCGCCTACCAGTTCGGCAACGCGGGCAATCGGACCGTGATCTGCGAAAGCCAGTTCGTGTCACGGATTCTGGACGCGGTGGCCGAGGCCGCCACGCAGGGGCATCGCGTCGAGCGCGTGATCGTCGTGGACGAGGCGCCGGCCGGTACCGTCGCGCTCGCCGCGCTCGAATCGAGCACGGCCCCCGCGGGTTTCGATTTCGAGTCGACGTGGCGCGCGGTGCGTCCCGACGACCTGCTCACCATCGTCTACACCTCGGGCACCACAGGACCGCCGAAAGGCGTCGAGCTGACGCACACCAATTTCCTCGAGAACTCTCGCGTCATCGATCAATTCGGCGGCGGCCCGGACGACCGGGTCATCTCCTATCTGCCCGACGCGCACGCGGCCAACCGCTGGTTCGCGCACTACCTGACCATGCTGGAGGGCGGCCGGATCACCACGGTCGCGGATTTCACGCAGGTGGCCGCCGCGCTGGCGGAGGTGCGGCCGACGGTGTTCCTCGGCGTGCCCCGGGTGTGGGTGAAAGTCAAAGGCGCGCTGGAGGAACGCTTCGCCGCGGAACGCCCGCCGCGCCGCACGCTGGTCCGCTGGGCGGTCGGCATCGGGCGTATCCGTGCGCGTGCCGCCTCCGACGGACGCGCGCTCGGGTTCACCGAGCGGATCCAGCACAGCGTCGCCGAACGACTGGTGCTGCGCCCGCTGCGGGCGCGGCTCGGCTTTGACCGAGTGCGCGTCGCGGTGACGGGCTCGGTGGCCATCCCACCGGACGTGCACGAGTTCTTTCTCGGCATGGGTCTGCCGTTGTGCGAGGGGTACGGCATGACCGAGTGCACGGCGGGCGCGACGCTGAACGGTCCTGCCCGGATCAAGATCGGCACGGTCGGCACGCCGCTGCCCGGCGCGGAGGTCCGCCTCGCCGCGGACGGCGAGGTGCTGATCCGCGGCAAGATGGTGATGCGCGGCTACCGCGACGACCCGGCCGAGACGGTGGACGCCGACGGCTGGCTGCACACCGGCGACATCGGCTCCTTCGACGCCGACGGCTACCTGTCCATCGTGGACCGCAAGAAAGAACTCATCATCAACGCCGCGGGCAAGAACATGTCCCCGGCCAACATCGAGAACACGATCATCGAGAACTGCCCGCTGGCGGGCGCGGTCGTGGCGATCGGCGAGCAGCGCCCCTTCAACACCGCGCTGATCTGCCTCGACCCCGATCTGGCCGCCGCGTTCGCCCGGCGAATCGGGCTCGCGGCGGCCTCCCCCACCGAGCTGGCCACGGCCCCCGCAGTGCTCGCCGAGATCGAGCGAGGGGTGGCGGCGGCCAACGGCAAACTCTCCCGCGTGGAGCAGATCAAGAAGTACGTGGTGCTCGGCGAGGTGTGGGAGCCGGGCGGCGACTGCCTGACGGCCACCGGCAAACTTCGCCGCGCGCCGATCGCGAGCCGCTACACCGATACGATCGAGGCCATGTACTCGTGATGGTCGTACGGACTCGGAGGCGCTGATGAGCGAACGTGGTGAGCGAATCGTGTGCCAGCGCGCATCGCGCATGACGGAGCCGAGCGCCAGCGAGGCGGAGGCATGAGCGAACGCAGTGAGCGATTCATGTGCCAGCGCGCATCGCGCATGACGGAGCCGAGCGCCAGCGAGGCGGAGGCATGAGCGATGCGGGCGGAAGAGCAGGTCCGAGAGGCCACGCGCACCGCACCGCGGCGATCGACGGCCTGCACCAGGCCGCGGCGTCGCTGCTGGAGGGGTTCTACGGCACGCTGCCGCCGTACGCGCAACTGCCGCACTCGCTGGTGGAGACCGACTTCGCCCGCGGCGCGAAGCTCAATGTCGACCTGTTCTTCGAGTATCTCCGGCGCGGCGCCGAGCCGTCCGAAGCCGACACCAGGGAGCTTGTCGAGCTGGCGATGGACCGGCTGCGCGACGGCACCCCGCTGGCCGATGTGCTGGAACGGTATCGGCTCGGCGCCGTCTTCCTCTGGGACCGGCTACGCGATTCGGTCGGTGACGAGCGCCTGCTGCTGGAGGCCTCGCCCGCGCTGCTGAAGTACGTCACGCTGGTCAGCGCGCGCATCGCCACCGCGGCCACCCAGCGGTCGCACGATCCGCGGTGGGAACTGCTCGAGCGCCGCCGCGGCATCGCCGACGCGCTGCTGGCCGGACACGATCCGGTGGAGTGGGCCGCCGACCCGGTCATACCGGTGGCCGACGCCTTCCTGGTCGCGGTGTTCCGGCTGTGCGGAAGCCACGGCGGCACCGCCGCGGCCCTGCGGCACCGCGTCGAAGCCATCCCCGGCGTGTTCTTGCGGCTGGACACCGGCGGCTGGACCGCGCTGGTCCCGCTGGCCACGGGCGACGACGGCGCGGCCGCACTGGCCGGTCTCACCGCGCGCCTGCCCGCGCACGCGCCCGGCCGGGTCCCGCCGTACTGGGTGGGCGTCGGGGCCGCGTCCGCCAGGGCCGTGATCCCCGCGACGGCCGCCGAGGCGCGTGTCCTCGCCGAGCTCGGCCGCTGCCTTTCCTGGCGCGAGATCATCTGTCGCCGAACGGATCTGCACTTCGAGTACACCGTGGCGGCGAGCGACGCCGCGCGGCCGGGCCTCGCCGCGCTGCTCGCCCCGCTGGACGCCCAGCCGATGCTCGCCGAGACGCTGGAGACGTTCGTGGACACCGGCTTCAATCAGCTCGCCACCGCGCGGCTGCTCATGGTGCACCGCAACACCGTGACCTACCGGCTCTCGCGCGTGCACGAACTCACCGGGCTGGATCCGCACCGGCCCGCCGACGCCATGACGCTGTCCGCGGCGCGGCTGGCCCGCCGCCTCGAATCCGCGTCTTTCGCACCGTGATCGGCGTATCCCGTTCCGGCCACCGTGTCCGCGCGACCGATCGTGGGTGAATTCCTGGCTCACCTGACCGAAACGCTCACCGCCGCGGTGGGACCCGGATAGTCTCGGCGATGGGTCCGAAACCCGGATCCTTGCTTCACTGCCGGGAGCGTCCGATGGAGAAGGCTCTGGTCACCGACGGGGTGTCCGCGACACCCTGTAGTCCGGGCGGCGCCCGCACGCCCGACGAATCCCACCGGCGGGCAACGGCTTTACTCCGTCCCGGGATTCTCGCTTTCGGCGGCGCGATCCGCCCGACCGCATTGCACGCCCACCACACCGTTCAGGTGCTCGCCGCACGCACGCCGATCACGGTGATGGACGCGGGCGGGGTGCGCCACCGCGGCACCAGGATCATCGTGCCCGCCGACGCGCCGCACCGGATCGAGACCGCCGCCGAGGGCGCCGCGCTCTATCTCGATCCCGAGACCGCGGCGGGCGCCACCGCCGATCGCCGCGCGCACGCCGGCGGCTGGGCCGACGACCAGCAGGTCATGCCAACGACGCTGGCCACCGCGCCGATCGCCGAGCAGGTGGCCGCGATCGTGCGCGAATTGCGCTGCGCGCCAACGGCCGCCAACGGCTCGCACCGGCACGGCGCGGTGACCGAGGCGCTGCGGCTGCTGCCGAGTCTGGTGCCGGACCATTCGATGCGCGGCGCCGACGTGGCCAAGCGGGTCGGGCTCTCCCCCGCCCGGCTCTCGCACCTGTTCGCCGAACAGGTCGGGATGCCGTTGCGCCCGTACATCCTGTGGCTGCGGCTGCGTTTGGCGGTCAACCGGTTCCGCTCCGGCGACGATGTCGCCGCCGCCGCGCACGCCTCCGGTTTCGACGACAGCACCCAACTCACCCGCACCTGCCGTCGCACCTTCGGGTTGACGCCCGCCGCGCTGCATCGCGCCGAACTGTGGGACCTCGGCGACGGAGCCTGACGGACGCCGTCGGACGTCGGTCCGTCGACAGCCCGCGCACGGCCGGCGCGAAGCCGAACACACGCCATGACGCCGCGCCGCCCGTACCCGGTACGCTCGATCCCATGTTCTCGCGGGTGCGGCTGACGGCCTTCGCGGTGCTCGCGTGCCTGGCGCCCGCGCTCGCACTGCTGGTCGCGCCCCTGCCCGAGCACGCGTCGCTGGCCGCGCTCGGTGTGCTCGCCGTCGCGGTGTTCGCGATGGTGGCGCTGCACGGCGGCGCGGTCGCGCCGCTGGTCGTCGCCCGCGGCGGACCGCCGTCGGCACAGCGCCGCAGGCGCGGTTCCTATCTGCGACAGAGCAATCCCGATACGGCGGGCCGTCCGCGGCCGCGAGCACCGGGACTGGTCACGGGCTGATCGACGGCCCGCGCCGCGGCGCGGGTGTGGTCGGCCCGCGCCGTGACCATCTCCACTTCGCGTGCGTGTGCGCGCACGTCTCACCGAATCAGGTGCTCCCCCAATGCTCGATGTCCTCTATTACCCTGTCTCCGCCGTGCTCTGGCTCTGGCACACCGCGTTCGCCGCGCTGCTCGGATCCACCAGCGGCCTGGCCTGGGTACTGGCGGTGGTGTTCCTCGTCGTCACGCTCCGCGCGGCCATGTATCCGCTGTTCCTGAAACAGGTCCGCACCCAAGCCGTCGTGCGGCGCCTGCGACCCGAGATCGAGGCGCTGCGCAAGCGCTATCCCGACGACAAGCAACGACAGGCCGTCGAAATCCAGAAACTGCACCGCGAGAACGGTGTCGGCGTGCTGGCGGGCTGCCTGCCGATGCTCGGCCAGGGGCTCGTGTTCCTCGCGCTGTTCCATGTGCTTCGCTCGTTCGACCGCACCGGAACGCTCGGCCATCTGCCCTTCCAGGCGACGTCGACGCCGATGACGCCCGAACAGAACGCGCAGACCCCGAACTACGTCTTCGACGCCGCCGATGTGCAGTCCTTCCTGAACGCCAAGCTGTTCGGCGCGCCGCTGTCGGCCACGCTGACCGGTCAGCCGAGCGTGGCGATCGCCGCGGTCGCAGGCACGCTGATGCTGGTGGCGGCCATCGCGACGCACTTCACCGCGCGCGCCGCGATCGCCCGCCAGGACCCGGCCACGGCACAGCTGCCGCTGCTGAACACGATGACGCTCTGGGTGTTTCCGGCGGGCGCGCTCGTCGGCGGCGCACTGCTTCCGGTGGCGATCCTGCTGTACTGGGTGGCGAACAACGGGTGGACGCTCGCGCAGCAGCACGTCGCCCACCGCCGCGTCGACGCCGAGGTCATGGCCGCGGCGGCAGCGGCGGCCACGGCGCGGCAGGACAGCGCGCCGAAGCCAGGGGTGAAGCCGATGCCGGGCGTGAAGCCGCGACCGGGCGTGAAATCCCGGCGTGGCCGTCGGTGACCTGCCGGGGCACGCCGTCAGGCAGCGGGTGTGGCCCGCAGGTAGTGCTTGGCGGCGATGCCCCACAACACCTGGCGCACGCCGAGCGGAGCCCAGCCCGCCGAGCGATCCTCCAGCACCACCGGATCACGCAACGTCACGGTGTGCCCCTTGGTCTCCAGCTCGAAAACGCCCGCGGCGAGGACGTTCTTGACCCATTCCGTCTCACGGCCGTACGTCAGCGCGATGCGGTAGACGCCGTCGTCTTCGAACACCCACACCGGTGTCCGGTAGGCGCGGCCGGATCGTCGTCCTTTGTGCAACACCACAGCGAAGGGCGGCACCGTGCCCGCGACCAGTCCCGCCACCGGGTTGGTCACGTGCCGGTTGAATCTCGCCACTATGCGCGGAAGCACCATCGGACGGTCCTCTCTCCAGGTGGCGTGCGCTGCCCAGGTTACTCTCGAGCAGTGTCTGCGCAGCCGAACTTCGACGGTCCTTCCGGCGAGATGATCGCGGTCTACGACCGGCAGGGTCGCGCGGTCGGCGCGGCCGATCGCGCCGAGGTCTACCGCGAGGGTCTATGGCACGCCAGTGCCGGGGTGCTGGTGCGTTCGAGGGAAGGCGAGCGGGTCTACGTACACCGCCGCACCGACACGAAGATGGTGTTCGCCGGGATGCACGACTGCCTCGCGGGCGGTGTCGTCGCGCCGGGCGAGGACCCGGCGCGGACCGCGATCCGGGAGCTGGCCGAAGAGCTCGGCATCGTGCTCACCGAGGACGCGGCGCCTCCGCTGCCGATGGCCAGCGCGTCCTGGGACGGGGAATGGGAGGGCAGGCCGATGCGCTGCCATTTGTTCGCCTACGAGCTGCGGTACGACGGCCCCATCCGTCATCAGCCCGAGGAGATCGCCGACGGCTGGTGGTGGACCGACGCGGAACTGCGCGCCCACCTCGCCGACCCGGACTGGCCGTTCGTCCCGGACACCCTGGTACTGGTCGGCGATCTCCTGGCCTGAACCAGCTACGCCGCGCTGCCGCTGCCCAGGGACAGCATCGTGGTCAGAATGTTGGCGACGACTTCGAGCAACTCCATGAAAGGCAATCCTTCGGGTAGTTCATCAGGTGGAGGGCCCAGCATCACGGATGTGGGTGTCGGGGAGGTTACCCGAACATGACGGACTCGGATGGGAGTCCTCGCAGCGTGACCCTCGCCGCAGTCAGCTCGACGAGGCGCCGGTGCTGGCCCAGGACAGGAACGCGCCGGGATTGCGGGTCTGCAGCAGCACCCGGCCGGGACCGACGAAGTCGAAGACGAAGCCTTCGCCGGACTTCAGCGACTGGATGGAGCGGCCGGAGACGGCGCGCCGGATGGTGAAGTTCATGGCCAGGTCGTAGGCCACCACGTGTCCGGTGTCGATGGTGATCGGTTCGCCCGGCTGCAGATCGATCACATCGATCGCGCCGAAGACGCCGACCACGATCTCGCCGTCGCCGTGCGCGCGCAGGCCGAAGCCGCCCTCGCCGCCGAACAGATTCGCGAAGCCGCCCCACTTGCTCTCCACTTGCACGCCGTGCGAATTGGCGATCCAGCCGCCGCGGCTGATGAAGTACGGCCGGTCCGGGGTGATCTGCAGGTTCAGCATGTCGCCGGGCAGGGCGGGCGCGACGTCGACCCAGCCGCCCTGCGGCGGAGCGGTGAAGGTGGAGACGAAGAACGATTCTCCGGAGAGCACCGAGCGCTTGAGCCCGGCCAGGATGCCGCCCTCGGCCTTGGCCTGCAATGTGACTCCCGCCGAATGGGCGACCATGGCGCCGCTCTCGACCCGCATCGGCTCCCCGCCTGCCAGGAAGCACCGCGCGACGGTGGAGGCGGGGTTGTGGCGCAGATTTACCTTCATGCCGCCGACCCTACCGCGTGTGCGCGGTGGACAGGGATGAGCGAATTCGGCCCCGGGAGACCGGGATTCGCTGGATCGTCAGTCGAGCGAGCGCAGCGTGTCCTCGCTGCGCGCGACCACCGCGCCGCCGTCGCCGGTGAGCACGATCGGACGCTGGATGAGCTGCGGGTTGTCGGCCAGCGCCGCGATCCACCGATCCCGGTCGGCGGGCGTGCGGCCCCAGTCCGCCATGCCCAGATCCTTGGCGATCTGCTCGCCGGTGCGGGTGATGTCCCACGGTTGCGCGTCGAGCCGCCGCAGCACCTCGCGCAACTCGTCTGCGGTGGGCGGGTCGTCCAGGTAGCGGCGCACGGTGTAGGTCGCACCCGTCTCGTCCAGGTGCGCGGTCGCGGCGCGGCTCTTCGAGCACCGCGGGTTGTGCCAGATCTCGGTCTGCCCAGATGTCATGCCTCCAGATAATCACGTCCCGCTACAGGTGCATCAAGTCCGGCCAGGTCTCGGCCCACGGATGACGCGCGCCAGTGCACTTCCACACGGTGACGTCCTGGGTGTTGCCGGGGAAGCCGAGCCTGCTGTCCGCCTTGCCGACCGGCTCCACGCTGTCGAAATTCCAGCGCAGGAAGCTCTCGGTCATCCCGACGGCGAGCACGGTGCTCGCCTCGTCGAGCGGCCTGCCGAAGTAGCCGTAGCCGCGGCTCGGGCTGTAGATCGGCGGCAGCTCGTCGCGGGCGAACTGGTCGAGCGCGCTGGCCTGCCAGTAGGTGTCGGTGACGACGACGGCGTTCGCGCGTTCGGCCGGGGCGAGGGCCGCCGCGGCCCGCGACACCGCGGCGGTCAGCTCGGGCCAGCCGAATTCGCCGTATACGCCGATGTTGATCGCGGCCTCGGCATCGTCGGCGGGCGGTGCGATGTGGTCGGGGTGCTGCCACGGCGTCGACCACAGCACGAGTGCCGCGGAGCACAGCACCACCGCCGACCCGCCCCCGGTGAGCAGCCGCCGCGGCGAGGGACCCAGTCGGCCCGCCTGCTCGACCAGTCCGACCGCGCCCGCGGCGAGCACCACGCCGTACATGCCCGCCACGTAGTAGATACGTCCGCCCGTCACCAGGAAGATCGCGACGAGCAGCAGTAGCGTCGCCCCGAGGAAGCGGTACGGGCGCAGGGCCGGAGTGCGCAGCAGCGCCCACACGCCGTACACCAGCACGACCGCGCCGAGAATGCCCGCGGTCAGGATGGCCAGGGGCACGAACATCAGCCGCCCGCCGAGTACGCCCTGCTCGCCGCTGATCACCTCGCCCATGCGCAACTGCGGCCAGCCGTTGCCCGCCTGCCAGATCAGCGTCGGCAGCGTCGCGAGCAGGACGATCGCGCCGCCGAGCCACAGCAGCGGGCGCCGGACCAGCTCGCGCGGACCGAGGGCCAGCGAGGTCACGGCGACCACGATCCAGAAGAACGGGATCAGCCACTTCACCTGCATGTCCAGCGCCGTCACCAGCGCGGCGCACAGCAGCAGCGAGTCGCGGCGGGTGCGCACCCACCGCACCACGAGCCAGGTGACGATCACCCACAGCGCGGTGTCGATCGCGTTGGTGGTGAGCATCTTGCCCTGCAACAGCAGAAACGGTGAGGTCGCGTAGGCGGCGGCCGCGAGCAGTTGCGCGCCGCGCCCGCCGCCCAGCTCCCTGGCCAGCAGCGCGGTGAGCGCCACGGCGAGCGTGGTCAGCGCGACCGCGGGCAGCCGGAACACGAAGAACGAGCCGGGAGCGATGGTGTCCATGAGCCGGGCCAGCATCGGAAGCACCGGGCCCTGATCGGCGTAACCGAAGGACGGGTGACGGCCCGCGGCGAGGAAGTACAGCTCGTCGCCGAAGTAGTCGTAGCGAGCGGCCGAGAACAGCAGCACCGCAAGGGAGATACCCGCCACTACGGCGATACCCGCGGTCGCCGCCGGAGGGCGCTCCTCCCCTGCCACGTCCAGCTCCTGACGCTCAACGGTATCGGTCACGCCGCTCCTCGACGAGTTCGGACTCGGGCCTGGTCGAATCTAACGAGAAACGGCCGCCCGCCCATCCGCCCACGGGGGGAGTCGAGATCAGCCTTTCGGCGTAGCCAACGGGGGATCGACAGATACTGGAAGGATGAGCGACACATCGAAGCCCGAAAATCCTTACGGAACACCGACTACCAGCGGTCCCAGTCCGATCCCGCGCTATCAGGCCGTGGTGAACCGCGTAATACGCTCGCTGCTGCGCGTCCCCGTGCTCTCCGGGGTGGTCGGGAAACGACTGATGACGCTGCACGTCGTCGGCCGCACCTCGGGCAAGATCTACGAAGTGCCTGTGGCATACACCCGCCACGGCAGCGCGTTGCTGGTCGGCACCGTGCTGCGGCCGTGGGTGAAGAACCTGCGCACCGGCACGTCGGTCACGCTGACCCGCGGTGGCGCGCCCGAACGCTTCGATCCCGTGGTGCACACCGGCGAGGAGGAGGTGATGCGGCTGTTCGAGATCATCGCGAAAGACAACAAAACCAACGCCTCGTTCAGCGGCATCGGGTTCGACGCCGACGGTTCCCCGAACAAGGCCGACATCTACCAGACCTGGCGGCAGGGCGGTGTCGTCGTCGAGCTGCGGCCGGTCTGATCCCGCTCACACAGTGGCGGTCGCCCGAACAGGCCGACGGCGTCGAGCCAGGAGGTAGGCCGCCCCGGCGGCGGGGATGTTCATCAGCACGCCGTACACCGCACCGGGAACCGCCATCGTGTCGTTGTGCAGCACCGTCACCGCGACGGCGATGGCGATCGCGCCGTTGTGGATGCCGATCTCCATCGCCGAGGCGACGGCCTGATCGTCGTCGACTCCGAACAGCCGCGGCGCGAAATACCCGACCGTCAGGCTCAGCACGGCGAACACCAGGCACAGCGCGGCCAGCTCGCCGAGGTGTTCGGTGAGCGTCTCGAAGTTCTTCGCCACCGCCGCCGCGACCACCAGTGCGAGCACCACGATCGACAACACCTTGACCGCGCCGCGCATCCGCCGCGCCCAGTCGGTGAACCGCCGATGCACCCACATGCCGAGCGCGACGGGCACCAGCACGATCGCGAAGACCTGCGCGAACTTGTCCGGCCGCAGCCCGATCGAGCCCTCGCCGTCCAGGAACACCGTGTAGGACAGCGCGACGACCAGCGGCATGGTGAACACCGCGAGCACCGAATTCACCGCCGTGAGTGTGATGTTCAGCGCGACGTGCCCACCGGCGATGTGGCTGAACAGATTCGCCGACGGTCCGCCCGGCGAGGCCGCGAGCAGCATCATGCCCACCGCGAGCGCGCCCTCCACCCGGAACAGCAGGATCAGCCCCAGGCAGGCGGCGGGCAGGAGCACCATCTGGCAGACCAGCGCGATCGCCGCGGCCGCGGGAAAGCGCAGCACCCTGGCGAAATCGTCGACGGTGAGCGTCAGCCCGAGCCCGAACATCACCAGGGCCAGCGCCAGCGGCAGAAATACGGCGAAAGCCGTTGAACCCATGCGGATCTCCTTCCGAACCGACGCCCGCGAGCGGCATTGCCGGAGTCGACCGTAGCGACGGAAGACACGCAAGGAAAGCCCGCGCGGCGAATGTCTCATCCGCGCGGCGGGTACTGCGCCTTCCGGTATTGGATCGCCCACCAGACTTGCAGCGCGGTGTGCGCGACGCGCAGATCGGCGCCGGTGAGTTCTTCGAAGCGACCGAGGCGGTAGCGAACGGTGTTGGGGTGCACCACGAGTCGCTCGGCAGTGACCTCGACGCGCATGCCAGTGTCGAGGTACGCCTCGACGGTGTCGACGACCGTGCGGACGGACTCGCCGTCGCCGAGGGACGCCAGATAGCGCCGGACGAGTTCCCCGCCCAGGTCGGTGTCGGCGGCGATCGCGGGCAGCAGGCCGACGCTGTCCAGGTCGACGATTCCGGTGCGGCCGAACAGCTGCGCGGTGGTCAGCATGCGGCCCGCCAGGCGAAACGAGCGAGCCAGGTCCTCCAGGCGGGCAGGCGGGCCGAGGCCGACGACCCCGTGCCCTTCCGGGCTTCTGGACTTTTCCACAAAACCGGCGATATCGCCGTCCACCGTGGTCACGAACCCGCGCGGGGCGATGCTCCGGCCTGCGGCGCGGGATTCGTCGGTCCTGGCGCGGTACGCGCGGTACTCGAGCTCCGGGTCCGCGCCGAGTTGCTGGGCGCGGATGCGCAGGTCCGCGGGACCGAGGGTGCCGAGCAGCGCGGCCCTGGTGAACTCGGCGCGGAACTGCTCGTCGTGCCGTGCCGCGGCGATCTCGACGTCGCGGTGCCCAGCGCTGTACGGGACGACGGCCACGTCGACGAGATCGAGCAGCGCGGTGGTCAGCCTCAGCAGTGTGCGATCGGCGGCCTGGCTCTCGCCCGCGGCCGCGCTCAGCTCGGCGAGAATCTCGCGCACCGCGATGCGCCACCCGTTCTGCACATCGGCGAGCGAAATGCCTTGGCGGGCACGGATTTCGCCGAACTCGCGGAGCGCGGCCAGATCCGCGGCGGCCAGCAGGTTGCCGTCGTGCAGCGCGGTGAGCAGGCGGTCGACGATCGAGGTGGTCGACGCGGCGATGGTCGCGGCGGGCAGCGGCGCGTACGCGGGCACCTCCGCCCGCGCCCGCGCCACGATGCGGTCGACCAGTTCGGGCGCCCGATCCCGCACGCGCACCACCGCTCGGCGTTCCGCGGCGGTCGAGAGTCTGCTCATGGCGATCGACCCTACGGCCGGGCGTTTAGAGAAATCAACAAACTGGCGACTGATAGTTCGACACGCCCTCCATGGCGCAGATCACACCTCCCGCCGAATACTCGTCGGGACCCACCACCGCTGTTCGACGAGGAATAGACGATGTATCTGACTCAGGGCCTGCACCGCGCCGCCCAGCACAACCCCGACGGCCTGATGACCATCTGCGGCCCGCGGACGCGGACCAACCGGGAGGTGCTCGACCGGGTGTCCCGATTGGCGGGCGCGTTGCGTGGCCTCGGCGTCGGCGCGGACGACCGGGTGGCGATGCTGTCACTGAACTCCGACCGCTACCACGAGTACCTGCTCGCGGTGCCGTGGGCGGACGCCGTCCTCAATCCGGTGAACATCCGCTGGAGCCCGGCCGAAATCGCCTATTCCCTGGCCGATTCCGACAGCCGGGTCCTCTTCGTCGACGACGCGTTCGCCCCCATGGTCCCCGCGCTGCGGGCGCAGTATCCCGAGCTCCGCGCCGTTGTCCACTGCGGCGACGGCCCGGCCCCCGAGGGCGCGCTCGACTACGAGCGGCTCATCGCGGATGCCACGCCCATCCCCGACGCGCGCCGCGGCGGCGCAGCGCCGGCGGGCATCTTCTACACCGGCGGCACCACCGGATTCCCCAAGGGCGTGGTGCTCAGCCACGCGAACCTGCTGACCTCCGCGCTCGGCGGCGTCGCCACCGGATACCTGATGGCTCCCGGTGCGGTCTTCCTGCACGCGGCGCCGATGTTCCACCTCGCCGACCTGGCCGGATGGCAGGGTGTGCTGATGCTGGGCGGCACCCACGTGATGATCCCCGCGTTCGATCCGGTCGCCACGCTGACCGCGATCCAGCAGCATCGGGTGAGTTCCTCGGTACTCGTGCCGGTGATGATCCAGATGCTGGTCGACCATCCCCGCGCCGCCGAGTTCGACCTGTCCAGCGTGGAGCACATCATGTACGGCGCCTCGCCGATCTCGCAGGCGGTGCTCGAGCGCGCGATGGCCGCCTTCCGGCGAGCCGGGTTCACCCAGGCCTACGGCATGACCGAGGTCGCGCCGATCGCCACCCTGCTGGGCCCGCAGGACCATCTGGCCGGTCGGTTGCGCTCGGCGGGACGGGCCGCCCCGCACAGCGAGGTCCGGATCGTGGATTCCGACGGCGTCGAGGTGCCGCGCGGCGAGGTCGGCGAGGTCGTCGTGCGCGGTGGCCACGTGATGCTCGGCTACTGGAACAAGCCCGCCGAGACCGCGGACGCGGTGCGGGACGGCTGGATGCACACCGGCGACGGCGGCTACATGGACGAGGACGGCTACGTCTACATCGTGGACCGCATCAAGGACATGATCGTCTCCGGCGGCGAGAACGTGTACTCCGCCGAGGTGGAGAACGCCGTCGCCGCGCATCCGGCGGTCGCCGCGGTGGCGGTCATCGGCGTGCCCGACACCGAATGGGGCGAGCGGGTACACGCGGTCATCGTCTGCAAGCCGGGCCGGCAGGTGACGGCGGAGGAGATCCGGGGCCACGCCAAGGAACTGATCGCCGGGTACAAGGCGCCGCGCAGCATCGAGATCGTGGACGCGCTGCCGGTGTCGGGCGCCGGGAAGATCCTGAAACGCGATCTGCGGCAGAAGTATTGGGACACCGGGGCACGGCAGGTCAACTGATCGGGCCGGATCTATTCCCGGAGCGCGAGATTCGCTCCGCGTCGGCACAGACGAAGGGCCGAGCCCCCTCTCGGGAGGCTCGGCCCTTCGATCCGTCGTGCGCGGTGGCCACGTGCGCTGCCCGACGGCGTCCGTCGGCCGTCCGCGCATGGCCGCCGCGGAGGCGGCGGTGGACTCAGCTCGCGCTGCCCGACCCCAGCAGCTGCTGGATGGTCTTGATCAGAACTTCGGCCAGGAAATCCGCTGCAGATCCGGACATGGGGTGCTCCTCATCTCGATACGGTGCGCACGGTCGGCGCGCCGTTAATCTGAAGCATGCATGATTCAGATGTTTGCCGGAGGCGTTTTCGGTCCAAAAAGACCGGAGAAGCATCGCGCGCACACCTGGAGCAGGGCTCCAAGCTGGCATTATCTTCCCAGACAAGCGTCCAGTGGGTTGAATCACATTCCATTCAGTGGAACGCGGGGATCCGTTCGCCGGACACGGCGAAGGGCCGCGCCCATGGGAGACGCGGCCCTCGGCACAACCACCACCCGACACGGCGCGAGCCGCGCCCCCAAAGGAGACACGGCCCGCCACACCACCGAACTACAGGTACTGACCCGTATTCGACTCCGTATCGATCGCACGACTGGCGCTGGCGTTCTTGCCGGTGCATCGAGCGCAGCCGGATGTACACGATGCGCTCACCCGACACGGCGCGAGCCGCGCCCCCAAAGGAGACACGGCCCGCCACACC
Organism: Nocardia sp. bgisy118; assembly: GCF_057708605.1. NCBI lineage: Bacteria > Bacillati > Actinomycetota > Actinomycetes > Mycobacteriales > Nocardiaceae > Nocardia > Nocardia sp. bgisy118. The sequence continues at coordinate 34,649 of NZ_JBYISM010000020.1, read as the reverse complement.
ACCGAACTACAGGTACTGACCCGTGTTCGACTCTGTATCGATCGCACGACTGGCGCTGGCGTTCTTGCCGGTGACCAGAGTGCGGATGTACACGATGCGCTCACCCTTCTTACCCGAAATGCGGGCCCAGTCATCGGGATTCGTGGTGTTGGGCAGGTCCTCGTTCTCGGAGAACTCGTCCACGATCGAATCGTAGAGATGCTGGATGCGCAGACCCGGGTTGCCGGTGTCGAGCACCGCCTTGATGGCGTACTTCTTGGAGCGGTCCACGATGTTCTGGATCATGGCGCCGGAGTTGAAGTCCTTGAAGTACAGGACTTCCTTGTCACCGTTGGCGTAGGTGACCTCCAGGAAGCGGTTGTCCTCGCTCTCGGCGTACATCCGGTCGACGACCCGTTCGATCATTGCGGCAATGCAGGCGACCTTGTCGCCGCCGAACTCTTCGAGATCGTCGGCGTGCAGCGGCAGGTGCTCGGTCAGGTACTTGGAGAAGATGTCCTGCGCCGATTCGGCGTCCGGCCGCTCGATCTTGATCTTCACGTCCAGGCGGCCGGGCCGCAGGATCGCGGGGTCGATCATGTCCTCGCGGTTGGAGGCGCCGATGACGATGACGTTCTCCAGGCCCTCGACACCGTCGATCTCCGAAAGCAGCTGCGGCACAACGGTTGTCTCCACATCGGAGGAGACGCCCGAGCCGCGGGTGCGGAAGATCGAGTCCATCTCGTCGAAGAACACGATCACCGGAGTGCCCTCGGAGGCCTTCTCGCGCGCCCGCTGGAAGATGATCCTGATGTGGCGCTCGGTCTCGCCGACGAACTTGTTGAGCAGCTCGGGGCCCTTGATGTTCAGGAAGAACGACTTGGCTTCCTTGGCATCCTCACCACGCGCCTCGGCGATCTTCTTGGCCAGCGAGTTGGCCACCGCCTTGGCGATCAGCGTCTTACCGCAGCCGGGCGGACCGTAGAGCAGCACGCCCTTGGGCGGGCGCAGCGCGTACTCGCGGAACAGATCCTTGTGCAGGAACGGCAGTTCCACGGCGTCGCGGATCTGCTCGATCTGGCGTCCGAGACCGCCGATGTCGTTGTAGTCGACATCGGGGACTTCCTCCAGCACGAGATCTTCGACCTCGGCCTTGGGGATGCGCTCGAAAGCGAAGCCCGCCTTGGTGTCGACCAGCAGCGAATCACCGGGCCGCAGTTTGCGAATGGGGGCATCGGGGTCGTCCAGATCATCGACCTCGGCGACCTTCGCCAGCGGGCCCGCCAGCCAGACCACGCGCTCCTCGTCGGCATGGCCGACGACCAGCGCGCGGCGCCCGTCATCGAGGATCTCGCGCAGGGTGCCGATCTCGCCGACCGAGTCGTAGGTGTTCGCCTCGACGACCGTCAGCGCCTCGTTGAGGCGCACGGTCTGGCCGTACTCGAGGATCGCGGTGTCGATGTTCGGTGAACACGTCAACCGCATCTTCCGACCCGAAGTGAACACGTCGACCGTCTGATCGTCGTACACGCCGATCAGAATGCCGTATCCGCTCGGCGGCTGACCCAGCCGATCGACCTCCTCGCGCAACGCGACCAGTTGCTGGCGCGCCTCCTTGAGCGTGTCCATCAGCTTCGTGTTGCGAATGGTCAGCGAATCGATGCGGGCTTCCAATTCCCGTGTGCGATCCGGCGAATCGGCGAGTTGCCTTCGGAGTGCAGCCGCCTCGGCGCGTATCGCCTCGAGCTCTCTCCAGGCCGCCGAATCCGAATTCTCGATGGGGCTCATGTGCTGCTCCTCCCAGTCCCGGTCTATCAACGCTACCGGGCGCGAACCGTTCTCGCTTTCCGACATGGTTTCGTCGTGATCACATCTGTGCTGCGATCGGCGGCTGAGTGTCCATGTTAGCCTGCCCTAACCCGACGTGGGCGAGGTCCCTCGTCACCCGAGCCGAAAGGTTGCTGGACAATGCTCCTTCCTGCCAAAACCCTGCGTGTTTCCGTGGCTACCGCCGCGGCAGCCCTCGCCGTTACGGTGGGGCTGACCGCCTGCGGCTCGGACGACTCCTCCGACACCGCCGCGACCGGCACCTCGGCGGTGGTCACCACCTCGGCAGCGGCCACCACCGGCGCGGCGGGCGGGCACGACCACGCCGCGGGCGACGCTCCCAAGCCCGAGGAGTTGCAGGCCACCTTGGCACTGGTCGCCGATCCCAGCAAGCCCACAGCCGAGAAGACCGCGATCATCGTGGACGGTGAGAAGCGCGCCGCCAACATCGACCAGATGAACCAGCTGCTCGCCGGCTACGGCCAGCTCACCTTCGTGGTCAGCGACGTCAAGACCGAGGGCGAGACCGCCACCGCCCAGGTCGTCATCACCTCCCCGCACGGCTCGGCCCCGGCCATGCCGATGACCTGGCAGCACGTCGACGGCAAGTGGAAGCTCTCGGACGCCACCGCGTGCACCATGCTGGGCTTCGCCCAGGCGCCCTGCACGCCCTAGTCGCACCTCGGCCCGCGCGCCCGTGCGTGATTTCCCCGTCTCCGGTGAAACCTCGCCCGGGCGCGTTCTCGGCGCTGCGGCTCCCGAGCGCCTCAGCCCTTCGAGGGGCGGCGTTGCGGCTTGGGGGTGACCACACCCTCGGCGAGCCTGCGGGCGCTCACCAGGAAGGCCGTGTGGCCCTGCATGCGGTGCTCGGGGCGGACTGCGAGGCCGACGACGTGCCAGCCGCGCACCATCGACTCCCATGACCTCGGCTCGGTCCAGCACTCCTGTTCGCGCAGCGCCTCGACCACCTTGGACAGCTGGGTGACGGTCGCCACGTACACGATGAGGACGCCGCCCGGCACCAGCGCCTTGGACACCGCGGACAGCGCGTCCCACGGCGCCAGCATGTCCAGCACCACCCGGTCGACCGGATCGCCCGCGTAGTCGGCGACTTCGCCGACGGTGAGACTCCAGTTAGCTGGACGTTCGCCGAAGAAGCGCTCCACATTGCGAACGGCGTGCTCGGCGTGGTCCTCACGGATCTCGTAGGAGACGACCTCGCCCTCCGGGCCGACCGCCCGCAACAGCGAACAGGTCAGCGCGCCGGAGCCCGCCCCGGCCTCCAGCACCCGCGCGCCGGGGAACACATCGCCCTCGTGCACGATCTGGGCGGCGTCCTTCGGGTAGATGACGGCCGCGCCGCGCGGCATGGACAGCACGTAGTCGACCAGCAGCGGGCGCAGGGCCAGATACGGGGTGCCGTTGGTGGAGTGCACGAGGCTGCCCTCGTCGGCGCCGATCAGATCGTCGTGCTTGATCCCGCCGCGGTGGGTGTGGAACTCCTTGCCCGGCTCCAAGATCACCGTGTGGAGGCGTCCCTTGGCATCGGTCAGCTGCACCCGGTCCCCGGTGGTGAATGGCCCGGTCCGTCTGGCCGTCATGAATCTCCGTTCGCTGCTGGTCTTCGCGCTGTCGTCGCGGTTCGGCACCGGCGTGTCGGTGCCGCCGGATAGCCTGCCAGGTATGCCAGCGCCCGTGTCCACGCCCCCTGCCGACGCCGCCTCCGCACCGGAGCCCGCGCCCGCCGAGACGCGCCGCAGGCCCGCGCTGTCCCCTTCGCGGGCAATGGATTTCAAGCAGTGCCCGCTGAAGTACCGGCTGCGCGCGATCGACCGGATTCCGGAGCCGCCCTCGCGGCACGCGGTGCGCGGCACGGTGGTGCACGCGGTGCTCGAGGACCTGTACGGGCTGCCCGCCGCGGACCGCGTACTCGAGCGCGCCGCCGCGCTGGTGGAACCGGCTTGGGACCGCGTGCTGGCCGCGCAGCCGGAGATCGCGGAACTGGTCGCGGCCGACGGGCTCATGCCGTTCCTCGGCGAGGTCCGCGCGCTGGTCGAGAGCTACTACCAGCTGGAGGACCCGACCCGGTTCGAGCCGGAATCCCGCGAGGCCAGGGTCGAGGTCGAGCTGGACGACGGCGTGCTGCTGCGCGGGTTCATCGACCGGATCGACGTGGCCCCGACCGGCGAGCTGCGGGTGGTCGACTACAAGACCGGACGCGCGCCGGGTCTCGCGCAGGAGACCAAGGCGCTGTTCCAGCTGAAGTTCTACGCGCTGGTGGTGCTGCGCACCCGCGGCGTGCTGCCCGCCCAGCTGCGCCTGATCTACCTGGCCGACCGGCAGATCCTCACCTACGCGCCCGACATCGAAGAGCTCGGCCGCTTCGAACGCACCCTGTCGGCGCTGTGGACGGCGGTGCGCGAGGCGGGCCGCACGGGCGAGTTCCCGCCGTCGACGAGCTGGCTGTGCGGCTACTGCGACTACAAGCCGCTGTGCCCGGAGTTCGGCGGCACCCCGCCGCCCTACCCCGGCTGGCCGGAGGGCGGCGGGGAGTCGCCGGACGAGACCCTGGCCGAGGCCGTCGCCGACTGACCTCCGGACCGGATCACACGCTGAAGTCGCGGAACAGCAGCACCGAGAGTCCAAGGCCGACAAGCAGATTCACCGCGACGGCGGAGCCGAAGACGGCGACAGGTCGCCAGCCCGCCGCACGCAGCCCGCGCAGCGAGAATTCCAGGCCGATCGAGACGAAGCAGCGCGGAGGTTTCCGAGCGCACCGGCGGCTCGGCGGAGGGCGCGGGATCGGCCTGCCGCGCGTGGGTGTCCGACATCAGGGCACCAGCCGATCCGGGATCGCGCCGAGCAGGACGAGCGCGACGAGCGCCAGTCCGACGATCGCCGCCAGCCAGTCCTCGTTCCAGGTGAAAGTGCTGCCCGGACGTTCCTCGGGCGGTGTCTGCGACACGGTGGTGCTCCTTGCGTTCCTCATCGAGAGGCCGCACCGTACCAACGCGCCGCCGCGGGTCGCAGCGGTTGAACTCCGCGTGAATCGATCGGTGGGAACGGACGATCCGGGCGGATACACTCCGGTATCCGCCCGGCGTCCGGCGAGGTCAGAAGGCCCGGCAGGACCGGATGTCGGTGGCCAGGATGGCCTTGGCGCCGAGGTCGGCGAGCTCGTCCATCACCGCGTTGCCCCGGTTGCGCGGCACCAGCGCCCGCACCGCGACCCAGCCGGCGTCGGCGAGCGGGGAGACGGTCGGCGATTCCAGGCCCGGCGTGATCCGCACGGCCTGCTCGAGCAGCTCCTTCGGGCAGTCGTAGTCCAGCATCAGGTACTGCTGGGCGAACACCACGCCCTGGACGCGGGCGATGAGCTGGTTGCGGGCCCGGTCGTTGCGGTCCGACCCGACGGCCTCGATGAGCACGCCTTCCGAATCGCACAAAGTTTCGCCGAAGGCGACCAGGTTGTGCTGGCGCAGCGTGCGCCCCGAACCGACCACATCGGCGATGGCGTCGGCGACGCCGAGCTGGATGGAGATCTCGACCGCGCCGTCGAGGCGGATCACCTCGGCCTCGATGCCGCGGCGCTGCAGGTCCGCGAGCACCAGGTTCGGGTAGGAGGTCGCGATGCGCTTGTCATAGAGATCCTCGACCTTCCATTCCCGGCCCGCAGGCGCGGCGTAGCGGAAGGTGGAGCGGCCGAAGCCGAGCGCGAGGCGTTCCTGCACCGGCGCACCGGAGTCCAGCGCGAGATCGCGGCCGGTGATGCCGAGGTCGAGTTCGCCGGAGCCGACGTAGACGGCGATGTCCTTGGGACGGAGGAAGTAGAACTCGACCTGGTTCGCGGGGTCGAGCACGCTCAGGTCGCGGGAGTCGGTGCGCTTGCGGTATCCGGCCTCGGCCAGGATGGAGGTCGCGGATTCGGACAGGGCGCCTTTGTTGGGGACTGCGACGCGCAGCATGGGGGTGGAGTCCTTTCGGTGTTCGACTTGGCGTGAGCGGGGGCCCTCCGTGGTCACGCTCCGCTACCGCCTACGGGCCTGACCCGTTCACGCCCGGGAACGAAACTACGGGATGGACGCGACCGTCACAGATGTCGGTACACGTCGTCGAGCTTCAGTCCCCGGCCCACCATGAGCACCTGGACCCAGTAGAGCAGCTGCGAGATCTCCTCGGCCAGCGATTCGTCGCTCTCGTGTTCGGCGGCCAGCCAGACCTCGCCCGCCTCCTCCAGCACCTTCTTGCCCTGGGCATGCACGCCGGCGTCCAGCGCGGCCACGGTGCCGGAACCCTCGGGGCGGGTGATGGCACGATCCTGCAGCTCGGCGAACAGGGCTTCGAAAGTCTTCACGGCTGGCCATTCTTTCAGACGCGCATTCCCAGCTACCGTCCCGGTCCACCTCCGACCGGCCGCGAGCCGTGCGTCCGACGGACGCGGGCGAACGAGGTCCGCGCGCGGCCGGACCGAACGCGGCGGAACGCCCAGCGTCCATGGTGACCGGATCGTCCCCGGGCCCGTCGCGCCGTGCCGAACCGTTGGGGCGGTTCGGCACGGCGACTCGGAGTGAAACGAGCGGCGCGATCCGGATTCAGCGCGGCCGGTCGACGCGGTAGATGTAGTGCGCGGTGCCGTTGGCCGGGTTGTCCGGCGTCAGCTCGCCCTCCGCGACGCGCCGCAGTCCCGCCTTCTCGAGCGCCCGCCACGATGCCGCATTGGCCGCCGCGACCGGCACGATGACGCAGTCGGCTTCCGGATACGCCGCCCAGGTGTCGGCCAGGGCGGCACGGATCATCGCCGAACCCACGCCGCGCCCGACCAGGTCCGGCTCGCCGACCAGGTAGTCGACGGTCATCGCCGACTCGGGCACCTCGGCGAGCTCACGCAGCTCGTCGAGGTACTCCGGATAGTCGGCGATCCGGCACCGCTGCACCAGGCCGATCGGCACGCCGTCGGCGTGGGCGAGAAGGTCTTCGGCCGGCTCCTCGCCGCGGGCGGTGGGGCCGAAATCGCGCCGCACCGCCTCCGGCGAGGTCTCGTGGTTCCACCACCGCGCCACGTGCGGACGCGCCAGCCAACCGCCGAGCAGCGGGAAATCCGCTTCGGCGACGCGACGCCAGGTGAACTCCGGCGTGCGCACCTCCTCCGCGCCGGTCACTCCCCCGACGACAACAGGTCCGCCAGTTCGGCGACCGCGACGCGCAAGTAGTCGGCGTACTCGTGCATCTGGTCGGCCACCGCCTTGGGCGTCGCCAGGTAGAGGTTCCAGCGGTCCGGCAGCAGCACGTAGGCCACGCCGATGCAGCGCGGGCTGGTCGAGCCGAAGCCGAAGTACTGGATGTTGACCGACGGCGCCGAGCTGGTGCTGAGGTAGTCGTCGCGCATGATCACCCAGCCGGGGCTGTCGTAGAGCGAAATCGGTTCGGTGACACCGAGTTCCGCGCCGCGGCGGCGCTGGATCCACTGCAGCTCCCACAGGTGCTGCTCCGGCGCGTCACCCGCCTGGCATTGCTTGGCCCGCTCGACATGCTTGGCCGCGGCGGTCCGCGCGGCGGCGAGCCGGGTCGCGGTGTCGGCGGCGGGGTCCTGCATGGCGTCGACGAAGGCGATCATCTCCGGCGTCACCACGCGCATGGCCTCGGTGCGGCCGTTGCGGTACTGGCGGGTCGCGATCGATTCGTAGGTGGCGCCCGTGATGCCTTTGCTGCGCCGGTGCGCGAGCTGGTAGCTCAGCTGGGCGAAGGCGTCCGGCGAGATGCCGAGCTGCTTGGCCCGCGCGGTGCCGAAGTCCTCGAAAGAGACGGTCTGCGTGGCGTTTTCGGCCGCGTAGCGGGCGAAGGCGGCGCCCGCCGACGCGATGTCGGTGCGCAGTTCGGCGTCGAGGGTGAACTCGATCGATTCCACCGGCGGCAGCCCCTGCGCCTGCGCGCCCGAGCGTTCCGCGTGCTCGGCGGCCGAGGACTCGAGCACGGTGTCGACGAAGGACAGGATGGTGGTGCCGTCCAGCCCGCAGTGCTCCACGTTGATGCCCGCCTGGCCGTCGCCGAAGACGATGAACGAGACCGCCTTGTCGAACCAGCGGTTGGCGCTGTCACCGTGCAGCAGCTGGTCGCAGGCGTGCAGGGTGTCGCGCGGGGCGAAGTCCTCCAGGCACAGGCAGAACAGCGCCGTCTCGATGGTGTCGAGCGCCGCGACGTTGGCGGGTTCGGCGCGGAGCGCCGTCCGGCTCGCGGCCCACTCGGCGCGCGCCTTGGTGGTGAGGTGACCGACGGCGGTGTCGGTGCGCGCCGAGCGCGACCCGGCCTTGAGTACCGCGCGCAGACCGTCGGCGAGGTCGTCGAGCGAGTACGGCGCGCCGCCCGCGCCGATCACGTCCATCCGGAACATGCTGCCGCGGTAGAACACCACGATGTGCCGCTCCCGCGAGGGTCCCGGCCACTCCGGGCTGTAGGGCACCCGGACGGAGTCCTGCTGCTCGCCGGGAATCCTGGTCTCGGAGAACAGGTACTTGTTCTGCCACATGGACAGCTGCTGCCCGCGCTGGGTGACCGGCGGGATCGCCTCCTCGTCGAGGGCCAGCTTGTAGTCGACGGCGGCCGAGACGATGGCCGCGGCCCGCTCCACCTGATCGGCCGCGGTGGAGGCGGCCAGCGGCGTGTCGTCGCGGAAGAGGAAGAAGAAGTTGGCGTTCAACGCGATTCGGTCGCGCCTGCCGAGATAGCGCGACGGCCAGAACAGGTCGAGCCAGCTGCCGACGCCCGGCGTGGCGTCGTAGTCCGCCAGTGCCGCGTGCAGCGTCCGGCCCGGGCCGTCCGGGCGGAGCAGGTCGGCGACCGCCGCCTCGGTGGTGGCGAGTTCGTCGTCGGTGAGCAGCGGGCTGCACCACTCCAGGAACCTGGCGCAGCTGTCCTCCAGCGTCGGCAGCGGTACCCGGGGCAGGTGGTCTTCGGCGGCGAAGGTGCGGTCGGTCAAGTCGGGGTCCTCGCGGTTCGGGTGCGGTGGGTGAGACGCGCACGGCGGGACAGCATCCGTGCGCGGGAGTTCGTGGAATGCGTCGCTCCACTACAGATCCTCGGCGACGAGGCCGAGTTTCGACAAGAGGTTGCCGGTGTTTTCGAGCGAAAGGCTCAGGCTTGGCCCTTCGGGCCGGGACGCGACAGGTAGAGCTGCGCGTACAGCCAGCCGTCGGCTTCCCGGCCGGTGGTGTCGATTCCCTTGTCCGACAGCGTGTTCAGCACGCGCTGCTGTTCGTCGGCGGAGGCGAACCTGCGCTGCGCGAACAAACCGGACGCCTGCTCGGTGCGGTAGCCGAGCGCCGCCAGCTCTTCGGCCATCGGATCGAAATCGAACATGCGCAGCACGAAGTGCGCCATCCACGGCCTGCGCCGCGGGTGCGCGGTGGCGATCCGCAGCAACGTCTTCTCGGTGACGTAGCCGATACAGCCGGTCGACAGGACGATGTCGGCGGCGGCGAGCACCTCGCACTGCTCGTCGGTGGGATCGGCGGATTCGAGGTCGGCGTGCACGATGTCGTGCAAAAACCCCGCGGCGTGCGCGTAGTCCAGCGCGGGGCCGGAGACGTCCACGCCGACGAAGCGCACGTCGGAATGATGTTCGCAGCCGGCGAGACGGTCGCGATCGCGCGCGACGAGCTGCGCACGGTCGACCTCGGCGGCGGTGCGGTAGTGCTCGGTGAGCTCATCGATGCCGGTGTCGAAGCGCAGCAGCGCCGCGTTCACGCCGTAGGAGCAGCCGATGTCGAGCACGGTCGGCGTCGCCACGCGCGCGGAGGCGCGGTACTCCCGAATCTGCTGCTCGAAGAAGGGCTTCGCCAGTTCCGGTATGCGGTAGTCCAGCTCGGACATCCGTGCGTAGTAGTCGCGGGGATCGGGACGGTCGTAGATGTCGTCGAAGGAGGCTTTCCCGGTCGTGTCTAACGGCACTGGCACGTGTGTTCCTCTCGGGTCGAGCTGAGCCCAGTCGATCGGGTCGAGCTGAGCTCAGTCGAGTAGTCGGTCACCGCGGACCAAGCGGTCCTCGGCGACGTGTTCGGGCAGGACGCGGCCGAACAGCTGGCGGGTCCGCTCCACGGTGCCGATGACACCGGGCCGGTCCGTGTAGGCGAAGATCGCCGAGTGTCGTTGCCTGCCACCGGAAACCGGGGACACGCGATGAAGGGAGAAGCGACCTTGGAACAGTTGCAGGTCGCCGGGGCGCAGTTCGAGCCTGCGGATCAGGCGCTCGCCGGAACCGGCGAGCACGTCGCGCACATCGGCGAGATTCTCGGCGTGCGGCGTGCGGATGTCGGGGCAGTATTCGAAGACCCCGCCCGCTTCCGGCAGCTGAGTGAGCATGCTGACGGTGAACTCGTTGGTGTCGAAGTGCCACGGATGCGACATGCCGGGAGCGACCACGTTCAGGCACAGTCCCGCCAGCGGATCGGCGTATTCGTGCAGCTCGGACAGGCCGAAGCAGTCCGCGACGAAGCGCTGGAACGCGTCGCTGGTGTAGAGCCGGTGGATCAGCGCCTCGGCGGGGATGCGGTCGCGGGGCACGAACGCGTTTCCGCGTTCCATCACGAGGCGGCCCGGATGATCCCGGGGCAGTTCGGTGTTCAGCGGAATGTTGTAGGCGTTGACCCGCTCCACCTCGTAGTGCGCGTGCGGCGCGATGTCCTCGCCCTGCGCGCGCAGCGTCTCGATCAGCTCGGGGCGGATGAACTCGCGTAGGACGGTGCAGCCGCCGTCGGCCAGGTCGGCCCGCGCCGCGTCGACCGCCGCCCGCCACCCCGCCGACCCCTGCGACGCGAGCGGATACCTTGCGGTATCGACGATTTCGTCCAGCACACCCGTCGCAGCCATGGCGTCATCTTGGTGCAGAAATCGACGACACGCCCGGGGATTCGGAAAAGTTGCCGGTGAATACGGTCACACTTACCATCTGCGCGCACTTGCGTTGCAGGACAGTAACTCCCGAGCATTTGCTCGGTACTCGCAACGCGATCCGACCGACCAGTCCCGGGTTCGCTCCGCGACGTCTTCTTCCGCTCGCGCAACGGTTCCCGCCCCGCCGGACGCGATCACGGCGCCGCCGCGGACGCGCGAAGGAGCGTCAGCCGCGGGCGTGCAGTGTGCGTTCCAGATCGACGTGGGTGAGACCGACCAAGGTGTCGCGGAAGACGAGGCCGGGCGCTTCCGGGACCGGGATCTCGCAGGGGACGACGAGGACGGCGCAGCCCGCGGCCGCGGCGGCGCGGGCGCCGGTCGGCGAATCCTCGATGGCCACGCAGTCGCGCGGGTGGACGCCGAGCAGCTCGGCGGCGCGCAGGTAGACGTCCGGTTCGGGTTTTCCCTCCGGCACTTCGTCACCGCAGACGGAGACGTCGAAGAAATCGCGGCCGAGGGTGTCCAGGCCGTACTCGGTGAGCGAGCGTTTGGTGTTGGTGACGAGCGCCGAGGCGAGGCCCGCGTCGCGGACGAGGCCGAGGGCGTCCTTGGCGCCGGGCCGCCACGGGATCGGGCCGGTCATCAACTCGGTCACCCGCCGCTCCAGGAAGCCCGCGGCGTCGCGCAGGGCCTGCGGCGTCGGGTCGAGGCCGAGTCCGTCGAACAGGATGCGCAGGGCGTTCGGGCCGGACGCGCCGATGAGCGCGTGCCTGATCTCGTCGGTCATCGCGGTGCCGAGTTCGACCGCCAGCTCCCTGACACCTATGTCCCAGAGCTTCTCCGAGTCCAGCAGCGTCCCGTCCATGTCCCACAGCACCGCGGCGAGTCGCGCTGTCACGTGCGGTCGTTCTCCTCGTGCGCCGATCGAATCGACGGACCGTGCGCCCGCCGGGGAAACCGACGTCCAGCGTAATGGGCACCGCCCCCGCACCTTCCGTCGGCCGGGCACGGCCGGACCACGGGTCCGGCAGGCGCCGCCGGACGCGGTCTGTCGCCAGTCCGCGCGGGACGGCGCTGGGGCGAGAGTCCCCCGACAGGCGGAGCGTCACACTCCGGAGGCGGTGATGACCAACCTGCCGCCGTCCTGGCGAACCTGGATCCAGCGGTTCTCCCGATCGACCGAGCCGTTGGTCTTCACGTAGGTCAGCGCGACGGTGGCGCCGTCGTCGCCGCGTGGGGTGATCCCGTTGACCTGGACCGAGCGGATGGTCGACCAGAACGCGGCGTAGGAGTTGTAGCCGCCGGTCTGGGCCTGGTAGCCCGGTGCGAGCTGCGTCCACGCGCCGGACACGTTGCCCGGCAGCATGCCGTAGTAGCCCTGGATGAACTGGGCGATCCGGTCCGGCGTCGGCGGGCCGAACGGCGTCGTGGTGATCGTGGTCGTCGGCGGACGCGTCGTGCTGCTCGGCGACCCCGACGGGCTGATCGACGGTGTCGCGGACGGGGATGCGCTCGGCGGTGCGGAAGTCGGGGCTCCGGTCGGCTGCGCGGCGGTGGGGACCTGAGCCTGGGGCTCCTGGGTCGGCTGCCCGCCCCCGTCCGTCGGGGGCTGCACCGGCTCACCGGTGCCGGGCGGCGGAGCGGCGGTGGGACCGTCCGAACCGCCTCGGTCCCCGCCGGAGAGGGCGAACGCCACCACGATCACGACGAGTACGACCACCGCGGCGGCCGCGAGGGCGAGGATCTGCTTGTTCGGCCCGCCACCCGTGGTCGCGCCGGGCAGCGTACCGCCGCCGGACGGCCCGCGTGGCGGCGCCGAGGCCAGCGCCGCCGTCGGCACGAATTCGGTGGCGTCGGAGGCGTTCGCGGTGCTCGCGGTGGCGGCGGACGTGGCGAGCACGGTGGTCGCGTCCGCGCCGGGCGCAGGGAGCACCTTGGTCGCCACCGGCGCCGCGGCCAGCGCCGGAACCCGGCCCGCCGCAACGGCTTCCAGCGCCTCCTGCGCCTCGCGCATGTTCGGGCGCGCGTCGATGCTCGCGGCGAGCAGGTGCATCAGCACCGGTCCGAGTCCGTCCGCCTGCCGCGGTTGCGGCACATCGGCCCGCGCGACGGCGTGCAGCACCGCCAGCGGGTTGTCGCCCTCGCCGAACGGCGGCGCGCCCTCCACCGCGGCGTAGAGCGTGGAGCCGAGGGCGAAGACATCGGACGCCGGTTCCGGGTTCTCGCCGCGCGCCACTTCCGGCGCGAGGTACGCGGGGGTGCCCGCGAGGAATCCGGTGGCGGTGACGGTCACGTCGCCGACCGCGCGCGAGATGCCGAAGTCGGTGATCTTCACGGTGCCGTTGTCGGCGACCAACAGGTTGGCGGGTTTCACGTCGCGGTGCATGATGCCCGCGTCGTGCGCGGCGGCCAGCGCGGCGGCGGCCTGCGCGCCGATCTTGGCCACCTCGATCGGCGACAGGGTGCGCTGACCGGACAGCTTGACGGCCAAGCTCGGCGCGTTCATGTATTCCATGACCAGCCACGGCTGGCCGTCCTCTTCGGCGACGTCGAAGACGGTGATCGCGTTCGGGTGGTGCAGCCGCGCGGCGATCCGCCCCTCACGCATCGCGCGCAGTTTCGACTCCAGCGCCTGCGCCTTGGAGAGCCCGGGCCCGAGTAGCAGCTGTTTCACCGCCACCGTGCGGCGTAACCGCACGTCGGTCGCCCGCCACACCACACCCATCGCGCCGGTGCCGATCGGATCCGTCAGCCGATACCGTCCAGCGATCAACCGATCCGCCGTCATGGGTCGTGCCCCTCCTGCTATGCGCCGAGCCGTCCAGCACTCCGGTGCGCTCGGCGAGTTTCCCGCGAAACCCATACGCTCCGAAGTGTTTTGCACCCGTCAGCAGCGAGACGAACAACATCCGCCGACTGCTCCGGATGCAGTTGCAACTCTTCGACAATGGCATACGGACCCGACAGACATCCAGCCGCGTGACCCGATACCGCGGACCGGGCAGTCGAATACCCAGGTCGCCTCGAAACATCAAGCGTACCCGCAGGTAACAGATACTTCGGCGACACCCGTGCGGTGACCCGCGCTTCCGCACGTCTCAGCAGGTCAGGGCCCATGGCAGGGGCCGGGCGATGGCGGCCCTCCGCTCATCGCGGTGAGTACCGTCACATCTCCCCGAGCCGTGTGCGCCGCTCACAGCGGAACGGCGGCTCCACACAGCGCGGAGCCGCCGTTCTCGCCGGACGAATCAGGCGTTGAAGTACTTCGCCTCGGGGTGCAGCAGGACGAACGCGTCGGTGGACTGTTCGGGATGCAGCTGGAGTTCCTCCGACAGGACGACGCCGATGCGGTCGGCTTCGAGCAGGTCGACCAGCTTGGCGCGGTCCTCCAGCTCCGGGCAGGCGCCGTAGCCGAAGGAGTAGCGCGCGCCGCGATAGCCGAGCTTGAAGTAGTCCAGCACGTCGTCGGGGTCGGATTCGGCCACCGAATGCCCGTCCAGCACCAGTTCCTCGCGGACGCGGCGGTGCCAGTATTCGGCGAGTGCCTCGGTGAGCTGGACGCCGATGCCGTGCACCTCGAGGTAATCGCGGTAGTTGTCGGCGGCGAACAGCTCGTTGGCGAAGTCGGCGATGGGCTGACCCATCGTCACCAGCTGGAACGGCAGCACATCCACCTGACCGGTGGCCTTGGCGTCGTCGCGCGAGCGCAGGAAGTCGGCGATGCACAGGAACCGGTCGCGCTGCTGGCGCGGGAAGGTGAATCGATAGCGCTGCGGCGCATCGGGATCCGGCTCGGTGAGCACGACGACGTCGTCGCCTTCCGACACGGCGGGGAAGTAGCCGTAGACCACGGCCGCGTGCTGCAGGACGCCCTCGGTGGACAGCCGGTCCAGCCAGGCGCGCAGCCGCGGCCTGCCCTCGGACTCCACCAATTCCTCGTAGGAGGGCCCGTCACCGCCGCGCTGGCCGCGCAGACCCCACTGGCCGAGGAACAGCGCCCGCTCGTCGAGCAGTCCCGAATATTCGTGCAGCGCAAGGCCTTTGACCACGCGAGTGCCCCAGAACGGCGGCACCGGCACCGGCAGGTCGGCGGCAACGTCCGAGCGGGCGGGCACCTCGACGGGGATCTCGGCGGCCTTGCGCTGCGCGGCGATCCGCTTGGAACGTTCGTGGCGGGCCTTGCGCTCGGCGGCCTTCTCGCGCTCGGCGACGGCCTCGGGGCTGTCCGGGTCGAGTCCGCCGCCGCGCTTGCGGGTCATGATGTCGTCCATCAACCGCAGGCCTTCGAAGGCGTCGCGGGCGTAGTGCACGTCGCCCTCGTACACCTCGGTCAGGTCGTTCTCCACGTAGGCACGGGTCAGCGCGGCGCCGCCGAGCAGCACGGGGAACTGGTCGGCCACGCCCCTGGCGTTGAGCTCCTCCAGGTTCTCCTTCATGACCACGGTCGACTTCACCAGCAGTCCGGACATGCCGATCACGTCGGCCTTCTTGTCCATCGCGGCGTCGAGGATGGTCGCGATCGGCTGCTTGATGCCGAGGTTGACCACCTCGTAGCCGTTGTTCGACAGGATGATGTCGACGAGGTTCTTGCCGATGTCGTGCACGTCGCCCTTGACGGTGGCCAGCACGATGCGGCCCTTGCCGGAGTCGTCGGTGGCCTCCATGTGGGGTTCCAGGTACGCGACCGCGGACTTCATCACCTCGGCCGACTGCAGCACGAACGGCAGCTGCATCTGTCCGGAGCCGAAGAGCTCGCCGACGGTCTTCATGCCTGCCAGCAACGTCTCGTTGATGATCTGCAGCGGCGGCACCTCGGCCATGGCCGCGTCCAGGTCGGCCTCCATACCGGCCTTCTCGCCGTCGACGATGCGGCGCTCGAGCCGTTCGAACAGCGGCAGCGCGGCCAGCTCCTCGGCGCGCGAGGCCTTCGACGACGACGTCGAGACGCCCTCGAACAACGCCATCAGCTTCTGCAGCGGGTCGTAGTCCGGGGTACGGCGGTCGTAGACCAGGTCGAGCGCGGTCTCGCGCTGTTCGTCCGGGATCCGGCTCATCGGCAGGATCTTGGAGGCGTGCACGATCGCCGAGTCCAGGCCCGCCTGCACGCATTCGTGCATGAACACCGAGTTCAGCACCTGCCGCGCGGCCGGGTTCAAGCCGAAGGAGATATTGGAGAGGCCCAGGGTCGTCTGCACCTGCGGGTGCCTGCGCTTGAGTTCCCGGATCGCCTCGATGGTCTCCAGCCCGTCGCGGCGCGACTCCTCCTGACCGGTGCCGAGGGTGAAGGTCAGGGTGTCGATGATGATGTCGGACTCGACCAGGCCCCAGTTGCCGGTGATGTCGGCGATCAGGCGCTCGGCGATCTCGACCTTCTTCTCGGCGGTGCGGGCCTGCCCCTCCTCATCGATGGTCAACGCGACCACCGCGGCGCCGTGCTCGGCCACCAGCCGCATGGTCTGCTGGAACCGGGATTCCGGTCCCGCGCCGTCCTCGTAGTTCACCGAGTTGACCGCGCACCGGCCGCCCAGGTGCTCGAGCCCAGCCTGCAGCACCGGGGCTTCGGTGGAGTCCAGCATGATCGGCAAGGTCGACGCGGTCGCCAGGCGCGAGGCCAGCGCCTCCATGTCCTTGGTGCCGTCGCGGCCGACGTAGTCGACGCACAGGTCGAGCATGTGCGCGCCGTCGCGGGTCTGGTCCTTGGCGATGTCCAGGCACTTCTGCCAGTCCTCGGCCAGCATGGCCTCGCGGAAAGCCTTGGAGCCGTTGGCATTCGTGCGCTCGCCGATCATCAGCACCGAGGCGTCCTGTTCGAACGGCACCGAGGTGTACATGCTCGACACGCTCGGCTCGTGCGCCGGGGCACGGCGCTCGGTGATCGGCGGCAACGCGGGCTCGACCTCGCGCACCGCATCGCGCACCTGGCGGATGTGCTCCGGCGTGGTGCCGCAGCAGCCGCCCACCAGCGCCAGACCGAACTCGGAGACGAAACCGCGCAGCGCGACCGCCAGCTCCTCCGGCGTCAGCGGATACTCCGCGCCGTTGGCGCCGAGCACCGGCAGGCCCGCGTTCGGCATCACCGAGACCGGCACCCGCGCGTGCCGCGACAGATGCCGCAGATGCTCGCTCATCTCGTCCGGACCGGTCGCGCAGTTCAGGCCGATCATGTCGATGCCGAGCGGCTCGATCGCCGTCAACGCCGCGCCGATCTCACTGCCGACCAGCATCGTGCCGGTGGTCTCCACGGTGACGTGGGTGATGATCGGAATCCGCCGGCCGGCCCGTTCCATCGCCCGCCTGCTGCCCGTCACCGCGGCTTTCACCTGCAACAGGTCTTGGCAGGTCTCGATCAGGATCGCGTCCGCGCCGCCCTCGAGCATGCCGAGCGCCGACTCGGTGTAGGCGTCACGCAAGATCGTGTACGGGGCGTGCCCCAGCGTCGGCAGCTTGGTGCCCGGCCCCATCGAACCGAGCACATACCGCGGCGTGCCGTCCTCGCTCGGCCCCATCTCGTCGGCCACCTCGCGGGCCAGCCGGGTGCCGCGCTCGGACAGATCACGAATCCGGTCGGCGATGTCGTAGTCGGCGAGGTTCGGCAGATTGCAGCCGAAGGTGTTGGTCTCGACCGCGTCGGCACCCGCCTCGAAGTACGCGCGATGGATGTCGCGCAGCACGTCGGGCCGGGTTTCGTTGAGGATCTCGTTACAACCTTCCAACCCGCGGAAATCGTCCAGGGTCAGATCCGCGGCCTGCAACATCGTGCCCATAGCGCCGTCACCGATGACTACACGCCGACGGAGCGTGTCGAGAAGCGTGGTATCGAACACGGCGGAGCGGGACACAGACATGTGTACAAGCGTAAAGGCCCGGTACGACTGGTAACCAACAGCCTGCGAATGTTCACGGCGAGCGTGTGCGGCGCCACATCCCCGACCACCCCCAGAATCGGTACACCGAAATCCCGAACCCCGACATCCCGCACTCCCAGCCACCCCGAGGGCGAGTCTTACGAGCCCGTTCGCGGCCCGTCTCGCGTCCGAGCCCTCGCGACGCAGGCGCCGCAGGCGCGAGTCGCGAGGGCTCGGACGCGAGACAACAGGGGGCCGCGAACACGCGCGCGCCAGCGCGCAATAGATACAGCACCATGCGGGCGCAACCCGTAGGCTGACCGGGTGAACCCCAGTGAAACTTCCGATTCGGAACTGCCGACGTTGCGGGATCCGGTGCTGGTTGCCGCCTTCGAGGGCTGGAACGACGCCGGTGACGCGGCGAGCGGCGCCGTCGAGCATCTGGAACTGATCTGGGATGCCGAGCCGCTGGCCGAACTCGATTCCGAGGACTACTACGACTATCAGGTGAATCGGCCGACGGTCCGTCAGGTCGACGGCGTGACCAGGGAGATCCAGTGGCCCGCCACCATGCTTTCGGTGTGCTCGCCACCGGGCAGCGACCGGGATGTGGTGTTGCTGCGCGGGATCGAACCGAATATGCGGTGGCGCAGTTTCTGCGGGGATCTGCTGGAGTTCATCGAACAGCTCGGCGTACAGACCGTGGTGATCTTGGGCGCGTTGCTCGCCGACACCCCGCACACCAGGCCCGTTCCGGTGACCGGTTCCGCGTACAGCAAGGAGGCGGCCGAGCGCTTCAATCTGGAGCAGACCCGCTACGAGGGCCCGACCGGCATCACCGGTGTGTTGCAGGATCAGTGTGTGAAGGCGGGCGTGCCCGCGGTGTCGTTCTGGGCGGCGGTGCCGCACTACGTGTCGCAGCCGCCGAATCCGAAGGCGACGATCGCGTTGCTGCATCGGGTGGAGGATGTGCTCGACATCGAGGTGCCGCTGGGTGAGCTGCCCAAGCAGGCCGAGGATTGGGAGGCCGCGGTGAACGAGATGACCGTGGGCGACGAGGAGATCACCGAGTATGTGCGTTCGCTCGAGGAACGCGGTGACGCGGCAGTCGATTTGAACGACGCGATGGCGAAGATCGATGGTGACGCGATCGCGGCGGAGTTCGAAAAGTATCTACGCAGAAGGGGTCCGGGTAGTTTCGGGCTGTGACCGTCCGGTCGCGGCTGCGCGGGTCCGGTCCCGGCGCGAGCAACACCGTGTCGAGGTGTTGCTCGCCGCGCCTGGGGTCGGTGGTTCACGCCACGGAGGGCGGCGCGTTCACCTCCTCGACGGCCCAGACCTGGGCCGCGGCCTCGTGGGCCAGTTTCGCGATCAGGATGTCTCGCGGAATCGTCTGGCCGGCAAAGTGATCGAGTGACGGCACCACCACGTGGTGCGCGTCGGCCCGCTTGAGTTCCTGCGTCAGCTCGGCGAACGCCGTACCGTCGCCCGCTGTCGATTCATGGAATGTTGCGGCGAAGCAAAGCCCTTCGGCTCGGGCGAACGTGCTCATCGCGCGCTCGAGCTCATCGCTGTGGCCGTCGGCCAGATCATCACGCAAGTATCCATAGATCAACGCTTCCACCCGAACCTCCGTTGGATAGGGCCGCTGTTCTCTTGTTTGGATCTTCCCGTGCAGGGTACTGCGACGAGGGCGATCCCGGATCTTGCATCTGCACTTACATTTGCAAATCCGGCAAACCTGACCGCTCCCACTTCAGGATCGCTGACGCCAAACTGCGAATGCAGGTGTCAACCCGCTGACATCTAGATGCCCTATCCGGGCCACCAGACGTTAACTGGTGCGATACTACAACCGTGGCCGCTGGAGACGATCGACCCGTCTGGGCAGTCCGGATGCGTTCCGAGCGCGATGCGAGGGGGTGGTCACAGGCAGACGCCGTCCGCGTGATGCGCGCGAAGTCATCGCACAATCTGCCGACAGACAGCACGCTGCTACGCAATTGGCGGCGTTGGGAGTCGGGCGAGTCGCGACCCGACGACTTCTACGCGCCGATCATCGCCGCCGCCTTCGACACCGTCACCGCGGCGTTCTTCCCCAAGGCCAGGCCGAATCGGGACGACGAGCTGCTTTCCGCAACGGGGATGGACACTTTGGAGTTCATCGGCAGGCTGCGCATGTCGGACGTCTCCGCGGCGACGCTGGACGCCATCCGGATCACCGCCGAGCGCCTGTGCTGCGAATACCCTTACGCCGATCCGCATGCGTTGCACGCCGAGGGCACGTCGTGGCTGCGGCGGATCACCTCGCTGCTCGACGGGCGGCTGACGCTGGCCCAGCACCGGGAGATCCTGGTGCTCGCGGGCTGGGTCGCGCTGCTCGTCGGCTGCGTGGACTACGACCTCGGCCGCCGTACTTCGGCGGAGGCCACCCGGCGTGCTGCGTGGTCGCTCGGCAAGGAGGCCGACCATCTCGAGATCCTCGGCTGGGCCGCGGAAATGGCGGCGTGGTTCGCGCTGACCCAAGGTAACTATCGGGGTGCTGTGGAAGCCGCCAACAGTGCGCTAGAGGACAGTTGCCATCTCGGGGTCGGTGTGCAACTGGCCGCCCAGCGGGCCAAGGCGTGGGCACGACTCGGCGATCGCGCCGAGGTGGAGCGGGCGCTGGGCAAGGGCCGAGCGATCCTGGAGCGACTCGACCATCCGGCGAACCTGGACAACCATTTCGTGGTCGACCCGCAGAAGTTCGACTTCTACGCGATGGACTGCTGCCGCGTGGCGGGCGAGGATCGGCCCGCGGAATCCTTTGCCCGCGAAGTCATCCGGAACTCCACCCGGGCCGACGGCACGGTGCGTAACCCGATGCGCGTGTCCGAGGCGCACCTGACGCTGGCCGTCGTGGCGGTGCGCGGACGCGATCTGGAACTCGCGCTGGCCGAAGGGATGCGCGCCTTCTCGGGGAAGCGCCGCTCGCTGCCTTCGCTGATGTGGATCGCGGGCGAGGTGGCCCGCGAGATCATCGAACGCTATCCGGGCGATCCGCGCACGCGCTGTTATCTCGAGCAACTGCGCGCGCTGTCCACCGAGTGAGCGGCCCGCGTCCGGGCGTGGGCGAACCGCGGGACAGCGGACGCAGCCACGCCGAACAGGGGTCGGTCTTGCCGGCGGCGACCGGCCCGCTACTACCCTGTTCCCGGTGACCGACTCCGACGACGGCCCGCCCGCGGGCGATCAGCCCGGCGCGACCGCACTGGGTGATCGACCCGGCACCGCCGCGCAGGGTGATCAGCCCGGCACCGCCACGCAAGGCGATCAGCCCGGCGCTACCGCATTGGATGATCAGCACGGCTCCGCCACGCAAGGCGATCAGCACGGCACCACCGCACCGGGCGATCGACCCGGCACCACCGCACCGGGCGATCAACCCGGCACCACCGCACCGGGCGATCAACCCGGCACCACCGCATTGGGTGATCAGCACGGCTCCGCCGCACTGTGGGACGAGCGGCTGCGACTGTTCTCTTTCGCGACGGCGGAGAAGCGCGCCGATTACCTCTGGGTGCTGCGCGCTTTCGACAGCGCGCGGGCCGCCTACGTGGTGCTGCTGCACGCCGACGATGTGGCGGACTGGACTCGCCGCAACGGCGGACGCGCACGGGTCGCGGAGAGCGGACCTTCGCCGGACCCGACGGCATCCGGTCCGGCCGAGGCGCAGCCCGGTCTGTTCCGGCGCAGCGACGCCGCGCCGCTGAGCGCCGCGGAGATCGGCCCGCTGCTCGACCAGCTGCACCAGTGGGGCGTGCTGGAACGCAGCTACGACGGCACCCGCGCGGCGACGCTGGCCGAATACCGCAACCGGCACTACGTCTACCAGTTCTCGCAGGCCGGGTTCCAGGCCTATCGCGCGGTGGCCGGCGTACTGGAGGCGCGGCTGGACGAGGCGTCGCTCTCGCGGCTCGTGCTGCCGGAACTACTCGCCGACCTGCACACCCTCGCCGTGGCGAATCGGGCGGGCGACGCCGAGCGCGTCTATCGCACGCTGCGCAGGCTGGACGCGGCGCTGTCCGATATGGCCGCGCGCGCCGCCCATTTCTATCTGTCGCTCGGCGATTTGGTGCGCACCACCGAGATCACCCCGGAATCCTTTCTCGCGCACAAGGACGCGCTGCTCGCGCACATGCGCGAGTTCAGCATGGACCTGGCACGTTTCGCGCCCCGGCTGGCCGCCGCCATCGGCGAGATCGAGGAGACCGGCGTCGACGACCTCATCGCCCGCGCCGCGAGCTGCGACGAGCGGGTGCTGTTGAGCGCCGCCGAACGCGAGGCGGATTGGCACGCCCGTTGGCAAGGTCTGCGCACCTGGTTCGTCACCTCGGACGCCGAGGGCGAGTCCACGGAGGCGGACCGGCTGCGCGAGGCCACCATGAGCGCGATCGCGGCCGTGCTGTCGCTGCTGCGGCGGGTCACCGAGACGCGCCGCGGCGGGGTGAGCCGGGAGTCGGCGCTGCGCCACCTCGCGGGCTGGTTCACCGCCGCGCCCACCGCGGACAGCGCGCACGCGCTGTTCGACGCGGTGTTCGGGCTCGGCAGGCCGCGCCACATCGCCATGGAGCATCCGGACGCCGATATCGTGCCCGCGACGCGGTCGTGGTGGGAGGCGCCGCCGCTGGAGATCTCGCGCACCCTGGCCGAGACCGGGCGGCCGCCCTCGGCGGGTGCGCCGAGTCGAATCCAGCGCAACGACGCGGGGATTCGCCGTTTGCGCGAGGCCCAGCTGGCGGCGCAGCGAGCCAGGGCGGAGGCGGCGCAGTCCTTGGCCGCCGCGGACGTTCACGAACGGGTGCTCGACGAGCGCGAAACCGAGGTGCTGCTACGGCTACTCGACGCCGCTTCCACCGCGTGGGTGCCGGTCAGCGGGCGGGTCGGCGGCACCACGGGTTCGGAGAGCGGCGTCACCCTGACGGTCTCCGAACATCCGGGGCCGACCGTGGTCAGGACCTCGCGCGGGCTGCTGCACCTGAACAACCGCAAGCTCGACGTCCGCGCGACCAGGTCCCGAGGCGGGAACGCAGGGCGCGGGAAGGCCACCGAGAATGTGTCCGATGCCGAAACAGCAAGGGGCGGAGCATGATCCACGCCCGGCGCATCGACGCGCTCGCACTGGACAACTACCAGCGCGCCGCCAGGGTGATCCTGGCCAACCACCTGGTCACCCGCACCTATCCGGACCGGATCGCGCTGCCGCTGATTCGCCGGTGGGCCACCGAACTCCGCGAGGATCTCGCCGAACTGTTCGGTTACCGGCTCGAGGTCACCGAGACCACGGCGCGGGTCTATCCCGTGATCGATCGGCTCGACGGCGGCAAACCCGCCCGCACCGTGAACGACCGCGTCTTCGACCGCCGCCGCTACGCCTACCTCGCGCTGGCGCTGGCCGCGCTCGGCCGCGCGGGCGATCAGATCACGCTCTCGGAGCTCGCGGATCAGGTCGCGGCGTACACGGCCAGGATCGACGGGCTCGAGCTGGCGCCGGATCGCGCGGCCGACCGCGACGCCTTCGTCGACGCGGTCGGCTGGCTGGCCGCCCGCGGCGCGCTCGCACTCGCCGACGGCGACGCGGGCGGTTGGGCCGCCGATCCCGAGGCGGGCGAGGCGCTCTACGACATCGACCGGCCGGTAGTGTTCGCACTGTTCCGGCCGCCGCGCGCCCTGCAGCATCTGCACAGCGTGCGCGGCCTGCTGGCCGAGGATCCCGCCGTCACCGCCGGGCAGCCCGCAGCGGCGGCCGGCGAGATCGCCCGCCGGGTGCGCCGAGCGCTGGTGGAGCGGCCGGTGGTGTACTCCGAGGACCTGATGCCCGAGGAGCGTCCGGTGCTTGCGCAGGACCGGACGGTCGCCGATGTCGAGCTGTTCACCGGCCTGCGCGCCGAACGCAGGGCCGAGGGCGTCGCGCTCATCGACACCTCGGGGCGGCTGTCCGATGTCCGCTTTCCCGGCACCGGCACGCTCGCCCAGGTGGCGCTGCTGTTGGTCGGCGAGATCGCCGATGTGGTCCTCGACATCGATCACCCGCTCCCCCACCGCCCGCGCGCCGCCGATCCCGGTGTGGCGCTGGCCGATCGGCTCGACGACGCCATCCCCGAATCCACACTGTTCGCGCCGATGGCTGATCACCCGTTCACCGGAACCGAAGCGGCCGAGGCGGATTCGGCGGAGGACGAGGACGAGACCGAACCAGGGGCGACCTATCCGTTCGTCGCGGCCGACTGGGTGCGCGACACCGTGCAGGCGCTCACCGATCGCTACGGCGTCACCTTCGCCGCGCAGTGGCAGGCCGACGTGCCCGGCCTCACCGCGCAGGTCAGCGCGCTGCTCGCGCGGCTGCGGCTGGTCCAGCCGCTCGAGGACGGGTTGCTCGTGCTGCCCGCCCTGGCGCGCTATCGGGGTGCGGTGGTCACCGTGCGCACCAAGCGCGCCGCGGAACTGTTCGTCACCGCCGCCGACACGGTCGGGGCCGCAAGCACCGGTACGGAAGGGATCTGAACATGTCGGTCATTCACGGCGGAGTGCGTTTCCTCCCGACCCGCGCCGGAATCGTCAACCTGTGGGACTACCGAGACCAGGAGTTCTGCTTCGCCGACGGCAGGCTGGTGCTGCGCGGACCGAACGGCTCGGGCAAGACCAAGGCGCTCGAGGTGCTGTTCCCGTTCGTGCTCGACGGCCGCATCGAACCGCGCAGGCTCAACCCGTTCGCGGGCGAAGAGCGCACGATGAAGTCGAATCTGCTGTACCGCAAGCAAGAATCGGCCTACTCCTATGTCTGGATGGAGTTCGCGCGCGGGAAGTGGGACGACCCCGAGGTGGTCACCGTGGGGATCGGCATGCGCGCCACCCGCTCCTCGGACAAGGTCACGCGCTGGTACTTCGTCGCCGACGGACGGGTGGGCGTCGACTTCTCCCTCATCGGTCCCGACGACCGCCCGTTCACCCGCAAACAGCTGGCCGAGCAGATCGGCACCGACTCCATCGTGGACCGGCCGGTCGAATACCGGGCCGCCATCGACGCCCGCATGTTCGGGCTCGGCGCGCAGCGCTACGACCAGCTCATCAATCTCATTCTGACGCTGCGCCGCCCACAGCTCGCCAAGAACCTCGACCCGCGCGGGCTCTCCCAGGCGCTCACCGACGGTCTACGCCCGCTGGACGAACAGCTGATCCTGGACGCGGCCCGCTCCTTCAGCGATATGGAAGAGGTCGGGCGCACCCTCGAGGGCCTGGTGCACGCCGACACCGCCACCCGCGCCTTCGTCGGCGTGTACCGGAAATACCTTGCGGTGCAGGCCAAGACCGATGTCGACCAGGTACGCGCCCGCTTGGACGCGGTCACCCACGCCAGCACCGCGCTGTTCGCCGCGACCGCGCTGCGCGAGCGCCGCGAGGCCGAGCGCACCGCCGCCGAGGCCCGCGCCGACGACGCCGACCGCGCCTACGAACAGGCCCTCACCGACCGCGAGACCCTGCAACGCTCCAGCGCTTACGAGGGCAAACAGCAACTCGACGACCTGGCCGACGCGGTGCGCAGGCTGGAGACCTCCGCGGCGGTGCACCGCGACAAGGCGCTCAAGGCCCGCCAGACCCTCGACCAGCGGGCCGAGGAGGCCGAGCGGGCGCGCGCCGCGGTGCAGCAGGCCGCAGCCGCGCTGTCCCGCGGCGAGGACGAGCTGCGCGCCGCCGCCGAGGAGGCGGGCATCGCCTGGACCGCGTTGTCCGACGACGCGCGCGGCGATCAGCTCACCGCGACCGTGCGGGCCCGCGCCGAAGAGCGCGACGCCGATGTGCGCGCGGTGCGTAAAGCGTTGCTGCTCATGGATTCCGCGGCTGCCGAGCGGGCCAGGGCGGAACGGCTGGCCGAGCGCGCGGTGGGGTCGCGCGAGGCGGCCGCCGCCGAGGCGGCGCACGCCGAGGCGGCGGTGACGCTGGCCCGCACCGAGGCCGCGGCGGCGCTGCGCGCCTGGTGGGAAGGGCACCGCGAGTGCTACGCCCCGCTCGGCGGCGGACTGTTCGACGCGCTCGACGCGGCGCTGGCCAAGGTCGGCTCCGACGACGCGGCGGGCGTGGCGGAGGTGCTGGCCGAACGCGCCGAACCGCTGCTCGACGAGTTGCGCGACCGCAGGCTGGCGGCGAAGGCGCGCGCCGCGGCGGCGGCCGAACAGATCGCCGAGCTCGGGGCCGAACGCGACCGGGTCGGCGCGCGGCGCGACGACGCGCCGCCCAGCACCGCGACACGCACCGACGACCGGACCGGGCGCTCCGGCGCTCCGCTCTGGCGGCTGGTCCGCTTCGGCGACGACGTGACGCCAGAGACCGCCGCCGGTGTCGAGGCGGCACTGCACGCCGCTGGGCTGCTCGACGCCTGGGTGTGCGCCGAGGACGAACTACCCACCGGCTATCGCAGCGACCAGTTCTTGGTTCCGCTGCCGCCCTCCGCCCGGCCGACCGGACGCACCCTGGCGGACGTGCTCGTGATCGAGGACGACGCCGAGGGTCTGACCGTGCCGCGACGGGTCGTCTCCGACGTGCTCGCCTCGATCGCGCTGCTCGACGAACTCGACGCCGCCGCGGGCGTGGCGATCAGCGGCGCGGGCGGGTTCCGGCAGGGCGTGCAAGCGGGCAGGCACCACAAGCCCGACGCCGAATTCATCGGCGCGACCGCCCGCGCCCGTCGCCGCGAACTGCGGCTCGCCGAGTTGACGTCCCAGCGGGACGCGGCCGCGGAGGTTCAGCGCGTCGCCACGGCGGAGGCCGACGCGGCCGACGCGGAACTGGCTCGGATCACGGCCGCCGCCAAGGCCCTTCCGCGTCCGGCCGCGGTCACCGCCGCACTGCGTTCGGTGTCGGAGACCGCGGGCGTCATGCGGTCCCGCTCGGAGGCCGCCGCGCAGGCCGAGAAGGATCTGGACCAGGCCGTCACCGAGGTCGCGGCCATCGAGAAGAAGTTGCGGGCCGCCGCCGTCGCGCACCGTGCGCCGCGCGAATCGCGCGAACTGGACGCGCTGGCCGCCGCCATCCGGCATTTCGAGAACACCGGCACCGGGCTGCTCCGGCTGCGCGCCGACCACGACCGGGAACGCGAACGCGAACGCGAGGGCGCCGACCGCTACGACGAGGCGCGCGACCTGGCGGAGGCGTTCGCCGAGGAGGCCGAGGCCGCCCAAGCCGGCTATCAGGAACAGCTGCGCAAACTGGAGACGCTGCGCGAGGCGCTCGGCGCGGGCGCGGCGGACATCGACCGCGAACTCGACCTGGCCAGGCAGCGCATCGAGGCGACGAGGGCCGAACAGAAGGCCGCGCGCAAGGCCGCCAACGAGGCGATCGAGGCGGTGGGTGACGCGGAGGCGGCCTTCCGCACCGCACACGAGTCGCTGGGCACGGCACTCACCGAGGTGCTCACCGACGTGAAAAGCCTTGCGCCCTATGCCCAGCCGGATCTGCTGTCGCTGCTGGGCGCGTCGCCGGAGTGCCGGTGGCCGAGCAGCGATGCGGCCTGGTCGACATCGGAACAGCTGCTCTACCGGATCACCCAGGCGGGGCCGGAACACGAACCGCGGGTGCTGCCCGAGGAGGTCGCCGAGCTCTTCGACGGCCTCACCGCGGCCACCGCCGCGGTGCGCGCGGGCGAGGCGGCACGCAAGTCCACCCGCAGCGCGGTGACCGCGGCCCTCCAGGAGTTCGACGCCGCGCTGGCAGCCTCGGGCCGCGACTACCGCTTGCAGTGGGACGCGGCCGACGGGCTCACCGTGGTGCAGGTGCAGGACGAGAACGGGATCGCCGCGCTCGCCGACTTCGCCGGACGCATCGACCAAGCAAGGCACGACCAGGAACTGCTGCTCACCGACGCCGAGCGCCGCATCCTGGAGGACGCGCTGCTCACCGGCCTCGCCCAGCAGATCCACGAACGCACCAGCGACGCACGCGAACTCATCGCCAAGATGGGCGCGGAGATGAAGAAGCGGCGGATGTCCTCGGGCAACACCATCGGCGTGCACTGGGTGCTCGCCGACAACCTGTCCGACGCCGCGAGGGCGATGTGCAAACTGCTCGACCGCGACGCCACCACCCTCGGCTCCGAGGACCTGGCCGCGATCCGCTCGCACTTCGCCGCCGAGATCCGCGCCGCGCGCGCCGCGCACCCCGAACGCTCCTACCCCGAGATCCTCGCCGCCACCCTGGACTACCGCACCTGGCGGGTGTTCTCGTTCACCCTCATCTCCGGCGACGGCAGCGAGGACAAGCTGACCGTGGCCAGGCACAGTGCGCTCTCCGGCGGTGAGCAGTCGGTGTCGCTGCACCTGCCGCTGTTCGCGGCCGCGCACGTCATGCTCGACTCCGCCGATCCGCAGGCGCCGCGCCTGCTCGCGCTGGACGAGGCGTTCGCGGGCGTCGACGACAACGGCCGCAGCGAATTGCTGGGCCTGAGCGTGCAATTCGACCTCGATCTGTTCATGACCGGCTACGACCTGTGGATCACCTACCCGCACGTGCCCGGCTGCGCCCACTACGACCTGGCACACTCCACCGCCGAGAACACGGTGAGCGCGACGCTGCTGGTGTGGGACAGCGGCGATCTGCTCGCCGAACACGACGGCGCCGATCTGACCACCGCGCTCGGCTCCCCCAACCGCCGCCGGGTGCCAGCCACCATCGAAGGCGGGCTCACCCTCGACGACATGCCGGGCGCACCCGCGCCCGTCGGCTGAATGGATTGCAGTGACCTCGGTTCCACCCCGCTCGACCGCCGTGTCCGCCCCGCGCCGGGTCGCCGCGGCCACCCTGATCGGCACGACGCTCGAGTGGTACGACTTCATGCTGTACGGCACGGCGTCGGCGCTGATCTTCGGTAAGCAGTTCTTCCCCTCGCTGAGCCCGGCCGCTGGCACCCTCGCGGCCTTCAGCACTTTCGCGGTCGGGTTCGGCGCGCGCCCGATCGGCGGGCTGCTGTTCGGGCACTTCGGCGATCGGTTCGGGCGGCGCACCACGCTGGTGGTGTCGCTGATCGTCATGGGCGTCAGCTCGACGCTGATCGGTGTGCTGCCCACCTACGCGAGCATCGGATTCTGGGCGCCGGTGCTGCTGGTCGTGCTGCGGCTCGTGCAAGGCGTCGGGCTCGGCGGCGAGGGCGCGGGCGCGACGGTGCTGTCCATCGAGCATGCACCGCCCGGGCGGCTCAACCGGTACGCGAGCTTCCCGCAGATGGGAACGCCCGCCGGGTTGATCCTGGCCAACGCGATGTTCCTCGGCGTGAGCGCGCTGCTGCCCGATGCGGCGTTCCAGTCCTGGGGATGGCGGATTCCGTTCCTGTTCAGCGTGATTCTCGTGGCGGTCGGCCTGGTGGTGCGGCTGCGCGTCACCAAATCCGAGGAGTACTCGGGACTGGTGCGGCGCGGGGAGGTATCGGCGTTTCCGCTGCGCGACGCGCTGCGCGTCGGAGCGCCGCGACTGGCGCTGATCCTGTGCGCGGCGGTCGCGACCTCGGCCGTGGTGTACATCTTCATGGTCTTCACGCTCACCTACGGCGCCAAGGAGCTCGGGTTCAGCAGGGATTTCCTGCTGTCGGGCGTCATCGTGGCCGCGATCGTCTGGTGCGCCACGATGCCGCTGTGGGGCGCGCTCGGTGATCGGATCGGTACCGCGCGGGTCTTCCTCGCGGGCACCGCGGCGCTGCTGGCGTGGTGCGCGGTCTACTTCCCGCTGTTGAACACCGGCAACCGAGTCGTGGTCTTCCTCGCGCTGCTCGGGATGGGCGTGGTCCTGCCGATCAGCCACAGCGTGGGCGGCATCATCATCGCCGAGTTGTTCCCTCCCGCGGTGCGGTACTCGGGGACCTCGCTCATCGTTCAGATCTCCGTGATTCTCGGCGGCGGGCTCGCGCCGCTCATCGCGACGGCGCTGTGGTCGATGGGATCGGGATCGGGGTCGGCGGGCTCCGGGTCGGCCCCGGTCGCCTGGTACATCGTCGCGGTGTGCGCGATCAGCCTGATCAGCACGTTCGCGCTGTTCTGGGTGCTGCCGCGGCGAGCGGGACGCACCGGCCGACGGATCGAGGCGACCGAACCTGTGCCGGTGCGCTGAGGCGCTGTCCGGCCGTCCTCATTACGGCTCGCGACTCGGCGGCGCGACCGTTTCGGAGTTACCGTTGAGTGCTCACGGCCCCGGCGACCCGATGGAGGACCCGGACATGCACATGACCTACGACCCGGCCGCCGACGCCGCCTACTTCACCATCGCCGACGAGATAGCCCCGGGCGAGGCGACCCGCCAGGTCGTCACCCCGGTCGAGGGCGGCACCGTAGTCCTCGACTTCAGCTCCTCCGGCACCCTGCTCGGCATCGAGGTCCTCGGCGCCCAACGCCTGGTCCCGACGGAAGTCCTCGGCCGGGCCCCGAGCCCGCCGTCGCGCTCGTGAGCCGCCGCCTCGATCCCGGCGTACCCACAGCCTGATCTCGGCCAGGCGCGGGCCGACGACCCCCTCCCCACCGGCGTGCCCTGGACGCGCCCGTCTTCGCCGCCGCTCCGGCCGTACGATGGACGAACTCCGCTGGCATCGAACGGGTAGACATCGCTGCGCCGCAGCCCTTTCCAGGCCGACGATCGATACCCTCCCGCAGCGCAACCAGGCCCACCTCTCCGCGCTCCGGCCGTGGGCGGGCCGACGACCGGCATCGTCGGACAGCAGCGATCAGGCGCACCTCGAGCTGCTCCGGCCATGAACAGGTGGTGGACGGATCCCGTCCAGCTACGGCAGCCCGCGACATACATCGGCCTCCGGTCCCGCCCCAAGCGGACCAAAGCCCGTCCAATAGCACCGATCTGACGCACCCTTCGCCTCGCTCTCGGCCATGCGCGGGCGCACGACCAAGCCCAGCAACGCCAACCAGCCATACCACGCCCAATCCCGCCATGCGCGGGCCGACGACCGGCACTGTCCCGCAAACGCAACCAGGCGCACCTCGCCCGGGCGTCGGCCGTGGACGGACCGACGACCGGCATCGTCGGACAGCAGCGATCAGGCGCACCTCGGTTGCTCCCGCCGAACTTGTCGTCGACGGACGTAGTTCCGCTGACGCCAACCCGGCATACTTCGGCCTGCTCTTCCGGCACACGGGGCCTACCGACCGACTCGGCCCGCGGTATGCCAGGCGCACCGCGGGCCCGCGCTTCGCCCATGCGCCGGTGGTGACCGGAAGCTGTCCAGCTGTGCCGAGCACGCATACCGCCGCCTGCTTTCGCCATGCGCGGGCTGATGACCGACAGCGTCGATCAGCGTTCGCTGGCGTCCGGACGGAGGGGCGGGCAGGCGGCGCCGGGGATGGTGGCCAACTCGAAGTGCCACCATTCGTTGGTGTAGGTGCGGCAGAGGCCCCAGCGGTTTCCGTTCTGTTCGAGCCATTGCGCGCCCGGTTGCGGGCCGACGTCGATGGCCTGACCTGCGACGTGGGTGGATTCCTCGGGCGGCAGCACCCAGCGGCGCGCCTCCTCGGGGCTGCCGTAGGTGGCGATGCCGTCTTCCCACAGGGCTTGTTGTTCGGCGTAGCTGCGGTATCCGGAGTTGATCCAGATCGGAACGCCTTCCGAATGCGCCGCATCCTCGGCGAACGAGTACGCCACCGCGAGCGCCGGATCGAGCCCTTCGGTGGCGGTGGCCAAAACCAAGACCTCCCGCTCGTCGCTCGGCGTAGCGAGCGACTGCGGCGCACCCGCGGCGCCGATCGCGGCCACCGCCAGCACCCCAACCGCCATCCGCTTCCCGAAGCCCGCATTCCTCACCAACATGGGCGCCATCCTAACGACGCCCAATCGCCCACTCCCCCAACCGATGATCACCAGGCGACCCATCCCAACCAGCATCGATCCGCGGCAAACTGGCCGCTACACCGTCACAATCCAGTGCTATTCGGACGCGACAGCTGCCCGGCCGCAGACCCCGGCGTCCACATCCAGAGAACCACCTGAGCCCCGCTCGACAATGCAGCCTGGCCATCACCACCGGCAGCCAGCCGCCGCACCACCTACCGAGCAGCAGCCAACTCCTCGGCCACAACCCGTGCCGCACGCGGACCACCGCCCTCGCTTCCAACGGACCACGACAGCCAGCGCACCGCTACCGCTCGGGCCGACTTGCACACCACCACCTCACCCGGGATGCGGCTAGCGCACCACGATCCCGCCCAAGGCGGCCTGCGCCCCAATCGGAAACCAAGGCTCGCGCCCCGGCCAACCCGGCAGCCACAGTCAACGCACCCCCATCGCCCGGTCGGCAATGCCACCCACCGCACCCCGTCCGCCACACCACCTCTCCAGCAAGAAAGCCGAAGATCGACGGGAGAAATTGGTTGTCCACGAGAGGCATTGAGCCACCCTCGCGAATACTCAGCAGCACACCGCGCGAGCGTGCGATCGGCCGTCGCGCTCGGTCAGCAGCTCGAGCAGAAGTTGCGCGACAGTCGCGTCGCCGTCGATCATGAGACATTCTGCCGCCTTGGTCAGGTCGGGATCCAGGTCGCGGGTAGCTAAGTCGGCCAGCGTTCGCAGGTCGGTGGTCACCACGACATCGGTGTCGTCGGCTTCCCCCGGAGTCACCACCACTCGGCCGTTGTCGATGGACAGTGCAGCGGGGGAATCGTCGATCCAAAACTGGAAAACCGCCCGCACACCTGTGGTGGCGGCCGGGTCGATCAATGCCGCCAAGAACACCAGTGTCCACTCCGCGCGGTAGTTCTCGTCGCCACGCCGCGGTTCGTCGAACCTATGGCGTAACCCCCACACGGCGAGCGGGACAAGGGCGGCAGCAAGTTCACGGCCTGCCGGTGTCAGTTCGTAGACCTGAGAGGCGGCAGGGGGCGGTAGTTGTTTTCGGGTGATCAGTCCGTCGTTGTCGAGCTGTTTGACGCGGCTGGCGAGCAGGTTGGTGCCGATGCCGTCGAGCGTGTCGACCAGATCGGAGTAGCGCTTCGGCCCGGACATCAGCTCGCGCACGATCAGCAGTGTCCAGCGCTCGCCCACAAGGTCGAGGCTGCGAGACAGCCCGCAGTACTGGTTGTAGGAGCGCCGTGTCATCGCCAGGTTCCTCCAGATTTAAAACCATCTAGTGTCTACTTTAAAATCATATAGTACTGTCGAGGCACCGCCGCAGGAGACACCGTGACGACGACAGGAGACACTGTGACGACGCCACTGACGGACCCGGAAACCCTTGTACTGCAAACGCTGTCGTCCGACAGCGGGGCAGATGTTCAACACCGTTTCGTGCAGATCGACGGTCTTCGCATCCACTACGCCGAGGCCGGCGCGGGCGAACCGCTGATTCTGCTGCACGGGTGGCCGCAGCACTGGTGGGAATGGCGTCACTTGCTCGGCCCGCTGGCCCAGCGATACCGCGTCATCTGCCCCGACCTTCGCGGGCTGGGCTGGTCGGAGGGGCGAGCCCGCGGATACACCTTCGAACGCTTGGCGCGAGATCTGATCGATCTGATGGATCACCTGAAGGTGCGTCGGGCTCGGATCGTCGGACGAGACTGGGGACTCGTGGTCGGCTATCGCGCATGCCTGAACTGGCCCGACCGCTTCGAGCAGTTCGTCGCAATGGCAGGGGTCCATCCGTGGACCGCCGACGGCATTCGGCCCGCGGTGTTCCTACGCCCCTGGCATGTGTACCTTCTCGCGTCGCGAGGCAATTCGCGTCGCCTGCAGGATTGGCTGACCAAACGAAGCCTGCACGCATGGCGGCACCGCGGCCGATTCGGTGCGGACGAAATCGAGGTATACCAGCAGCGTATGCGCACCCCCGCCGCGTACACGGCAACAGCTGAGTTCAACCGCAACGTGGTGCTGCACGAAGTCCCACACTTCCTGCAGCATTATCGCCTGCTTCGACTGCAAGTGCCGACGCTGCACCTCAACGGCGCCCAGGATCCGCTCTCGGAAGGAATTCCACACAGCTACCGGGATTACACCGACGCCATGCGGCTCGAAACGATCCCGGACTGTGGTCATTTCGCGCCAGAGGAACAACCGGAATGGCTGACCACGCGGCTGCTGACCTTCTTCGGATAGATCCGACTCTGTCAGCAGCCCTCGCATGCCTCGCCGCGGACACCAGACCTCATCGACACTCACTGCGAGGATAAGCACTCGTCACGCCAGTGCCCGTGGGCGAGGCCTGCAGCATTCCGAGCCGAGGCTCTCACCAGTAGCTTTGCGCCCACCCGGCAGGCGGCCTGCGCACTTCGACCCCTACACCGAGCAGAAGACACCGCACAGATCGACGGGAGAGAAATGGTTGTCCGACAACCACGTTCAGCCACTCTTTCTCTCCCGGCGAATCCATTTCTCTCCGCTCGGTAGCGAAAGGGTGGCTGGGCAACCAGAGACTGGACGGTCCCTTCGAGCGCATCCGGGGACCCGGACAAAGTGCGCGGGCCCGCCGCCACCATCGACCCCGAAACTGGCAGCGCGTGCAAGTTGCCGTCAGGCACCAGGGATTTCGTGTGGATCACCTGTGGAGAGATGCCCGGCGAAGACTCCATCCATCCCCCGAATCCACAGGCATGTGGATAACCAGCGGTGATAGCTTACGGCTACATCCCGGCCCCAGATCGCCGCATCGGATCCCGAGTGCACATGCCTGGCAATCCCGATATCCACAGGAAAGATCGCTGTCCACATAGTTATCCAGTGCTGTGGATCACACTGGGAGCGAGCCTGCTACCAATCCCCTACCGCGCCCGGACGACACGCACCAGCTCGCCGTCGGCGTACTCCAATCGGACACGGTCGCCGACGCGGACCGGAATGTCCGTATCCAGCAGGACATCTCGCACGCTGACGGATTCACAGGTCTCGGTGATCACCTCACCGAAGCCTCCGTCGGAATCCGGCACCCAGGTCGACACGATCGCCCACATCGGCCCGACCTTACCCCCGGCGTCGATCACGAGCGTTTTGTCCGAATCATCCCAGCTGCGAGCCCTTTTCGCTCGCGGGAGTACAACCCGAACTCGGAGAAAAGAAAAGCGCCGAAGCCGACAAACGGCCCCAGCGCAGCAAACAACCAAT
>NZ_JBYISM010000019.1:0-154856 GCF_057708605.1 Nocardia sp. bgisy118 | reverse complement strand
CCCCCCCCCCCCCCCCCCCCGGGCCGGTTCGACGCCGAAGTCGGCGATGGCACCTTCGCGCTGGCCGACCACCTGCGCCTGCTCGCCGAGAACGCCGCCTCCATCGCGGAATTCGAGGAGCGGCAGACGGCCGCGTTCGAGGCGGAGAAGCGCGCGTGGCACGCGGCGGGCGAGTTCGAGCGCACCACGACCGCACCGGCTCCGCAAGAACCCGTCGCCGATCCG
Source organism: Nocardia sp. bgisy118 (assembly GCF_057708605.1). Taxonomy (NCBI): domain Bacteria; kingdom Bacillati; phylum Actinomycetota; class Actinomycetes; order Mycobacteriales; family Nocardiaceae; genus Nocardia; species Nocardia sp. bgisy118. Next base: position 154,631 of record NZ_JBYISM010000019.1, on the reverse strand, counting down.
TTGGCCGGGCTGCCCGCCGACGCCACCGTGGTGACGGCGCCGATGATCGGCAATGTGTGGCGCGTCGAGGTCGAGGAGGGGCAGCGGCTCGACGCCGGTGCGCCGGTCGCCATCCTGGAGGCCATGAAGCTGGAGCTGCCCGTGCACAGCCCGGGCGCGGGCACGGTGCTCAGGGTGCTGACCGCGCCGGGCGCCAAGGTGGCGCCGGGTACCCCGCTAGCAGTGATCGGAGTGGACTGAATGACCGCTGGCGTTCCATGCACCACCGCCCATCGGGACTCGCCCACCGCGCGGGTCGCGGCCGCCTATCGGCGCATCGCCGAGGTGGATCGCCCCGAGGTGTGGATCACGCTGCGACCCGAGCACGAGACCGTCGCCGACGCGGCCGAGGTGGAGCGACGGCTGGCCGCGGGCGAGACGCTGCCGCTGGCCGGACAGCTGGTCGCGGTCAAGGACAACATCGACGTGGCGGGCTTGCCCACCACCGCGGCCTGCCCCGAATTCGCCTATCCGGCAACGGTTACCGCGGCAGCCGTCGCACGGCTGCAAGCGGCGGGGGCGATCGTGCTCGGCAAGACGAACCTGGACCAGTTCGCCACCGGCCTGGTCGGTACCCGGAGCCCGTACGGCGCGGTCCGGCATGCCCATCGTCCCGAACTGATCTCCGGCGGCTCGTCCTCGGGTTCGGCCGTCGCGGTCGCGCTCGGACTGGTGGACATCGGCGTCGGCACCGACACCGCCGGGTCCGGGCGGGTGCCCGCGGCGCTGCACGGCATCGTCGGCCTCAAAGCCACGCTGGGGATCATTCCCGCGCACGGCCTCGTCCCGGCCTGCGCGGACTACGACGCCGTCACGGTGTTCGCGAAGGATCTCGACGGGGCGGTCGCCGCCGCGGCCGTGATGGCCGGGCCCGATGCGGGAGACCCGCGCAGCCGCGCCTGGCCCGCCGACGTGCGGTTCGCCGCGCCGCGAACTCCGCGCCTCGCGGTGCCGCGCGCCGCGAACCTCGCCGTCCTGACCGACGACTACCGCGACGCCTTCACCAGAACCGTTGCCGCCGTGGCCGATTCCGGCATCGAGACGGTCGAGCTGGACATCTCGCCGCTGCTGGACGCCGCCCGCTTGCTCTACGACGGCGCGATCGTCGCGGAACGCTATGCCGCGGTGGGGGAATTCCTGGCGACCCGTCCGGCGGGCGCGGATCCCACGGTGGCGGCCATCATCGGCGCGGCCGCGTCCACCACCGGCCCGGCCTTCGCCGCCGACCTCGACGCGTTGACCCGTGCCCGTGCCGACGCGGCGCTGCTGCTGCGGGACTGCGACGCGCTGCTGCTCCCGACCACCACCGAGCACCCGAGTATCGCCGCGGTGCAGGCGGATCCGGTCGACATCAACCGGCGCATGGGCACCTACACCAACTTCTGCAACCTGCTGGACATGGCCGCCGTCGCCGTTCCCGGCGCGGCAACCGCGGCGGGCGCTCCCTTCGGCGTGATGGTGGTGACGCCCGCCTTCGGCGATCAGGTCGCGATCGATATCGCCGCCCGCGTGAGCGGCCTGGAGCAGGCGCCCCTCCTGGTCCGGGACGGCGTGCAACTGGCCGTGTTCGGCGCGCATCTGCGCGGCCAGCCGCTGCACTGGCAGCTCGAGGGGATCGGCGCCCGGTTCGCCGGGGAAATCCGCACCAGCGATGCCTATCGGCTGACCGCCCTCGACACCGTGCCCGCCAAGCCGGGGCTGGTCCGGCACGGCGCGGGACTCGGCGCGCCGATTCTCGGCGAGCTGTTCACGGTCTCGCGCGCCGGGCTCGGCGGCTTCCTCGCGGAGCTGCCCGCGCCCATGGCGCTGACCAGCATCGAACTCGACAACGGCCGGTCGGTCATCGGTTTCGCCTGCACCTACGACGCCGCGCTGGCCGCCACCGACATCACCGAATTCGGCGGTTGGAAGGCATACCTGAACGCCGCCAACTGATTCCGCGCCCGATGGCCCGGCAGCTGCCCGCTGCCGGGCCATCGTCGTCCGAACGCCCTGGTCGGCGCCGTTTCAGACATTTGTACTAGACAAACGTTCAACCCTTCTGTTAGACATTTGTCTTAGACATTCGATCTAACGAGGAACAGACCATGAGCATCTCCCACAGCCCGAACTCCCCGCGCGTGCTGATCAGCGGCGGCGGCATCGGCGGCAATGCCGTCGCGCTGCAACTGCTTCGCGCAGGCATCCAGACCACCGTCGTCGAGCGCGCCGCCGCGCCGCGTCCCGGCGGGCAGGCGGTCGATCTGCGCGGACCCAGCCGCGACGTCGCCGAGCGTATGGGCCTGATGCCCGGCATCAAGGCCAGGCAGCTGGACGAGCGCGGCATGCTCTACGTCGACGCCGCGGGCCGGGAGACGCTGCGCATGCCCGCCGAACTGTTCGAGGGCAAGGGCGGCGTCGCCGAAATCGAGATCACCAGGGGCGATCTGAACGAGGTACTGCTCGACGCGCTGGCGAAGGAGGGCGGGGTCGACTACCGCTACGGCGAGTGGATCACCGAGGTCCGGCAGGACACCGCGGGCATCGAGGTCACCTTCGCCTCAGGCGCCGTCGAGCGCTTCGACATTCTCATCGGCGCCGACGGACTGCACTCCGCCACACGGCGATTGGTGTTCGGACCGGAGCAGGACTTCGCGACCTACCTGGGCGGCTACATGTCCTTCTTCACCATGCCGACCCCGAAAGACACCGAGCCGCACTGGTTCTCGATGCACTCGCTGGTCGGCGCGACGGGCATCGGCCTGCGCCCGGACGCCGATCCGGCGACCTCCAAGGCGATCATCATGCTGCGCGCCGCCGCCGATCCCGCGCTGCGCCGCGATGTCGAAGCGCAGCAGCAGTTCATCAGGGAGCGCCTCGCGGGCGGCGGCTGGCATTCGGGCGTCATCACCGCCGCGATGACCGAAGCCGAGGACTTCTACTTCGACGAACTCGCCCGCATCGACATGCCGAGCTGGATCAGCGGCCGGGTCGCCCTGCTCGGCGACGCCGGATACTGCGGTTCGGCGCTGACCGGACAGGGCACCGCGATGGCACTGGTGGGCGCCTACGTGCTGGCCGGTGAAATCGCGACGCACGCAACGGATCCGGAGCGCGCGTTGTCTCGCTACGAGGAAGTGTTGCGCCCCTTCGTCGCCAAGGCGCAGGAGCTGCCGCCCGGCGGTCTGCGGTCGATGACCCCGAAGACCAGGTTCGGCATCCGCGTGGGCCACGCGGTGTCCCGATTGATGACGACCAAGGTGATGAAGCCGCTGATGATGCGGATGCTCACCGCGACCGAGTCCTACGAGCTGCCCGACTACTCGGCGCAGTCGGTCGGCTGAGCTCTGCGGTCATCGCCCACCGACACACCGAGTTCCGCGAGCAGGTCCTCGACCCGCCGCCCGACGTCGTCGCGGATGGGCCGCACCTGCTCGACCTCCAATCCGGCCGGGTCCTCGATGATCCACTCCAGGTAGCGCGGACCCGGCACCAGCGGGCAAGTGTCTCCACAGCCCATCGTGACGATGACGTCGGCGGCCCGAATGATCTCGTCGGTCCACGGTTTCGGGTATTCGCCCGAGATGTCGATCCCGACCTCGGCCATCGCTTCGACCGCCGCGGGATTGAGCTGCGCGCTCGGCTCCGAGCCGCCCGACCAGGCCACCGCCCGCCCGCGTGCGAAATGTGAGAAGAAGCCGAGCGCGATCTGGGAGCGGCCCGCGTTGTGCGTGCACAAAAACAAGACGATCGGACGCGGTTGCGCCACTTTGCCTTCCACCTTCGCCCTGGCTTCCAGCTGCTGGCGAGCAAATCGTTCCGCGAGCACCGGCAGGTACAGCGTCACCGTAGCGCGCGCGACGAACGCCTCGTACGACGAAAAGAGGTAACCGACAACGATTTCCGGCGCGAACATGGTGGCGAACTCGTCGAGCAACCGCTTTTCGGCAAGGCGCAACTGCGTCTCGTGATCGAGGGCCAGCAGGCGATAGGCAGGCCCGGTCGGTGTGACCGATCGTTCCATCCATCCAGCGTGACAGCCGGACGTTCGCAGCCGCAAACGAACTTACCGTGAACGCCGCTCACCGAGGTGACAACGATGGGGCGGGCCGGTTACCCCTCGTGAACCGGCCCGCCCATACCTTCGGGCGGAACTCCTGGCCTGCGACCGGACGGTTACCTTCGGCAGGGGGCGATCCTCCTTCGCCCGCCAGCTCCAGGAAGAGCCGTCGATGGCGCCGCCGGAGGGATCCGGCCGGGTCGGTCACCCCTCGTTGGACCGACCCGGCCGGGTTATCCCCGGGGCCCGAGCTGTCACCCCTCGTGGACAGCTCGCGCCCGGTTCCCACCCCCGGTGGTGGCTTGTCCCCCCTTCCCCTTGGTTACTGGCAGTACTCGAAGGTGCCGAGTACGGTGCGGCCGTCCTTGATCAGGTAGCCGGTGGCGGCGAGATCGGTACTGGCGACCGGGTTCTCCCCGTCCGGCGCCAGCCACTCGACCTGCTGCACGACCTGGTAGGCGTTCGGGTCGTTGCGCAGCACCTTGACCTCGGTGTCGTCCATCTCGGCGGGCTTGGTGTCGGTGGCCTTGCCCTTCTCCCACTCCCCCGCGCTGGCCAGCGTGTGCTGGGCGGCGTCGTAGACGACGGTGCGGTACCGGATCTGCTGGTGCTCGCCGGGGCGGTAGCCGGGCTGGGCGTAGACGACCGGGGCGGCGATCTCGATCTCGATCCGGTCGTCCTTGTGGGTGCAGGTGGCCTGGCCGGTGAGCGCGACACCGGGGACGCCGGTATCCGCCGCGGCGGCGCCCGCGCCGAACACCAGGGCGGCGGTGGTCGTCGAGAGAGCGAGGGCGGTGGTCAGCTTGCCGATCATCGTCTGTGCGTCCTTCGTGAGGTCCGTGGTTCCGGTCGATCCGGTGTTGTCACAAACAATGCGGCCTGCGTCTTGGCGCGGGCTTAAGAACACCTTGCATGGACGAATCCCCAGGCAGATCGGGATTCGCTAACACTTCCGCGCCGCGCGAGCGATGATGGAATCGGTGTGATCGATGATTGGAGCGACGATGGAAACCGTGGTGGTCTGGATCCTTGCCACAATCCTGTACTGGTGGGGTCTGCTGTAGTGAAAGTGCAACCTGGCCGCACGTTCGGCCAGGTCTCCCTCGAGTTCGATCCGCCGTATTTCGGCGAACCGAAGAGTCGCTTGGGGCTCGTTCCGCCGACCTTCCGATGACCAAAACGACCGCGCCCCCGGCCTTTTCGGCCGGGGGCGTTCGTGGTTCGCTCAGCGAGCAGATTCGGCGGCCGGCGCCTCGACGGCCTCGTCCGGTTCCGCGTCCGGTGCGTCCAGCCCGCGTTCGCGCAGCAGAACCAGCGAGAGCGCGGCGGCGGCGAGCACCGAGCAGGCGGCCACGACGAAGGTGGTCGACATCCCGGAGGTGAAGGCCGCCCGTGCGGCCTCGGCAAGGCCGCCGTCACCGGTGGCGGCGCTGATGACCAGCGCGTCGGAGATGGACTGGCGACCGGTTTCCGGAGCGCCCGCGGGCATCGCGTCGGAGTAGGTGCTCGACAGCACCGCGCCGAGCACAGCGACGCCGAGGGCGGCGCCCGCCTGCTGGATGGTGTCGTTGAGCGCCGAGCCGACGCCCGCGTACTCACCGGGCACCGCGCCCATCAGCGCGCCGATCGTGGCGGGCATCGCAAGACCGAAGCCGCCGCCCATCACGGCCATGGCGAGCGCGGGCAGCCAGCAGCCCGAATTCGGCTCCAGCAAGGTGAGCATCCCGAAGCCCGCGGCGGTGATCGTCAGGCCGACGGCGGTGATGCTGCGGTTGCCGACCTTGCTCGCCAGCGCGGCCCCGACCCCGTTGCAGGGGTCAGCGCTGCGCGACGCCGACGCGATGACGGGTGACGAGTTCGGCCAGGTCCAGCGATTCGTCGGACCACGCGACGAGGTCGAGAACCGCGCCGTGACCGATCAGCTCGCGGGCCGCGCGGATGTCCGACGGCCTGGCGATGGCGACCGCGCCGACCAGGCGACGACGGCGCAGGGCGAGGACGGTGAAGTTCGGCTCGGCGAGCGTGCCGCGCAGCACGAAGTCGTCGTCGTGCCGCATCCGGCCCGCGAACTGGAGATTGATCCCGTACTGGGTGGACCAGCCCCACGAGACATCCTGGCGGGCAACCGGTTTGCCGAGCATCGACTTCGCGGCGGCCACGCCCTGCGCCAGCGCGCTGTTCCAGTGCTCTGTGCGTTCGTGCGCGCCGAGGTCGGGATCGAACCGGTTGGCGGCGTCGCCCGCCGCGTAGACCCCTGGCGCGGAGGTGCGATAGTGCTCGTCGACGAGGACGCCGTTGTCGACGGCCAGGCCGGCCGTCTCGGCGAGCTCGGTGTCGGGAACCGAGCCGATGGCGATCAGCGCCACGCCCGCCCCCCATATCCGGCCGTCGCGCGCGGTCGCCGTGACACCGTCCTCGTGACCCTCGAGACGGGTCAGCGTCACCTCGTCCAGAATCTCGACGCCGTTGTCGGCGTGCAGCTTTCGGTAGAACGAGCCCACCGAGGGCGGGGCGACGCGGTCGAGCGGGGCCGATCCGGCATGCACGACGGTGACTTCGGCCCCGAGCGACCGGGCGGTCGCCGCGACCTCGCATCCGACCAGGCCGCCGCCGACGATCAACAGTGATTTGCCCGCGTCGATCGCCGCGCGCAGCGGCCCGATGTCGGCGGCGCCGCGCAGCGTGTGCACATGGCGCTGCGGGGCGGGCAGGCTGCGGGCGCGCGCGCCGGTCGCCAGCAGCAGGCGGTCGTAGCCGAGCTTCTCGCCGCCTGCCAGTCGCACTTGCCGCCGCTCGGTGTCGATGTCCTCCACCGTGACGCCGGTGCGCAGCTCGATGTCCTTGTCACGCCAGGACTCCGCGGTGTCGAGCAGCGTCCTTCGCTCGACCGCGGCGCCCGCCAGCATCTCCTTCGAGACCATGGGACGCCGGTACGGCAGGCCGTCTTCGGCCCCGACCAGCACGATGCGTCCCGAATACCCTTCGGCGCGAAGGGTCTTGGCCGCGGTGGCGCCCGCGACCCCCGCGCCGACGATCACGATCCGTTCGGTCATGCGCGACTGACCTCGACCATCTCGAAATCCGCTTTGGCCGCGCCGCAATCGGGGCAGGACCAGTCGTCGGGGATGTCGTCCCAGCGGGTGCCGGGCTCGATGCCGTCCTCGGGCCAGCCGAGCGCTTCGTCGTACTCGAAGCCGCACTGCACGCATTGGAAGAGTTTGTAATCGGTTTTCATAGTTCGTGTCCTGCTGTAGTGATGGAAGGGTTTTCGAAGTCGAGCTTTTCCCGGACGCCGCAGTCGGGGCAGCACCAGTCGTCGGGCACCGCGGACCACGGCGTGCCCGGCGGGAAGCCCTCGCGGGGCGCGCCCGCGACCTCGTCGTAGGTGTAATCGCAACCGGGACAGCGGTAGACGGCCATCACCGCACCTCGTACTTCGCCAGCACGCGCTCCCGCTTGCTCGGCTGGATGTTCACCCGGGTGATGTCACCGTCGTAGTGCGCGAGCACACGGTGATCCATCACCTTGCGCCACAGCGGGGGCAGATAGGCCAGCCCGATCATGCTGGCATAGCCGCTCGGTAGGTTCGGCGCGCCATCCATGCTGCGCAGGGTCTGATACCGCCGAGTCGGGTTGGCGTGATGGTCGCTGTGCCGCTGCAGGTGGTACAGGAAGATATTGGTGACGATGTGGTCGGAGTTCCAGCTGTGCTCCGGCGTGCACCGCTCGTAACGGCCCGACGCGGCCCGCTGCCGCAGCAGGCCGTAGTGCTCCAGGTAGTTCACCGTCTCCAGCAGCGAGAAACCGTAGACCGCCTGAATGATCAGGTACGGCAGCACGACCGGGCCGAACACCGCGACCAGCGCGCCCCACAGCACCACCGACATCAGCCAGGCGTTGAGCACGTCGTTGTGAATCGTCCACGGGCTCTTGCCCATTCGCTGCAGGCGGGTCTTCTCCAGCTCCCAGGACGAACGCAGGCTGCCCCACACGCTCCGCGGCAGGAAGGCCCAGAACGTCTCGGCGAAACGCGCGCTGGCCGGGTCCTCGGGTGTCGCGACACGCACGTGGTGGCCGCGGTTGTGCTCGATGTAGAAGTGGCCGTAGAACGTCTGGGCGAGGGTGATCTTGGACAGCCAGCGCTCCAGCTCGTCCTTCTTGTGGCCCAGTTCGTGCGCGGTGTTGATGCCGACGCCGCCCATCGTGCCGATGCTCAGCGCGAGGCCGATCTTCGAGATCAGCCCGAGGCCGCCGTCGATGCCGAGCCAGGACAGGTCCGTCGCCGTCCACAGATAGCAGGCGAACACCAGGCTCATCAGTTGCAGCGGAATGTAGGCGTAGGTGCAGTACCGGTAGTACTTGTCGTTCTCCAGCTGCTCCATCACCTCTTCCGGCGGGTTCTGCCCGTCGGGACCGAAGAAGCGGTCCAGGATCGGCAGCAGCACGTAGACCAGCAGCGGGCCGATCCACCACCAGACCGGCGACACCTCCTGCAGCCCGAGCTCGTTGAACACCCAGACCAGCCAGGTCGCGAGCAGCACGGCGGTGGGCGCCACCAGGCCGAACAGCCACAGATAGCGCTTGCGGTCGCGCCATTGCAGCGCCTGTGCGGGCGCATCGGTTGGGGATGTCGTCATTCTCGATCTCCTCGGGGACTTGCGCGCGGTCCGGGCAGAAGCCGGCGCCCGGACCGGGTAGGCACTCGCGCCACTGCGGTGTGGTGTCGAGCACTTTACAAACGTGCTCTCTTGTCCAATTGGAATACACCCAGTGCACAAGTGTCAATAGCTCAGACAAATCGTGCTGATGTGTACGATGGATGACGTGCCTGAAGCGTCGAGTTTTCACACCCGGATGCGCTTACTGCTCCGCGAGCGCGTTATCGAGACCGCGCGCGAACTCGTGTGCACCGAGGGCTGGGGTGCGGTGAACATGTCGCGCGTGGCCAAGGAGGTCGGCGTCAGCCGCCCGGTCCTCTACAAGGAGATCGGCACCAAACAGGACCTCGCCGACCTGGTCATCCGGCACGAGTTGGAGACCTTCCTGGTCGGCATCGACGACAGCCTGGCCGCGCATTCCGACGACGTGATCGCGGGCCTGACCGCCGCGGTCGGCTACACGCTGCGCACCGGCTCCGACAACGAACTGCTCGGGGCCGTGTTGTCCGGGCGCTCGCCCGCCAACGCCGCCTTGCTGCCGACCCTGATGACCGAGCCCGAGCCTGTCCTCGGCCGGGCGCTGGGCGCGGTCACCGGCGCGGTGCGCGCGCGGTACGCGCTCGCCGAACTGTCGGACGACGAGCTCGCGACGCGCATCGAGACCGTCATCCGGCTGACCCTCAGCCATCTCTTCCAGCCGCTCGGCCCGGTCGAACGTGCCGTCGGGCAGATCGGCTCGGCGCTCGGGGCATTGTTCACGCCGGTGCGAGCGACGGTTTCCTGACGGGCCGCAGGGCCGAGCGCGGTGGATGCGCCGGTGCGCGGACGCATCGCGCCGATCCGCTCAATTCACCGGCAGCGTCACCCGCGGCGGCACCGTCAACGGCGGCGTCATGCGCGGCGGTGTGACACCCGGCCGGGGGAAATCCGTCGGCCATGGCCGCAGCGTCGGCGGCAGATAGCGCCCCGTCGGCAGATACGGCGGGGCGATGGGCGTCGGAAGATGGCGCGTCGGCAACGGGCGCGGTGGAGCCGGCTCGGACGGCGTGCCCGCCGCGGCGAGAACCAGACGGAGCACCAGAAAGACCCCGAACGCCAACGCGGTCCAGAGCCGCCAGTTCGACCGCGGCGCCTCCGGCAGGTACCGCGCTTCCGGCGGCTGCGGCATGTACGGGGACGAAAGCTCGGGCCCGGCCGGCGATTCGGCCTGTTCCTCCACCGCGGCCAGGGTCGCGCGCACGAAGTCCGCGCGGCTCGGATCCCACTGCGCGACAAGGCGCAAGCCGCGCTCGCCCGCTTCGCGATCACCGCGGTCCAGGTCGAGCAGCGCGAGTTCCTGCGTGGCATCGACGTGCTCGGGTTGCAGCCGAAGCGCCTCGCGCAGAGCCGCTTCCGCGCCCGGCACGGAAATCCCGCCGCGGCGCAGGATCGAACCGCGGACCCGGTGCAGATCGGCGTGGTCGGGGTCGATCTCGATGGCCCGGTCGATGGTCGCCAGCGCCACGGCCGGATCCGTCGCCGACTGGACACCCGCGAGCAGGCGCAGGTTCTCGACGTACTCCGGGTCCAGTTCCGCGCTGCGGGTGGCCGCGGCCAGCGCGCGGTCGTAGTGCCGTTGCCGCTCCGCGGCATCGTCCTCGGCCAGGTGCGCCAGTTCCTGTTCGGCCAGCGCGAGCACCCGCAGCGCGGACTGGTAGTCGGGGAAGACGGCCAGCGCGGCGGCGCTGTAGCCGACGGACCTCTCGTACTCACCGGTGCGAAACCAGGCGTAGCCCATCAGCATCAGCGCGTCGGCGTTGTCGGGATCGGCGGCGAGCACCGCGCCCAGCTTCGCCCGCGCCGCGTCGATCCGGCCGAGGTCGATGAGGACCTTGGCACGGGCGACCTCGTCGTGCGCGAAAGTAGTCATGCGACCGGGCTTTTCAGCGCATCTTCATTCGCTTCATGTACAGGGCGAGCTCGTCGTAGCTGCCGTCGCCGTTGGCGAATTCGACCACGTTGCGGGCGGATTCGAACCACGCGCCCGCACTCGGCTTGATCGCGGCCATCGCGGCCTCCAGATCCGCCATACCGATGGGCCGGACGGTGCCGGTGCGGATCGATTCCGCCATGGCCAACTGGGTGGCCGAGGTGCAGACGTGCGCCAGGTCGGCGCCCGAGAACCCCTCGGTGCGCGCGGCGATCGCGCCGAGGTCGATCCCCGCCACCGGACGCTCGCGCAGGTGGTAGTGCAGGATCGCCTTGCGCGCGGCGGGATCAGGCAGCGCGACCAGGATCATCCGGTCGAAGCGCCCCGGCCTGCGCAGCGCGACGTCGATGTCCCACGGGTGGTTGGTCGCGCCGAGGATGTAGACGCCCTCGTTGTCGACGGTGGCCGAATCCATCTCGTTCAACAGCTGATTCACCACGGTGCGCATGGTCGCCGAGCTGGACATCTGGCTGCGCTTGTGGCCGAGCGCGTCCACCTCGTCCAGGAACAGCACGCACGGCGCGTTGCGACGGGCCACCTCGAACACGCTGTGCAGGTTGCGCTCGCTGGCGCCGGTGTAGATGTCGAGGATGTCGGCGATCTCGATCGGATAGAAATTCGCGCCGAGCTCGCCCGCCACCGCCGAGGCGATGAAGGTCTTGCCGCAGCCGGGCGGGCCGTACAGCAGCAGGCCGCCGCGCGCCGAGGTGCCGAATGCCTTGGCCAGCTCGGGGTTTCGCAGCGGGCCGAGCAGAGTGAGGTCGAGCTGTCGCTTGACTTCCTCCATGCCGCCGACATCGGCCAGCGTCACCTTGGCGCGGGAGAACAGGCCCGTATCAGTGGCGGCGGCGTATTCCGTTGGGCCCGAGTCGACGAAGGCCGGTGCGACGATGTCGGACACCTGGTCCTCGGCGGCCGCCCAGTCGTAGTCAGCGGCAGCCGTTTCGGGCTCCGCCTGGGGAGCGGGTTCGACGTCCGGCGCGGAGCCGTCGGGAGTCGTTGCGGCGGGCGAACTTTCGGCCTGCGGCGCGGTCGCGGCCGATGCGGCGCCGCCCGCGAGCGCGGCGGTGCACTGCTGGAGCAGTTCCACGGCCCGCGCGTTGCCCGGCTCCTGGCTCAGCGCCGCGCCGCACTGGGCGAGCGCCTCGGCGTGGCGGCCGCGCTCGGCGAGCAGTTCGATCACCCGCAACCGCAGAGCGAGCACGTCAGGGCTCCGGTCCAGCGCGGCAAGCATTTCGACCAGCACCGGATCATCGGTCACGGCAGTCCCCCGTTCGAGCACACGAATACCCCGACGATCCTAAACCGTTACCCTCCAGAAACATCGCGTCGCGCGCTCACCCGATGCCGCGCGCCGTACGTGATGCACGCCACAATCGAGCGTCGGAATAGTTCCATCCGGGAGCCCGTTGAAGGTCACTGTCGGCGTCCGGAACAGCCCCGGGCCGCACCCTTCGTCGCTTCGAGCGACCACTCGCCGAGAGGCGCTTGTGGGACGTCGACACCCGAGTCGTGACGCTGGCGTGGCGTCCGGTGACTCAGCGGCGCCGCCAGGTTACCCCCCGACCTGGCGGCGTTTCGCCTATCGAGCGCCGTTAACCTGAACGGTCCAAGATGCTGCCATGACCTCGTACGACTCGGCACTGCACCGCAGGCTCGGACTCACCGACTCGGTGCTGATCGGTCTCGGCTCGATGATCGGCGCCGGGATCTTCGCCGCGCTCGCACCGGCGGCCGAGGCCGCGGGCTCGTGGCTGCTGCTCGCGCTCGCCGTCGCCGCGTTGCTCGCGTACTGCAACGCGATGTCCTCGGCCCGGTTGGCGGCGCGCTATCCGGTCTCGGGCGGGACGTACGTGTACGGCAGGGAACGGCTCGGCCCGTTCTGGGGATATCTGGCCGGGTGGGCGTTCGTGGTGGGCAAGACGGCCTCGTGCGCCGCGATGGCGCTGACCGTCGGCCACTACGCCTGGCCCGAGCAGTCCCGCGCGGTCGCGGTCGCCGCGGTGCTGGCGATCACCGCGATCAACTACACCGGCGTGCAGAAATCCGCGCTGGCCACCCGGATCATCGTCGCGGTCGTGCTCGCGGTGCTCGCGATGGTGGCGGCGATCGGCCTGTCCGGCACGCACACCGCCGCGACAGCGCTGCCGGACCGGATCGGCCCGCGCGACGTGCTGGAAGCGGCCGGGCTGCTGTTCTTCGCCTTCGCCGGGTACGCGCGGATCGCCACCCTCGGCGAGGAAGTGCGCGAGCCGCGACGCACCATTCCGCGCGCCATCATGCTCGCGCTGGCCATCGCGCTGGTGGTCTACGTCGTGGTGGCCGCCGCCGCTCTCGCGGTGCTCGGCTCGGCCGGGCTCGCGGCGGCGACCGATCCGCTGGCCAGGGTCGTCTCGGAGGCGGGCGCTCCGGCGCTGGAGCCGGTGGTGCGGATCGGCGCGGTGGTCGCGGCGGCGGGCTCACTGCTCGCGCTCGTGCTCGGCGTGTCACGCACGACGCTGGCGATGGCCCGCGACCGGTACCTGCCGCACGCACTCGCCGCTGTACATCCTCGCTTCGGCGTGCCCCACCGGGCGGAGCTGGTCGTCGGCGCGGTGGTGGCCGTGGTCGCGGCGAGCTTCGACCTGCGTGCGGCCATTGGCTTCTCGTCGTTCACCGTGCTGGTCTACTACCTCGTCGCCAATGTCTCGGCGGGCACGCTCACCGCGGCGGAGGATCGGCCCGCCCGCTGGATTCCGGTGGTCGGAGCGCTCGGCTGCGTGATCGTCGCGGCCGCGCTGCCGCTCGCGTCGGTTCTCGTCGGAGCCGGGGTCCTCGCGCTCGGCGTCGCGCTCTACGCGGTGACCCGCCGGGCACGCTGAGCCGCCACGATTTTCGTGACGCGCGCCTCTGCCTGTTGGCCGGTCCGCGCGGGTCCGGCGCGCTAGCCTCATCCTCATGGGGCGTTTCTGTGGTTTCCTCGCTGGAATCGCTGCGGTGTCGCTTGTCGCGGGAAGTCTCGTGGGCGCGCCCGCACACGCGGCCCCTGCCGCCACCGTGAAACAGGCGCGCTGCGAGGTCAGCTCCGGCCGGGAAGCGCAGCGCGCGGCTCCGGAACAAGCCGGATTCGACGCCGAACTGCTCACCGCCGCACTGGAGTTCGCCAGTCACCGAAACCGATTCAACGTTCAGGTCTTTCGGCACAACTGCCTGGTCGGCAAGGGACCGAACAACGCGAAGACCGACAACGTCGCCTGGAATGTCTGGAGCGTGACCAAGAGTGTGGTCTCGCTGCTCGCGGGCATCGCGTGGGACCGCGGCCTGCTCGATCTGGACGCCCCGATCGACAAGTACCTGCCCCCGGGCCTCGGTGACGCGGCGCACCGCGCCATCCAGATCGAGGACCTGCTCACCGAGACCTCCGGGATGACGGTGGGCGTGCTCACCGAGGGCATCACCGGAGTCGTCCCCATCGATCCACACAGCGCGGTGCAGGCGCTCGCTGTGCCGCTGGACAATCCGCCGGGCACCGTCTTCAGCTACAGCCAGCGCAACGTCGACCTGCTGACGTTCGTCATCGAACTGGCCATCGGCGAGCCATTTCAGCAGTTCGCGCAGCGGGAGTTGTTCGACCCGCTCGGCATTCTGCGCAGCGACTACTACTGGGCCAAGGATCGCGCCGGAAATACCTACGGCTACGCGCATCTGATGATCCCGCCGAACGATCTCGCCAAGCTCGGCCTACTGGTGAGCAACGAAGGCCGCTGGGGCGCAGACCAACTCGTGTCCGAAGAGTATCTCCGAATGGCGCTGACGCCGTCCCGGCCGAACCCGTGCTACGGCTACCTCTTCTGGCTCGGCCCCGACTGCGCGGAATCGCCCTCGTTCATGCCGCCCGACATGTACATGATGGCCGGGCTCGGTTTGCAGAACGTTTTCGTGCTGCCCTCGCTCGACCTGATGGTGGTGTGGACCGGCGTCTTCGGCAACGTCAGCAGCTACGGCGTCTCCGGCATCGTGCAGAACACCGATGAACTGCCGTACGAGTTCTTCCGCATGCTCTTCGCCGCCATGCCCGAGAGTCCCGTCCCCGATCCAGGACCGTACGTCGAGCCGACGATTCGGTTGGACCCGCGCCGGCTCGTCGACGCGAACCTGCTGCTCGCGGTCTTCGGCATCGGCCCGGCCGCCTACCCGGGCTGCAATGTCTTCTCCTGCTTGAACTACCAGCTCGCGCCCCCGTTCGCGGATATCGCACCGGGCTGCTTCATCGTCGTCTGCCTCGGCCACGACCCCCGCACCCCCGGCATCCACTGACCTCTCGGGCACGAACGATCCGTCTTTCCGTACCGCGTGCGCACGTGCGGTGGCCCGCTCACCACATATCGACGAGCAGTCCCCAACGGCGGGTGTCGGCTTCGTGGACCACCTCGCCCCAGTCGCGCAGCAGGCGTTCGAAGATGGCGGGGGTGGTGATGCGGTGGCGGTTGGCGGTTTCGCGGTCGAGGTGGGGATGCAGGTCGGAGATGCGTGGGGCGATGCGGCCCCACAGGTTGGCGAGGGTGGCCAGGTGCGCCGGTGAGTGGGCGAGCCAGGTGGTGGGCCGGATGGTGTCGCTGTGCCCGCTCCACGGCTGGTGAGCGGCGGGCTCGACGGGCAGGTCGGCGCCGTAGAGGCCGCGAAGGAACAGGTCGGTGTCGGTGATCAGCTCGGCCGTCTCGGGCGGTGCGTCCCACGGCACGAAGAGGCGGGCATCGCGCCACACCGCTTCGAATTCGGAGTGCAGCGCGGCGGAACTGTAGGCGTGGAAACGGTACTCGGCGATCCATTGCTCGGTCCGGTCCAGCCAGCGCAGGCCGATCGGGTACTGCTGGCGGTGATCCTCGTCGGGCCACTCCAAGTCCGCGAACCGCCGCGGCGCCCGCTCGGACACCGTCCGCGCCAGCCGCGGCCAGTCCGCGATGTGCACGGCGACATACGAACCCACCGGCCACACCTCTCCACGCCGAACTCGCTTACCGAAGCGATTGTGCCAGCCCCCGATACGACCACCGGGCCGACCCGATCCGGTGGCGGATCGAATCGGCCCGGTGCGACGAGCCGGCTCAGCGGTCGCTGAGCAGCACCTCGGCGATCTGAATGGTGTTGAGCGCCGCGCCCTTGCGCAGGTTGTCGCCGGAGACGAACAGCGCGAGACCGCGACCGTCGGGCGCGCCGGGATCCTGGCGGATGCGGCCGACGAGCGACTCGTCGGCGCCCGCGGCCTGCAACGGCGTCGGCACGTCGACCAGCTTCACGCCGGGCGCGCCGGCGAGCAGTTCCTTGGCCCGCGCCACCGACAGCGGGTTGGCGAACTCGGCGTTGATGGACAGCGAGTGGCCGGTGAAGACCGGAACCCGCACGCAGGTGCCGCTCACCAGGAGCTCGGGGATGCCGAGGATCTTGCGGCTCTCGTTGCGCAGCTTCTGGTCCTCGTCGGTCTCGCCGGACTCGTCGTCGACCAGCGAACCGGCCAGCGGGATCACGTCGAAGGCGATCGGCGCGACGTACTTGTTCGGCGCGGGGAAGGTCACGGCGCTGCCGTCGTGCACCAGCTTCTCGGCGTCGTCGATCACCGCGCGCACCTGCGAGGCCAGCTCGTCGACACCGGCCAGGCCGGAACCGGAGACCGCCTGGTAGCTGGAGACGACCAGCCTGGTCAGGCCCGCCTCGTCGTGCAGCGGCTTGAGCACCGGCATCGCGGCCATGGTGGTGCAGTTGGGGTTGGCGATGATGCCCTTGACCAGGTTGCGGGTCTGCTCCGGGTTGACCTCGCTGACCACCAGCGGGACCTCGGGGTCCTTGCGCCAGGCCGACGAGTTGTCGATGACGGTGACGCCCGCGGCGGCGAACCGCGGCGCCTGCACCCGGGACATGGTGGCGCCCGCCGAGAACAGCGCGATGTCGAGGCCGGAGGGGTCCGCCGTCTCGGCGTCCTCCACCACGATCTCGCCGCCGCGCCACGGCAGCGTCTTACCCGCCGAGCGCGCGGACGCGAAGAACCGCACCTCGTCGGCCGGGAAGTCGCGCTCCTCCAGCAGCTTCCGCATGACGGCGCCGACCTGTCCGGTCGCGCCGACGACTCCTACTCGAATACCCATGGTTTATCGCCCCGTTCCTGCATGCACCACGGCCACCTCGTCGCCGCCCAGATCGAAGGCGCGGTGCAGCACCTGCACGGCGTCGTCCAGCTCGGTGTCCTTGACCAGGACCGAGATCCGGATCTCGGAGGTGGAGATCAGGTCGATGTTGATGCCCGCGTCGGCCAGCGCCTCACAGAACGTCGCCGTGACGCCCGGGTGGCTCTTCATGCCCGCGCCGACCAGCGACACCTTGCCGATGTGGTCGTCGTAGAGCACCTGAGAGAAGCCGATCTCACCCTGGCGCTTGGTGAGCATCTCGACGGCGCGCGCGCCCTCGGTCTTGGGCAGTGTGAAAGTGATGTCGGTCTTGCCGGTCTCCACCTTGGAGATGTTCTGCAGGACCATGTCGATGTTGATCTCGGCGTCGGCGATGGCACGGAACACCTTGGCGGCGAATCCCGGCTCGTCCGACAGCCCGACCACGGTCACCTTGGCCTCGCTGCGGTCGTGCGCGACGCCAGTGAGGATTGCTTTCTCCAAGGGGATGTCCTCCATCGATCCGTAAACGTAGGTGCCCTGCTTGTCGGTGTAGGACGAGCGAACATGCACGGGCACGTTGTAGCGACGCGCGTACTCGACGCAGCGCAGCATCAGCACTTTGGAGCCGCAGGCCGCCATCTCCAGCATCTCCTCGTAGGAGACCTGCTCGAGCCGCTGCGCGTCGGAGACGATCCGCGGGTCGGCGGTGAAGACGCCGTCCACGTCGGTGTAGATCTCGCAGACGTCGGCCTCCAGCGCCGCGGCCAGCGCGACGGCGGTGGTGTCGGAGCCGCCGCGACCGAGCGTGGTGACGTCCTTGCTGTCCTGGCTCACGCCCTGGAACCCGGCGACCAGCACGATGGTGCCCTCGTCGAGCGCCTCGCGCAGGCGGCTCGGGGTGACGTCGATGATCTTCGCGTTGCCGTGCGCGCCGGTGGTGATCACACCCGCCTGCGAGCCGGTGAACGAGCGGGCCTCCGCGCCGAGCGAATGGATCGCCATGGCGACCAGCGCGTTGGAGATGCGCTCGCCGGAGGTGAGCAGCATGTCCATCTCGCGGGCGGGCGGCGCGGGCGCCACCTGCTGGGCGAGATCGAGGAGTTCGTCGGTCGTGTCGCCCATCGCCGAGCAGACGACCACCACGTCGTGGCCTTGCTTCTTGGTCTCGACGATCCGTTCAGCGACGCGCCGGATACGCTCGGCGGTAGCGACCGAGGATCCTCCGTACTTCTGAACAACGAGAGCCACGACTGGGTCCTCCAAGATCGACAATCGGCTGGTAACAGCCCCCAAGACTACCGGCCGCCGTCCATCCGATTTGTCGCTACCTCCCCGAGCTGTGCAAAAGCACACACACGCAAGCAGTCTCGAATGATCGACGACCCCGCCCCGCGAACGGGTCATGATGGGGTCATGAAGAGCTCACTGATCGCGGTCACGACGGGGCGGCGCGAGGTGGTGCACGACCTCACGCCGCAGTGCGCGGAGTTCGCCGCGGCGGCGGGCGGAGACGGGCTGCTGCACGTCTTCGTCCCGCACGCGACGGCCGGTATCGCCATCATCGAACTGGGCGCGGGCAGCGACGACGATCTGCTCGCCGCGCTCGGCGACCTGCTGCCCGCCGACGACCGGTGGCGGCACGCGCACGGCTCTCCTGGGCACGGCCGCTCGCACGTGATGCCCGCGATGATCCCGCCCTACGCCACGGTGCCGGTCATCGGCGGGAAGCTGATGCTCGGCACCTGGCAGTCGATCGCCATGGTCGACCTGAATGTGGACAACCCCGAACGACAGGTCCGGCTGTCGTTCCTCACCGACGCCGGCTGACTTTCACGCCCTGGTCAACCAGGTGACCTGGGTGCCGTTGCCGAACTCCTGGCGCCGGGTCGGGGTGAACAGCGTCGGCCGGAACGGCCCGTCGAGCGCACGGACGCCCGCACCGGCCGTGACCGGATAGCTCTTGATGACGAGTTCATCGATCTCATCGATGAGCGCGCCCGCGAGCTTGCCGCCACCGGCCAGCCAGATGTCCATGCCGTCCTCCTGCTTCAACCGGCGGACCAGATCCACCGGATCGCCGTCGACCAACTCGACGGTGGGGTCGTCGATCCGGCCGAGAGTGCCGGATACGACGTACTGCCGCATATGCGGGTAGGGGCTGGTGATGCCGATGGCCAGGGCGGGGTCGTAGGTGCCGCGGCCCATCACCAGGGTGTCGAAGTTCTTGCACGGCGCATCGGCCGCGAGACCGAAATGCGGACGCGCGTGTGTCGGAAGGGTCTCCGGATACTCGGCGGCGAGCCATTCGGAGAAGTCCGGCGCCACGGGAAAGAACTCGATGCCGCCATCCGGACCGGCGATGTAGCCGTCGAGGGACATGCCGACGAAGTAGACGAGCTTTCGCATGAAGATCCTGCTTTCTGGGGAAGTAGTACTCGGTGCGGGCGGTCGCCTCAGGCGCGGCGGTACCACGTCAGCTGGGCGTTGTTGCTGAATTCCATGCGCCTGCTCGGGGTGAACAGTGTCGGCGTGAAGGCACCGGCGAAGGCGGGGATGCCGCCGCCCGCGAGGACCGGGTAGCTCTTGATCATCAGTTCGTCGATCTCGTCGGCGAGCTGAGCCGCGAGGTTGCCGCCACCGCACAGCCAGATGTCGAGACCATCCGCTTGCTTCAGCTCCCGCACCAGGGCAACCGGGTCGCCCGCCACGACTTCGACGGCTGGATCGCCGCTCGGACCGAGGGTGCTGGAGATGACGTACTGCTTCAGGTGCGCAAAGGGGCTGGTCGCCCCGGCGGAGAGGCCGGGTTCGTAGGTGCCGCGCCCCATCAGCACTGTGTCCCAGTTCTTGTTCGGTGTATCCACCGGCATCCCCGTCTGCGCTCGGAGGTAGGTCGGCATCGGCTCCGGGTAGTGCTCATCGATCCACGCGGACATGTCGTCCGCGAGCGGATAGAAGTCGAACTCCCCGCCGGGGCCCGCGATGTATCCGTCCAGCGAGACGGCGACGTAGTAAACAAGTTTTCGCATTGGACCACCTGAGTTGTTGTACTCTGTCTGTAGTGATTTGAAATGTAGTACTACGGATGGAGTGGTGTCAAGATGCGGACGAACCCGGAGCGGCGACAGGCGCTCATCGACGCGGCGATCGAGGTTCTCGCCGACGAGGGCGCGCGTGGGCTCACCTTTCGCGCGGTGGACAAACGGGCCACCGTGCCCGCGGGAACGGCCTCGAACTACTTCTCCAGCCGCGACGACCTGCTCACCCAAGTGGGCAGCAGGTTCTACGAGCGGCTGCAACCGAGCGCCGAGACCATGGCCAAGGTGACCGACGGGCCGCGCACCCGCGCCAACATCACCGAGCTGATGAAGGAGGTCGTCGCGCGCATCGAGGCGTTCCGCACCGGCTATCTCGCGATGCTCGAACTACGCCTGGAGTCGACCCGCAGGCCGGAACTGCGCGCGGTGCTCACCGAGCGGGTGCGCGAGGACCTCGACTTCAACGTGCGCAATCATCTGGAATCCGGTCAACCCGGCGACGCCGACACCGTCCGCCTGCTCTACCTGGCGCTGAACTGGCTGATCGTCGACCGGCTGACGCTGCCGGACATCTTCACCGAGGAACAGAGCGCACATCTGATCGAGACGGCGGTGGAAAGACTCGTCCAGAACTCTTGACTTTTCGCGAATTCGCCGGAACCTTGTGACGCCCGTCACGCCCATTCGATAATGGACCGATGGAGGCGAACGTTGGAGACCGACTGCTCGTACACGGACACGTAGTGGGGGAACATGATCGCCAGGGCGAGATCGTCGAGGTCCGCGGACCCGAAGGCTCGCCGCCCTACGTCGTCCGCTTCACCGACGGGCACGAATCCCTCGTGTATCCCGGCCCTGACGCGGTGATCGAGCACATCAAGTGATCATCCGGCGCCTCGTCTCGTCGAGGCGCCGATGCCGCGCCGCCCGCCAGAGGCGACGGGTCAGCCCGCCGAACCCGGCGGGCCGCTGAGCCGACCACCGCGCAGCCCGACGGTCGCCGATCATCCGGCCGACGCGAACGTCGTTCCCGCCCCCGCAAATGCCTACTCACCAGTAGCTTTCACACCGTAGACCTCTTTGTTGACGGATCGGAAGAGCGCTGTGCAGAATCGGCGAGTCGATCCACCGGGGGGCGGAGGTATTGCATGCGCACGAAAACCGATATCCGCTTCACCGTCGAGGCAAGTCCGACCCATGTTCTCGACGCTCTGGCGGCCATCGAATTGCTCCCGGAATGGTCGATGTACCAGGATGCGCGCGTGGCGACCCGCGACGAATCCGGCCGGCCGCACCGCGTTTACGTCACCGCCGACGTGCTCGGCAGTTCCGATTTGCAGGTGCTGGAATACGAATGGACGAAGAAACGGTCGTCCTGGACGGTGGTGGACAGCTCCCGCGGCATCGGTGGCGGCGGCTGGTTCGAGGTCAGCGAGGACACGAACGGCACCAACGTCTGGTACCACTCGGAGTTGTCTTCTCGACTCCCGCTCCCCGGCCTGCTGATGAAGCGCACCGTGCAACGCTGGAATGAAACGGTGGTGCAGAACTTCATCGAATTCGCGGAAAGCTACGGGGAATCCGAGAATTTCAATTCCATATAGCGATAGCGCATGAATTCATATAGCGATATCGCATAATTCACGGCGGCCGATGACGCTCTGAGCGAAACCCCTCGGTCGCCGCCGCTTTCCGGACCGCGCTCGACTCGCCGGGGTGCGACGATGTGAATCATGATCGGTACGAAACGGGTTCGGTTCCGACCGGTTGCCGAAGGCGCCACGGTAACTCAGCTCGAACTGTTCTTCGACCTCGTCTTGGTTTTCGCGTTCACGATGGTGACCGCCCTGGCGGCAGGCGACACCAGCGCCAAGAACATGCTGCGCGCACTGCTGGTGCTCGCGGTCATGTGGTGGGTGTGGATCGCCTACGCGTGGCTGGGCAATGTGGTCCGCGCCGACGAGGGCTTCACCCGGGTGGCGATGTTCGTCGCGATGGGCGGCGCGTTCCTCGCGGCATTGACCATTCCGGAAGCCTTCCGCGATATGGACGGCGGCTGGTTCGGCCCGTTGGTCTTCGCGATCGCCTACCTGCTGGTGCGGCTGGTGCACCTGGCGGTGTTCTACATGGCCAGCATCGAGGACGCCCAGCTGCGCGGGCAGCTCGTGAAATGGGGTCTCGGCTCCATCACCATCGGCACCACCCTGTTGGTGATCGCCGCGACGACCACCGGCGCGGTCCAGATCGGACTGTGGATCGCGGCGATCGTCGGCGACATGCTGTGGACGATGCTCGCCGGCGAGGACTGGCGCGTCAATTCGGCCGCTCACTTCGCCGAACGGCACGGGCTGATCATCATCGTCGCGCTGGGCGAATCGATCGTCTCCATCGGCATCGGCGTTGCCGGGCTGCCGATCTCCTGGCCGATCGCGCTCGCCTCGATGCTCGGGCTCGCGGTCTCCGGCCTGCTGTGGTGGGCCTACTTCGACGTCGCGGCGATCTCGGTGGAACACGAACTGAAGCGCGCCCAGGGCGAACGCCAGATCAAGATCGCCCGCACTTGCTATACGTACTGGCACTTTCCGATGGTCGTCGGCATCATCGCCCTCTCGCTCGGCATGAAGAAGGTGCTCTACTACGTCGGCGACTCCTCCCACCACACCCTGTGGGACGCGCTGTACGGCATTCCGCTCTTCGCGCTCTACGGCGGCGTGGTGCTCTATCTGATCGCCCTGGTCGGCTTCAAGCACTACGCGACTCGCACGGTCACCGTGTCGCGGGTGGTCGCGGCGGTGCTGCTGCTCGCGCTCACGCCGTTGGCGTGCGCGCTGCCCGCGCTCGCCTCACTCGCCCTGCTCTGCGCGGTGCTCGTCGGGCTGATCCTCTGGGAGACCGTCCGCTACGCGCAGCCGCGCGACGAGATCCGGCACGGCGCGCACGCCGGCTGACGCGCGCGGCCGCTCACGGCAGCGGTTTGTCGTTGGCCAGCAGATAACGCAGCGTGCGTTCGTGGGGCGTCGGGCCGTAGGCGGCAGGCTCGACGCGCACCCCGTCGCGCACGGCCTGGCGAATCTGATCCACGTTCTCCCTGATCATGTCCGACACCAGCTCGTCGGTGCGCGGGTCGGCGAGCACCTGGAAGACGATGCGGAAGCTGGTGTCGGCGATCAGCCGGATGATGTCGTCGTGGAACGGGATGTAGCGGACCTTTCCCGCCTGCGGATCCTTCTTGATCAGCTCGAGGATCATCTCGTCCATCTCCGCGCGGTTCTCCTCGAGCGCGGCGGCGATATTGCGGGTGTAATGCCCGGTGCGCAGCACATGGGCCACCTCGTCGAGCACCGCGATGGTCATCGGCCGCTTGATCACGTCGACGATGGTCATGACGAACCGGTTCACCACCGCCGCCGTGACCCGGTCGCCGAAAACGCGGTCGGCGACGCGTGCCAGCCGCACGGCGATCACCACGAGGCGCAGCAGCCGGAACCCACGGAACAGCGGGCTGGCCACCGGGATCATGCCGACGACCTCGTACCAGTAGATGAGCGGGAACGTCCACGACCAACCCGCCCGGCGCCAGCGCCACAGGAACTCCACGGCGAACACCGCGCAGATCGTGTAGTCGACCAGCACGACGACCCGATAGGTCTCGTCGGACACCGAGAAGAAGGTGATCCACACGACCAGCGCCACCGAGATGACCGCCAGCGCGAGCATCACGAAATCGATCCACAGCGCGGGCGGTTTACGCGGATAGTTCCCCGCGTCCGGCGCCTGCTCGAAGCTGGTGATGGGGGCTGTCACGGAATGCGTCCCTTCGACACCGATGGTCCCGCCGAGCGTAATCGGCTTGCTGCCCGAAAACCGCCGACCGGACGCCGTTCTCGGCAAATCCTCGCCCTCAGCGACCGGAACGGATGATCTCCTCGACGTTGCGTTCGGCCAGTGCGGTGATGGTCAGCGAGGGGTTGACCGCGCCCGCGCTGCCCGGCATGGCCGCGCCGTCCATCACGTACAGACCCGGGTAGCCGTGCACCCGGCCGTAGCCGTCGGTCGCCGTGCCGAGCACCGCGCCGCCCAAGGGGTGCGCGGTGAACAACGCGTTCGCGTCGTAGCCGAGAGCGCCGTATTCGACGAGCGCGTCGGCGCGTTCGGCGATGCGGCGATCGACGGCGCGCGCGGCGGAGACCACCTCGTCGCGATTGCGCGTCGACCAGGACAGCCCGACCGAGTTGCTGCCCCGGTCGTAGCCGAAACGGCTGCGCGCCGGATCGAGCACCATGCCGAGCGAGGCGAGCGCGCCCGTCTCGAACGGGATGCCGGGGATGTACCAGTTCTCCAGGGTGACCGGCACGGTCGATTCGTCCATGATGCGGCTGGCGCTCGGCACGCCCTGGCCGTGTCCGGCCACCGAGCTGGCGCCGCGCGCGAGCACCACGTCGCCGTTGGTGCCCCAGCCCTCGCCGACGTGTTCGTTGAGATCCGGCAGCGTTCCCGTGGCCCGTGCCCGGACCAGCAATTCGGAGGTGCCGATCGAGCCCGCGCCGAGGAAGAGCCGGTCGCAGGTGAGCGTGCGCTTGCCGAGCACCTCGCCGGTCGGCGCGAGCTTGCTGACGACGACCGTGTAGCGGCCGCCGTCCTTGCCGATGGAGTCGACCCGGTGCCCAGGGAACACCGCCGACCTTCCGGTGTCCTGCGCGTATCGCAGGTAGTTCTGGTTGAGGTCGAACTTCGCGCCGTTCGAGTTGCCCAGGTTGCTGCGCGCGACGGTGGCCGACTGCCGCATGGCGCCCGCCAGCTCGGCGCGCAGGATGTCCCAGGTGAAGATCGAATCATTGGGCTGGGGCTGGTATCCGGCCTTGCGCACCTGGTCGTCCCAGGCGCGGGAGTGCGCGAACGGCGCGGAGGCGTAGATGTCGGACGGAATCGGGTCCAGCCGCAACATCTGCCGCACCCGCGGGTAGTAGACCCGGTCGAGTTCGTCGTAGGCGACCGAGCCGCGGAAGACCTCGTCGAAGAAGCGCCGCTCCGGCGCGATCATCGCACCGGAGAAGATCACCGAGCCGCCGCCGACCGCCGCGGCTCGCCAGACGTCGATGCCGGGGTACTCGGTGCAGTCGAGCACGCCGCCGAACTTGGCGAAATGCATCGGCACCTTGGTGACGCCCGTGAAATCGGTGCGGTGCCAGAAGCCGCGGCCGTCGGGCAGGTCGTCCCCGGTGAAGATCTCTCGCCACGGGTCGTTCGGCCAGCGCGATCCGCGCTCCAGCACGGTGTTGACGACGCCCGCCTCGGCCAGCCGCAGCGCGGTGACCGCCGCGCCGAAGCCGGAGCCGATCACGATCGCGGGCGAATGCTCGGGTGGATCGGGAAGGGGCGCAAAGATTTCCGGTACCCAATCGCGGAACATCGTGTGCCAGACCGGGTCCGCGGCCGCCGGCCGCGCGTCGAGCGTCGATCCCACAGCGCCGAAAAGCGCTGCCAAACCCGCCGCCTTGAACAAGGCGCGTCTGCGCACCAGGCCACCTCCCTCATCACGCATGGCCGAGCGCAGAATAGCGCGCCTGACCGGGAGTAGGCCATCGACTGTGAAACGTCACTGTCCCCGCGAGCGACGGCGTGGGTCAGGACGCGAACGGCTGCCGATCGGCGGTGCAGGTGGCGCCCGGTGCGGGCAGTTGCAGATCGACGAGATACCGCTCGCGCAGATGCCGCACGCAGTAGCCGCCCGGATTGTGACCGTAACCGTCGGCCACCACGACCAGCCTGGCGTTGACCAACTCCTGCTGCGCGTCCTTGGCGAAGGTCGCCGGCGTCACCGGGTCGAAGCGGTTGTTGAGCAACAGCGCGGGTTTGTCCGAGCCGAGCGTCCACGGACCGGTGTGGCGCTGCGGATAGCCGTCCTCAGGGGCGGGCCACGCCGTGCACGGCTGGTGCAGGGCCAGCCAGAACGGGCCGAAAAGCGGTGCGGCGGCGGCGACGTCGTGCGACAGGGCCTGCCAGTCGGCGGGCCGCCAGCCCGCGCTCTGGTCGGCGCAGGTGATCGCGGTGAAGGAGTCGAGGAAGTCGTAGTCGGGCGCGCCCGCCGCCAGGACCTGGCGCACCTTCGCCGGATCGCCCGCCGGGCCGCGCTCCAGTTCGATGAGCAGATCGGCGAGGGCGGGCCAGCCGCGCTCCGGGTCGTAGAGCATCGTCGCGTGCGTCTGCACGACCTGGCTGTAGCGCACCGACAACGCTTGTTCGCCCGCACCGACCGTGATCGGGCCCTGCCGCAGGCGCTCGAGCAGGGCGTCGTCCCTGGCGCGCAACCGATCCGCCGCGGCATCGGCGGGCTGGGTGGTGGTGGTCTGGTCGACCGGCCCGGCGCTACCCGCCTTCTCGGGCCGTTCCGGCGGCGCGGCGGGCCCGGTCAGGTCGGACCGCTCCGAGCCACCGGCGAAGGCGCACTTGGCCTTTCCTGCCACCGCGCACAACCGCAGGAATTCCGCGCGCACCTCGGCGGTGCCCGCCGCCGTGCCGACGACCTCGGCGCGGGCGTCGCCGGTGTAGGTCTTCGGGTCGATCAACGAGGTCAGCTGGAGCGCGCGCACCCGCTCACCGAACAGCGCGCCGTACACCTGCCCCAGGTAGCTGGCGTAGGACCCACCCGTGTAGGTCAGCTGCTCCTCGCCGACCGCGCGGCGCAGCAGATCCAAGTCCCTCGCCGCGTCGACCGTGGTGAGGTGCCCGAGCAGCTCGCCGCTGTGCTGCGCGCAGCCCTGCGCGAGGGCCCGCGCGGCCTGCTCGGCGGCGCGTTCCTCGTCGGCGTTCGCGGGCGGGACGAGCGCGGCGTCCCAGAAACGTCGCTGCTGCTCGTCGTCGGCGAAACAGCGCACCGGAGCGCTGCCGCCGATGCCGCGCTGATCGAAGGTCACCACGTCGAAGCGCTCGCTGAGCTCGCCGGACAGCAGCTCGCCTTGGCGCGCCCAGTCGAGACCGGATCCGCCCGGTCCGCCGACCGCGGTGAACAGGGTGCCGATCCGCTGCTCGGCATCGGTGGCGGGCTGCCTGACCACCGCGAGCTCGATGGTCTTGCCCGCGGGTTCGGCATAGTTCAGCGGCACCGCGGCGCTCGCGCAGTCGAAACCGCGCAGATCGGCGTCCGCGCACGGCTGCCACTCGAGGCGCGGCGTCGGGGCCGCGTCGGCCTGCTGGACCAGTTCGAAGACCTCCGGCGCCCGCTGGGTCCCGGTGCATCCGGTCAGCACCGGCGCCGCCACGGCGAGCACGATCAGCACGAACTTCCACCTACGCACGCCAACCATCCTGTGCCTCCAGCCCCGCGTGCGTCGTCATCCTCAGTGAGGAATTCCCCCCTGAGATCCCCGGCCTCGCCGCCCGTCCGTGCCCGGTCATCCGGCTGTCCGCCGCGGCCTGGCCACCAGTTCACCCGAACAGTTCGGGCACACGCCGTCCATGGCGTGCCCGCACGCCACGCAGAACGTGCACTCGTAGCTACAGATCACCGCCGGGCCGTCCGCGACGAGCGCCGCGCCGCAGCGCTCGCACGCCGTCCGCATCTCCAGCGCCATGGTTCTCCTGTCGTCGGCGCCGCGTCGGCGCGGGTGTACACGGTTCAGGACGTCAGCAGGCGCACCACCGCGATGCTGCCGACCACCACGATGACGGCGCGCAGCACGTTCGGCGGCATCCGCCTGCCGACGCGCGCGCCCAGCTGCCCGCCGATGATGGAGCCGACCGCGATCATCGCCACGGCCTGCCAGTCCACCTCGGCGACCACGATGAAGATCACCGCGGAGACCGCGTTGACGATGAGCGCGAGCACGTTCTTCACGCCGTTGAGCCGCTGGATGTCATCGTGCACGAAGATGCCGAGCAAACCGATCAGCAGCACGCCCTGCGCGGCGCCGAAGTAGCCGCCGTAGATGCCCGTGGCGTACACCGCCGCGAGCAGGATCGGCCCGCCGTGCTCGGGCACGGCCGCGTCGCCGTTCTCACGCCGCCGCTTCACCCACGCCGCCAGCCGCGGCTGCACCACCACCAGGATCAGCGCGATGATGATCAACACCGGCACGATCGCCTTGAACGCGTCGGCGGGCAGGACGAGCAGCAGCACCGCGCCGGTGATGCCGCCGAGCAGCGAGGCCGTGCCGAGCTGGAGCAACCGGGCGCGCTGGCCCGACAGTTCGCGCCGATAGCCGATCACGCCGCTGATCGAACCCGGCACCAGGCCGATGGTGTTCGAGACGTTCGCGGTCACCGGAGGCAACCCGAAGGCCAGCAGGACCGGGAAAGTGATCAAGGTGCCTGAGCCGACGATGGTGTTGATCCCACCCGCGGCGATGCCCGCCCCGAAGACGGCAAGTAGTTCGAGCCAACTCATCCGATTACGTTCCTTCGACGTCCCGTCGGACCGGCTGGTCCGTACAAGCGTTCAGTTCGTCAGGCACGCTATCGGCAGCCCCGCATACCACGCGCAATCGGACCAGGCTTCCAGCGCCGCGCCGCGACACGGTAAACTCGTCGCCATCATGCAGCGGGCACTTCTTCTCGGCCGCCGCGACGGGGTCTGATCGGACCGGCTCCCGTCGCGGGGTTTCGCCTGCCGGTCGCCCCATAACTGGGAACCCCCAAACCCTGGAGAAATCGCATGTCCCCTGCTGACGCCTTCGTATCCGGCTCACGCACGATCACTGCTCCGAGCAAGGCCACGCCTGCCGACCAGCCCGCCTGGAACGCGCAGAAGAACTCCTCCATGCCGACCTTCCGGTACCGTCCGTTCGCCGAGGAGGTCGAGCCGATCACGCTGCCCGACCGTACCTGGCCGGACAAGATCATCGACCGGGCGCCCGGCTGGTGCGCCGTCGATTTGCGCGACGGCAACCAGGCACTGATCGACCCGATGAGCCCGGCACGCAAGCGCCGCATGTTCGACCTGCTGGTGCGGATGGGCTACAAGGAGATCGAGGTCGGCTTCCCGTCGGCCAGCCAGACCGACTTCGACTTCGTCCGCGAGATCATCGAGGACGGCGCGATCCCTGACGACGTCAGCATCCAGGTGCTGACCCAGTGTCGCCCCGAGCTGATCGAGCGCACCTTCGAGGCCTGCGCGGGCGCGGCCAACGTCATCGTGCACTTCTACAACTCGACCTCCATCCTGCAGCGAAGAGTGGTGTTCCGCGCCGAGCGCGACGCGGTGAAGAAGATCGCCACCGACGCGGCGAAGTTGTGCCTGGAGATCGAGCCGCGCTACCCCGACACCAACTGGCGCTACGAGTACAGCCCGGAGTCCTACACCGGCACCGAGCTGGAGTACGCGCTGGAGGTCTGCGACGCGGTCTCCGAGATCATCGCGCCGACCCCCGAGAAGCCGCTGATCATCAACCTGCCCGCCACCGTCGAGATGGCGACGCCGAACGTCTACGCCGACTCGATCGAGTGGATGAGCCGCAACCTGGCCCGTCGCGAGTCGATCGTGCTGTCGCTGCACCCGCACAACGACCGCGGCACCGCCGTGGCCGCCGCCGAGCTGGGCTACCAGGCGGGCGCCGACCGCATCGAGGGCTGCCTGTTCGGCAACGGTGAGCGGACCGGCAACGTCTGCCTGGTCACGCTGGGCATGAACATGTTCTCCCGAGGCATCGACCCGCAGATCAACTTCTCCGACATCGACGAGATCCGCCGCACCGTCGAGTACTGCAACCAGCTGCCCGTGCACGAGCGCCACCCGTACGGCGGCGACCTGGTCTACACCGCGTTCTCCGGCAGCCACCAGGACGCCATCAACAAGGGCCTGGACGCGATGAAGGCCGTGGCCGACGCGCAGAACGCCGACGTCTCCGACATCGTGTGGGAGGTGCCCTACCTGCCGATCGACCCGAAGGACGTCGGGCGCACGTACGAGGCGGTCATCCGGGTCAACTCGCAGTCCGGCAAGGGCGGCGTCGCCTACATCATGAAGACCGATCACGGCCTGGCGCTGCCGCGCCGCCTGCAGATCGAGTTCTCCCAGGCGATCCAGCGGATCACCGACGGCGAGGGCGGCGAGGTCACGCCGAAGGAGATGTGGGGCGTCTTCCACGAGGAGTACCTGGCCCCGATCCGGCCGCTGGAGCGGATGCGCCAGCGGGTCACCGCGTCGGAGACCGACGGCGGCGTCGACTCCATCACCGCGACGGTGAAGGTGGACGGCGTCGAACACGAGGTCACCGGCAACGGCAACGGACCGCTCGCCGCGTTCGTGGACGCCATCTCCACCGTCGGCTACGACGTACGGGTGCTGGACTACTCCGAGCACGCCATGTCGGCGGGCGACGACGCGCAGGCCGCCGCCTACGTGGAATGCGCGGTCGGCGACAAGGTGGTCTGGGGCGTCGGCATCGCCACCTCCATCACCACCGCCTCGCTGCGCGCGGTCGTGTCCGCGGTCAACCGCGCCGCCGCGAACTGACGCGTCCGATGTGGCCGGGGTGTACGGACCCCGGCCACATCACCAGCGCCACTGGATGTGGTCTTCGAGGAAGTCCAGGGAATCAGCACCTCGGCCTGCTCGCACGACCACCGGTCCAGCGCGGCAGCTCGATTCGCTCTGTCGAGCTCCGGATCGTCCGCGCGCAGCCGCGCCGTTGCCCACGGCCTCTCGTAGCCGTACCGGACGATCGTGGCGAAAGGCTCGCCGTCACAGCGCAGTAGCATCGGCGCCTCGAGGGTCATTGCGCCAGGGTAGGGCCGCCGCGGGAGCTGGGCACAGCCTGCGCGGAGGTTTGCTCACCTGCTAGCGTTGGTTTGCATTCAAGCGCCGAGCTCTCTGCTCGATCCCGAGCAGATGGGGGAACTGTGACACACAACGACCACAATCCGACCTCTCCGCCCTGGCTGCAGAGTCATTCGGTGGATACGGCCGCAGTCACTGCCGAACCCTCCGGATCGCATGTGGCGCAGGACGAAACCAACGAGCAACCCACCGAGGCTCCCGAAAAGGACACTGCGGCAGCGCAGGAAACCCCCTCGGGCAAGGAGCCCGAAGAGCAGGCCGACACCGCGCAGGAACCGGGGCAGCCCACCGGCTTTCCGGCCGCGGCGGGGCCGAGCGACCCCACCGGCGTGTACCCGCAGCCCGTCGCCCCGCCCGGCTACGGTCCCGTCGAGGGCTTCGCGCCGCCCGCGCCGCCCGCACCGCCGGAGTCGTACGGTCCGTTCAGCACCGGCCAGTTCACGCCGAAGGGCCCCGCTCCCTACCAGGGTGGGCCGTATCAGCCCGGCCCCGAACACCTTCCGCCGCCGCCCGGCCCCGACCGGCAGGGCGCGCCGTACGGCGAGTACCGCCAGGAGATCGGCCCGGACGGCCTGGTCAGGCGCGTTCCGCAGGGCGGAGCGCCGGAAGCCGGTGCGGCACAGGATCAACCGAACGGCCCGATCTACAGCTGGGCGCCGCCGCCCATGCCGGTCCAGCCGCCGCAGCCGATGTACCAGGAGCCGCCCGCGCCCATGGGTCAGCCGCCGCTCGGCCCGACGCCGCCCGGGGTCACCGGCCCCGGACAGATTCCGCCGGGAGTCACCGGCCCTGGACAGATTCCGCCCGGGCTGACCGGTCCCGGACAGATTCCGCCCGGGCTGACCGGCCCCGGCCAGCAGTGGCAGGGCGGTCCGCCCCCGCAGCAGGCGCAGCACCAGCCGTTCCAGCCGCAGCACGTGCCGCAGCCGGGCCAGCCCGGTCACTCGGTCAACGACCTCAACCTGCTGAAGCGGGCCCGCCGGGCGCCGCGCAGCGGGTGGCGTCGCGCCGTCCACAAGGCCTCCGGCGGCATGATCAATCCGGGCGAATCCGCGGCGGACGTCGTCTTCCGCGATCTCGTCGACCGGGTGAATCAGCCGGTGCGCGGCGACTATCGGATCGCGATCCTCTCGCTCAAGGGCGGCGTCGGCAAGACCACCACCACGGTCGGTCTCGGCTCCACCTTCTCCTCGCTGCGCGGTGACCGGGTGATCGCGATCGACGCCAACCCCGACCTCGGCACGCTGGCGCATCGGGTGCCGCGGCAGACCCGCTCCACCGTCCGCAACCTGCTCGAAGACCAGCAGATCTCCAGGTACTCCGACGTCAGGGCGCACACCTCACAGGCCCCGAGCCGTCTGGAAGTGCTTGCGTCCGAACAGGACCCTGCCGTGTCCGAGGCGTTCAGCGAAGCCGATTACCGCAAGGCGATCGGCATCCTTCAGTCGTTCTACAACATCATCCTCACCGACTGCGGCACCGGTCTGATGCACTCGGCCATGGCGGGCGTGCTCGACATGGCCAGCTCGCTGGTGCTGGTGACCTCCCCCGCCATCGACGGCGCGCGCAGCGCCTCGGCCACGCTGGACTGGCTCGACCACCACGGCTACGGCAAGCTCGTCGAGCGCACCGTGGTGGTGGTCAACGCCTCGCGCCGCGGCGCCTCCACCGTCGACCTGGATCAGCTGCGCAAGCTGTTCCTCGACCGCACCCGCGCGGTACAGGTGGTGCCCTTCGACGATCACCTCGCCGAAGGCGCCGAGATCGACCTGGAGCTGGTCAGTAAGCCGACCCGGCGGGCCCTGCTCGAGCTGGCCGCGATGGTGGCCGACGATTTCGGATACATCGGCGCCCAGCAGTACCAGCACCCGGGACCGATGGGGTTTCGCTGAGCGAAAGTCGCGTCCCGGCAGTCGAACTCGCCGGGCCACGGTCGTTTCTCGGCGCGGCCTGAAGCGAACCGCACGGACGGTGACACGGTCCCGCAGACCCGCTCCCGGAGACCCGCTCGCACAGGCCCGCTCGCGCGGGCTGACTTGCGCGGGACGGCCTGCGCTGCCGCGGCCACACTCCCGGCTGCTACTCCGCGGTGATTTGCTCCGCCGCGGCGCGAAAAGCCGCGAGCACGGTGGCGATCGCGGGCCGTCGCTCGGCGTGCGGACGGGTGACCAGGTCGTAGTTGCGAGCGGCCCGCACACCGGCGAGCCGCAGCACCGCGAGATCCGGGTGCGCGACCGCGAAGCGTGGCATCAGCGCGACGCCGTAGCCGGACGCCACCAGCGTCTCGATGACGCGAAAGTCGTTGAGCCGCTGCGCTATGCGCGGCTGCACCCCGGTCACGGTGGCGATCGATTCGAGCACGTCGTCCACCGGGAAGCCGCCGCGCACGCTCAGCCAGGTCTCCTCGGCGAGCTCGGCCGGGGTCACCGAGGACTGCCCGGCCAGCCGGTGCGTCGGCGCGACCACCACGTCGATGGGCTCGCGCATGAGGAAGCGTGTGGCGATGCGCGGCCCGGCGACCGATCCGGAACGCTCGTCGCGGTGGGTCAGCACGATGTCGTAGTCGGCGAGCAGGCGCGGCACGCCGCTCGGCGGCACGTCCTCGTCGCGGGCGACGACATCGACATCGCTGCCCGCCAGCGCCGGAAGCACCAGTGGCAGCAGCAAAGCGGCGCCGGACGGGAACAGCGCGACGCGCACCCGCCCGCGCGGGGAGCCGCGGTAGTGCGCCATCTCCGCCACCGCCCGGTCCACGGCGGCGAGGACCTCGTCGGCGCGAACCACCAGCGCCTGCCCGGCATCGGTGAGCCGGATGCGGCGGCCGTCCGGTTCCAGCAGCGCGACACCGGCCTCCTTGGCCAGCGTCTTCAGTTGCTGGGAGACCGCCGACGGCGTCATGGAGAGCGCCTCCGCCACGGCCGAAATGGTGCCGCGGTCGGCGAATTCGCGCAGCACCCGCAGCCGGTCCACGGACATCGGCGGACCTTGCGGCTCGATAGGCACCGGCGCACCCCTTCCCAAACATGAAGTATTTCTACATTATCAGTGCAGTTTTATTCGATTGTGCTGATGCTTTTCGGGCTCGACCATGGTGTGCGTGACCAACCGCGACCGCCTGTTCGGCCTCACCGTCGTCCTGCTCTGGGGCCTGAACTTCATCGCCATCCGGGTCGGCCTCGACCACTTCCCGCCACTGTTCTTCGCGGCCCTGCGCTTCGCGGTGCTCGCGGTGCCGGTACTGATGTTCGTGCCGCGCCCGAACGTGCCGCCGCGCTGGTTGCTGTTGTACGGGACGGGTTTCGGCGTGCTGCAGTTCGCGTTCCTGTTCACCGCCATGCGCGCGGGCATGCCGACCGGGCTCGCTTCGCTGGTGCTGCAATCCTCCGCACCGTTCACGGTGGTGCTCGGCGCGCTGCTGCTCGGCGAGCGGTTGCGTCCGATCCAGCTGAGCGGCTTGTTCGTCGCGGTGGCCGGGATCGTGGTGATCGGCGCCGACCGCATGCACGTCGCTCCGCTGCTGCCGCTGCTGCTGACCCTGGCGGGCGGACTGGGCTGGGCCTTCGGCAATATCGGCTCCCGGTTGGCCGCGGCCGAGGGCGGCGTCAACCCACTGCACCTGACGCTGTGGATGACGGTGGTGCCGCCGCTGCCGCTGTTCGCCCTGTCCGCGCTCACCGAGGGACCCGCGACAGGGTGGCGGGCGCTGGCCGACATCGCGTCGCCGACCGGGTGGCCCGCCCTGATCGGCTTGGCGTACATCGTCGCGCTGGGCACTGTCGCGGGTTCGGGGCTGTGGACATTCCTGATGAGCCGCTACCCCGCGGGTGCAGTCGCGCCGTTGTCGCTGCTGGTCCCGGTCGTCGGAATCGCCGCGGCCTGGGCATTACTGGACGAGACGCCCACCGCCTGGCAGTTGATCGGCGGTGCGATCGTGATCGCGGGCGCGTTCGTCGCCACCACCGGCGGCGGCGCGCCGAAGGCCGGGAAGGCGGTCGCGCCGGATCGGGTCGCCGAACCGGCGTTGCGCTGAGGGGCCGCCCGAGTGGGGTTCGCCCGAGTGCGAGTCTGCGAATTGCGAGTTTCGGGAAGTAGCTCGCACCGCGCGCGGGCGGCGGTACTCTCGGGGCGCTGTACTCCACGCGGCGAGATTCGATACCGGCCGCGACCGGCGGCGGCAGGGGCGGGTGGGATGGTCCCGAGCAGGCGCTTTACAGTGAGTCCGGCGGTGAAGGTAGGGTCCGAAAGCTAGGCAGCAGAGTCGCGCATGGCAGAAAAGCGATGGGCCGTCTCGCGAAGAACGATGCTTCGCGGCACGGTGGCAATGGGGGTTTCGACGGCGGGAGCGCTGTCGGCCGGTGGGCTGAGACCCGCGCCCGCCTCGGGCGCTCCGAACGGCAGGCGCGTGGCGGTGCTCGGCGGCGGGGTCGCGGGCCTCACCGCGGCACATGAGCTGGCCGAACGCGGATTCCAGGTCACCGTCTACGAGAGACGCGCGCTCGGCGGCAAGGCGCGCAGCATCCCGGTGCCAGGCACCGGATCCGGCGGACGTCCCGATCTACCCGGCGAACACGGCTTCCGCTTCTTTCCCGGCTTCTACCAACACATTCCGGACACCATGCGCCGGATTCCAGTCGCGGGCAACGCCGATGGCGTGTGGAACAACCTGATCGGAATGCCCGAGGCGCGCATGTCCCGCCGCGGCGGTGACGACTTCCGTGTTCCGCTCGGCTTCCGCGCCAAACCTGTCAGTCCCAGTCCGGAGGACTTCCGCGAGACCGTCGGCGCGGCCATCGCGACCGCGCTGAAAATGACCCCCGCCGAAGGACTTTTCTTCGCCAACCGGCTGCTGGTGTTCAACACCAGTTGCGACGCACGCCGTTTCGGCCAGTGGGAGCGGATGGCCTGGCGCGATTTCGTCGGCGCCCACGACCGTTCCCACGAATTCCGCGCGCTGATCTCGCGCACGCTGACCAGCATCATGGTCGCCGCCAAGGACAACCTCGCCAGTGTGCGCACCATCGGCAACATGGGCGAGCAGTTCCTCGGCAATCCGTTCGAGATCGGCAACGACGGCGCGCTGGACCGGGTGCTGAACGGACCGACCAATTCGGCGTGGATCGAGCCGTGGACGGCGTTGCTGCGCGAGCTCGGCGTCGAGTTCGCGGTGGGTGCGGAGGTACGCGGGCTGGAAGTACGCGATCGGCGCATCTCTGGCGCTCGCATCGTCGACGCCGGCGGCAGCCGCACCGTCGAGGCCGATTACTTCGTGGTGGCGCTGGCCGCCGAGCAGGCCCGCGCGCTGTGGTCGCCGGACGTGCTCGCGGTGCGCCCCGAGCTGGCCGCGATGGACGGGCTGTTCGTGGACTGGATGACCGGCATGCAGTTCTACCTGCGCAGACCGGCCGAGATATCCAAGGGCCACACCGCCTACATCGACGCGCCGTGGTCGCTCACCTCGATCAGCCAGAACCAGCTGTGGACGCGCAAGCTCGCCGAATTCGGTGACGGCACCGTGCAGGACTGCCTCTCGGTCGACATCTCCGACTGGAACACCCCCGGCATCCTGTACGGCAAACCCGCCAAAGAGTGCACGCACGAGGAGATCGCGCGCGAGGTGTGGGCGCAGTTGCAGGCCCATCTCAACGACCGCGGCGAAGAGCTGCGCGACGCCGATCTGCACTCCTGGTTCCTCGACCCCGCGATCGTCTGGCAGTCCGACCAGCGCCGCAACACCAACGCCGACCCGCTGCTGATCAACACCGCCGGATCGTGGGACTACCGCCCCGAACCGCACGGCGACCTGGAAAACCTGTTCCTCGCAGGCGATTACGTGCGCACCAACGTCGACCTGGCCACCATGGAGGGCGCCAACGAATCGGCGCGCGCCGCGGTGAACGCGCTACTCGACGTGGCGGGCTCGGACGCGCCGCGGTGCCGGATGTACACGCTGTACCGGGCCACGGAGCTGGAACCGTTGCGGCGCATGGACGCCGACCGGTACGCGGCCGGCCAGCCGAACCTGTTCGACGTGCAGTTCTGACCGTCTCTCCGCGCGACCCGCCGGTGGCTTCGGCGGCTGTGACGGATCTCCCTGCCGTCGTTAGATATTCCGTCGCCCGTGCCGCGGCGACGGTGCTTCAATCGAAAGATGGGCGAGACCACGGAGATCACCGACCCCGCCGACCTGCGCGCACTGCTCGGCGCGGTGATGCCGCGCGCGGCGACCAAGGAGCGCATCGCGCTGCACCCCCGCGACCGCGAGTGGATCGCCAACTCCCCTTTCCTGGTGATGAGCACCGGCGACGCCGACGGCAACTGCGACGCCTCGCCCAAGGGCGACCCGGCGGGTTTCGTGAAGGTGCTCGACGACCACACCATCGCCATCCCGGAGCGCCCCGGCAACCGCAGAGCCGACGGCTACCTCAACATCCTGTCCAACCCGCACGTCGGCCTGCTGTTCCTGATCCCGGGCCGCCGCGAAACCCTGCGCATCAACGGCCGCGCCCGGCTGGTTCGCGACGCCGCGTACTTCGACGACATGGTGGTCAAGGGCCACCGCCCGATCCTTGCCGTCGAGGTCGCCATCGACCAGATCTTCTTCCACTGCGCCAAGGCGTTCATCCGCAGCCACCTGTGGGAGCCGGAGGAGTGGGCCGCCGACACGTTGCCCAGCGCCGCGTGCCTGGTCAAAGAGGTGCAGGCGGATGTCACGGAGACGGTCGAGGAGTTGGAGCGGTACTACTCGCCGGAGAATTACGCGACCAAGTTGTACCGGGACTGATCCGGGCCAGCGGGCTCCCCCACGCGGTCTACCTCGCCCCACCAACACCACCACCCCCAACAGCCCCACCCCCTGACTTTTCGCACATACGCCGTGGACGCTTCACACAGGCACCGACTATGTGGGGCGCTCGAAAAGTGTGTGACATCGAAAATGGCGGTGCACTACGCGCACGCACCGCCCCACCGACCGCGCGCGAACACCGCCCAACGTGACAGCGCGCACCCCCGCCGACGCTGTCGAAGCACCGCCCGCACCTCGCACATAGACTCTCGGCGTGGCGAAGATATCGATGCGTGGGCGGATCGCCCTGCGGGCCGCGGCGGCAGCGTCGTGGGCCTCGCAGAAGGCGGGACGCGGCAAGGGTTCGATGATCGGCGGCCTGATCGCGTTGAAGATCGATCCGACGATCATGGATCAGCTCGGACGCGGCAGGCGCACGGTGCTGGTGACCGGCACCAACGGCAAGTCGACGACGACGCGGATGACCACCGCCGCGCTGAGCACCCTCGGCCAGGTCGCCACACAGGCCGACGGCGCCAACATGGACGCGGGGATCGTCGCCGCGCTGAGCACGCACCAGGGTGTGCCGCTGGCCGCCATCGAGGTGGACGAACTGCATCTGCCGCACGTCAGCGATTCGCTGAACCCGGCCGCCGTGGTGTTGCTGAACCTCAGCCGCGACCAGCTGGACCGGGTCGGCGAGATCAACATGATCGAGCGCAAGCTGCGCGCCGGGCTCGCCCGCCACCCCGACACCGTGGTGATCGCGAACTGCGACGACGTGCTGGTCACCTCGATCGCCTACGACCACCCGAACGTGGTGTGGGTCGCCGCGGGCAGCGGCTGGGCGATGGACGCGACGAGCTGTCCGCGCTCCGGTGAGCCGATCGTGTGGGAGGGCACGCACTGGCGCAGCACGGGCACGGATTTCGAACGACCGCAACCGGATTGGTGGCTCGACGGGAACGATCTCGTCGGCCCCGACGGCGAACGCCACGTGCTCGAGCTGGCGCTGCCCGGCCGGGCCAACCGGGGCAACGCCGCGCAGGCGGTGGCCGCCGCGGTCGCGCTCGGCTCGGAAGCGGCCAAGGCCGTCGCGGCCGCCGGGACGGTGCGCGAGATCGCCGGGCGCTACCGCACCGTGCAGGTCGGCGAGCACGCCGCGCGACTGCTGCTCGCCAAGAACCCCGCGGGCTGGCAGGAAGCGCTGTCGATGATCGAGCCGACCGCGGCCGGGCTGGTGATCGCGGTGAACGGGCAGGTGCCCGACGGCGAGGACCTGTCCTGGCTGTGGGACGTGCGTTTCGAGCACTTCGAGGGCGTGCAGGTGGTCGCCTCGGGCGAGCGCGCCACCGACCTCGCCGTGCGGCTCACCTATGCGGGCGTCGAGCACACCACCGTGCCGGATCCGGTGCGCGCCATCGCTTCCTGTCCGCCAGGACGAGTCGAGGTGCTCGCCAACTACACCGCGTTCCGCGACCTCAACCGCGACTTGGAGAATCATGGGTGACTCGACGGTACGGATCGGCCTGGTGCTGCCCGATGTGATGGGCACCTACGGCGACGGCGGCAACGCGCTCGTGCTGCGCCAGCGGCTGCGCATGCGCGGTTACGACGCCGAGATCGTGGAAATCAAGCTGCCCGAACCGGCTCCGAACTCGCTGGACATCTACACCCTGGGCGGCGCGGAGGATTCGGCGCAGCGGCTGGCCACCCGTCATTTGCAGCGCTACCCGGGCTTGCAGGAGGCGGCCGCGAAAGGCGCTCCGGTACTGGCCATCTGCGCCGCCATCCAGGTGCTCGGCAACTGGTACGAGACCTCGTCGGGCGAGCGCGTCGACGGCGTCGGCCTCATCGACGTGACCACCTCACCGCAAGCCAAGCGCGCCATCGGCGAGGTGACGACCAGCCCCATGCTCACGGGTCTGAAAGCGCCGCTCACCGGCTTCGAAAATCATCGCGGCGGAACGAAACTCGGCCCCGCGGCGACCGGATTGGCGCGCGTCACCCGCGGCGTCGGCAACGGAGTCGGCGACGGTCTCGAGGGCGTGGTCCAGGGCTCGGTGATCGGCACCTACATGCACGGCCCCGCCCTCGCCCGCAACCCCGAACTGGCCGACCTCCTGCTCACCCGAGCCCTCGGCGTCGACGCGCTCGAGCCGCTGAACCTCCCCGAGGTCGACCAGCTCCGCCGCGAACGCCTCCGCGCCTGAGCTACACCGCCAGAATCGGCACGTCGTACTTCTGGCAGTAAGGATCCGCGGTGACGAGCGTCAGGTTCTCGCATCGAGCCTGAGCGACCAACATCCTGTCGAACGGGTCGCGGTGAATGAGTGGCAGACGCCCAGCGGCCATGGCGTGGTCGTGGCCTATGGGCAGTTCGACGAATCCGCTGGCGCGGATGCGTTCCGGGAGGTCGTCGGGTCCGGCGAGTTCGCCGAGGGCCTGCTTGATGGCGACCTCCCAGACCGTCACCGCACTCAGGTAGACGTCCGGGTCGTGATCGAGCCGGTCCTTCAGGTCACTGGCAAGCTGCGGATCGTCGTTCAGCCACCACAGTACGACGTGCGTGTCCAGCAGCAGACTCATGGCGCAAGCCCGAAGTCGTCGCCGATCGCCGCGCTGGTCTCCTCGGAGTCCCAGTCAGCGCTCAAGACCAGCTGGCCACGCAAGGAACCACGCCCGGTGCGGTCCACCCGGCGAATGAGGGGAACCACCTTGGCGATCGGGTGGCCCGCCCGGCTGATCACGATCTCCTCGCCGTGCTCGACACGTTCGAGGATGCGCGAAAGATGCGTCTTTGCCTCATGGATGTTGAACTGCTCTGCGGCATTACCCGACATGACTCCTCCTTAGCCAAGGGGTTAGTCCACGATGGCGCTTCGTGCCATCGAAACAGATAGGCGGCGTGCATGGTGGCCGCAATACTGGCAAGCGGAGTCGCGCAGCGCGTTCACACCTCGACGGGAGCGACGTCCACCGACACGGTGATCGTGCTTTCCTTGGCCTCGGTGTAGATGATGCCGCGCAACGGCGGCACATCCGCGTAGTCGCGACCCCACGCGGCGACGACGTAGCGCTCGTCGGCGAGCTGATCGTTGGTGGGGTCGAAGCCGATCCAGCGACCCGCGCGGTCGGCCTGGCCATCCCCCGGTATCCACACCGCCGCCCAGGCGTGCGTGGCATCCGCGCCGACCATGCGCGCCTTTCCGGGCGGCGGGTCGGTGGCCAGATAGCCGGACACGTACCGCGCGGCCAGTCCGTGCGACCGCAGGCAGGCCGCACCGATCCTGGCGAAATCCTGGCAGACGCCGGTGCGCGCGGCGAACACGTCGATGACCCTGGTGGAGACGTTCGTCGAGCCGGAGCGGTAGGTGAAGTCGCGGTGGATGCGGGTGGTCAGCTCGGTCACCGCGGCGAGCAGCGGACGGCCGGGTGTGAGCGATTGCGCGGCGTACGCGGTGACCTCGTCGGTGATCTCCGGCGGATGCAGGTCCAGGGTGAATTCCACGGCCAGCGGACCGTTCCCGTGGCCGGGGCGGGCGGACTCCCAGGGCAGCAGCGCCGGGCCGTCCACAGGCTCGGCGGGCGGGTCGACCTCGACAATGGACTCGGCGCCGACGAACAGCTCCCGGTGTTCGGCCGTGACGTGGAAGTAGCAGGTGGTGTTGCCGTACACGTCGGTGCCGATGGACCGGTCCGACGGCACCGGATCGATGTGCACGTCGTGCGCGAGCAGCCGCTGCCCGGGGAACTCGCGCGGCGTGAGATAGGCCCGCCCATAGGAGCTGGTGACTTGCTCGGAGTAGGAGTACGTGGTGCGATGCGCCACCCGATACCGCCGGGCCGCACCGTCGCCGCCGATCATCCGACCACCCGGGTGGTGCCCCACAGCGGCTGAATACCCACCGGCAGCGAGAGTTTCGTCGTCTCGAAGGATTCCGCGATCTTGCGCAGCCGCAGGTGCACGCCTTCGAGCAGGTCGGCCAATTCGGTGCGCCTCCCGTTCTCGTCGGTGAACTCCAGCTCGTCCGGGTCCAGGCGACGCAGCATGCGCTGGGCGTCGGCGAGCAACCGCTGCGGCCGTGAGGATCCCGAGGCGCCGGGCAGGGCGGCGAAATCCACCTCGAGCCGTTCCAGCTGATAGGCCAGCGACCGCGGGTTGCCCCTGTCGAACAGCAGCAGTCCGGCGACCGCCGAGACCCGGACCGAATCCCGGTGCCGCCGACGGTAACTCACCGAGGACTCAGCGGCCTGCAACACCGCCTCGGTGACCACCCGCTGCGCCTCCGCGGGGTAGGTCTCGGTCAAGGCCGCGGACAGCAGCGCCGTCACGGCGAGTCCGCGCTCGACGCGTTTGCCGATATCCGTGACATACCAGCCGATGTCGCGCACCACGGACTCGGACCAGATGCCGGAGAGTGAGAGCACCGCGGCGAGGGTCTGCGAATGCACCGCGGAGAGCGCCGTCTCCTGATCGCCGCCGCTGCCCCGGTATTCGGCGAGCGCCCGGTCCACCGAGCTCAGAATCATCCAGGTGTCGTGCGAGAGCTGGTCGCGCACGGCGCGCGCCGACGAGCCGTACCGATCGATCGCGAACGCCAGCGATCCGGGCAGTTCACGGTCGATGGTCAACGATTCGAGATAGTCGTGCCCCTCGCGGGACGCACCCGCCACCGCGGCCACCCAGCCGTTGCCGTGCTCGGCACCTTCCGCCGGGGGCCCCTCGACGGGGAAACCCGTTGCCGCACCGGGTGACTCGGCGTCGGCGGCATGCGGCGGACGCACGTCGTGGACGACAGCGTCGGGTGCAGTCGTGCCGGTGGTCACGGCCAGCGCCGACATCAGCACGGTCACCGCCTCCGCGCCCTCCATCCATGGCCGGTAGCGGAAGTCCTGGTAGCGGTCGTGGGTGGCCATGAGCAGGCGCACCGCCGCCTCGGCGCGCTCGCCGTAGCGGCCCATCCAGAACAGATCGTTGAGCACGCGGGGCGAGCTGATCGCCTCGACGACGGGCGCGGTTCGCCGCTCGCGCGCCTCGTGCGGGGGTTCGGCGCTGACGGCCGTCGTCGCGGCGGGCGCGGCGCGGACCCAGACGTCCTTGGCCGCGATCTTGATCACCACCCGGTCCGGCTGGGTGCGCTGGCGCAGCTGACCGAGGCCGCCCGCCATCGCGGTGTACCCGCCGCGACGAGCCATCGAGAAGAGCCGCATGCCCACCGGCGACGCCGCCAGACCGCCGTAACCCTGCACGGCCGGGGCCACCGAGAACTGGGCCGGTTCCTGGCCGACCCAGCGCCAGCCGTCCGCCTCGATGCGCCGACGCAACTCCTCGCGCATGGTGGCTGTGAGATCCGGCCCGAACAGCGTGGCGCCGTCCACCGTCGACCGGATGATCAGCTTCTCCAGATTGGCGAGCAGATGCGAACGCTCGCTCGGGTCGCCGCCCCAATACGTGGGCGCGCTGTCCAGCAGCAGGTCCTCGCCGAGCAGCGCGCGGGAGA
Source organism: Nocardia sp. bgisy118 (assembly GCF_057708605.1). NCBI lineage: Bacteria > Bacillati > Actinomycetota > Actinomycetes > Mycobacteriales > Nocardiaceae > Nocardia > Nocardia sp. bgisy118. The sequence goes on along the minus strand of NZ_JBYISM010000019.1, from coordinate 111,686 downwards.
TCCGCGGCAGAAACGCCGCCAGCGCAGGGTTTTCCAGCAATCCGCTGCCCAGCGTGTTCACCACGGTCACCGCGCCGCGGCGCAGCACCTCGACCAGCCCGACCACCCCGAGATGCGAATCCGGGCGCAGGTCCAGCGGATCGGAGAATTCCGCGTCCACCCGCCGCAGCACCACGTCCACCCGCCGCAACGTGCCGAGCGAGCGCATCCACAGCGCGCCGTCGCGCACCACCAGGTCGGCGCTCTCGACCAGCGGGAAACCCAGCGTCGACGCGAGATACGCCTGATCGAAGGCGGTTTCGGACTGCACGCCCGGGCTCAGCACCACCACCACCGGATCGTCGTCGGCCACCGGCGCGGCCTCGATCAGCAGCAGCCGCATCGCCCTGGCGAACGGCGTGAGCGGGCGCGGGCTCGAATGCTCGAACGCCTCCGGGATCGCGGTCGAGACCACGCGCCGGTCGGCCAGCGCGTAACCGGCCCCCGACGGCGCCTGCGCCCAGTCGGCGATGGCGCGGAACTCGCCGTCGCTCCACCGGCTGATGTCGCAGGCGTGCAGGAACAGCTGATGCCGTCCGGGAATCGTGATGCCGTGCGCGGCGCGCACATAGCCCGTGTTGCCGAACACGACCTCCGGTGGCAGCAGCCCCGAGGTGATGGTGCGGCGCGAACCGTAGACATCGGTGAGCACTTCGTCCAATACCCGGGAGCGCTGCACCAGACCGGCCTCCAGGCGGGTCCAGTCGTCGGCGGAGACCAGCAGCGGAATCGGGTCGAGCCGCCACGGCGTCGGAATCGCGGCCTCGCCCGCCCGCACTACCTCGGTGTAGGTGATGCCGTCGTCCTCGATCAGCCTGCGCACCCTGGTGTCCAGCCTGCCGAGCCCCGCGATGCCGATCTCGACGAAGTCGGCCGAGAGCTCCGACCACATCGGCCGCACCGTGCCTTCGGCGTCGACCAGTTCGTCGTAGTAACCGCCGGTGGGCCTGCCGCATTCGTCGTAAGCGCCGCTGTGCCCACCCTCGGCCCGATACCGCGCGAACTGCTCGGCGATCTGTTCCCGCACGTCGGCGGCCGTCGCCGCCGGGGGCACCGCATCGGCGACCATGCCGACCTCACCTCCGCTGTCAGACGTCGCGCGTCCGGCCGTGACGCACGCGCGTCCGATCCGCACCGCACCGGTCGCCGACCGGTCCCCAGACGGTGCGGGCGCGACGTGAATTGCCTGCCTGGCACGTCGAAGTCGGTCGACTGTGCTGCCATCTTCGCACGTGAATCCGCGCGATCGACCCGAGTCGCGGTGTGTCCACCCCCCTCGACACAACGATTGCGACGCGATTGCGCGGCCTTTTGGGACTCTCGCGCTTGGCGCGCAACGCCTTCAGCACACGATCTTGCGCCGTGCAGTCCGCCGACACGCCCGTCCCGCCTCCCACCATCGGCCCGAGGCGAGTGCTAAGACCGAATAACCAATTGATCTCGTCAGGAGGTCCCATGCGCGTGACATGCCCATCCTGCGAATCCGCGGTAGACCACTGCCACGGCACCCTGATCGTCCACGCGGGCCGCGGCCCCGAATGCACCGACGCCGGCTGCCTCTCCTACTGCCATACTCGCCATACCTTCGTCGTCGGCTGCGGCGACATCGCAGGCGGCTGCGCCTGCGCGACCGAAACCCCGACCCGCCGCCGCGCCTGACCCGGTGCCCGAAGAAGGCACGGTAGCTCCCCGTACGCTGGCCGGGTGAACTACGACCACGTGTTGTTGCCGTCCGGTGTTGCTGCGAACCCGACCGAGGTGGAGGCGTATCTGGTCGGGCAGCAGGGGGTGGCCGAGGCCGCGGTGGTCGCGGAGATGGCGGCGGAGATCAACGAGCGGAATCTGGAGCTGCCGGAGGAGGACAGCTTCCTCAGCGAGGAGTCGGTGGGCGGGGCGGCGAACGGCGCCGTGCTGCACGTGGCGTGCCCGTACGACGCGATCGGCTACGTGCGCGAGCTGCTCTTCGACATCGCGACGCCGCGGGGCTACGCGATCTACGACCCGCAGCTCGCCTGGGTGATCGACCCGGCGGAGCACGTGCCGGTCTCCGTCACCCACGGCGGCGCGGGCACGTTCCCTTATCTCACCGAAACGCTTGTGCGGCAGTGGGTTCCGGAGCTCGCGGCGCCCAACCCGTATCTGATCGTCGAGCGGTCCGACCACGACTACATCCAGACCTATCGCGGCAAGCCCGGCGAATACACGGTCGAATACCGCGACGGCGGACCCGATCGGCACTACGGCGCCACCGTCGAGGACCCCGCCACGGTCGCGGACCTGATCTGGGCGTGGACCACCGGCGAGCGGGACGCATTCGCGCGCGTCCAGTGGACCCGCGTGGAGTTCTGACCGCTACTGGTTCTGCACGGCCAGCCGCCCCGCGAGCGCGACGAACGACGCACCGAACACCCGCCGCATCCACGTCACCACCATCGGCCGCGCGATGACATATGTGCGCACCGCCGCCGCGCACGCGCCGTAGGCCGCGAACACCACGAAGGTGGCCAGCATGAAGATGCCGCTCAGCTCGAGCATGCGGGCCAGCGCGTTCGGCGCGCCCGCGGGCACGAACTGCGGCAGGAACGCGAAGAAGAAGATCGTCAGCTTCGGATTCAGGATGTTGAGCAGCACCGCCGAGGTGATCACCTGGCGTGCGCTCGGCGCGGCGCGGCCGGTCCCGGTATCGGGGATGGCGAGCGCGCCCTTGTCCCGCACCGTGTTCCACGCCATGTACAGCAGGTAGGCGACACCGAGGTACTTCAGCGTCTGGAAGGCGACGGCACTGGCGTTCAACAGCGCCGCGAGACCGGTCACCGCCGCGATCATGTGCGGGATGATGCCGAGGGTGCAGCCGAAGGCCGCGACGACGCTGGCGCGCACACCGCGGGACAGTCCGGCCGCGAGAGTGAAGAGGACGCCGGTGCCCGGGGTGGCGACGATGACGAGCGTCGTCAGCAAGAACTCGATGCTCATCCCCCGCACTGTAATCCGCGCAGCCGGACGAAGTCCCGGGAACTTACAACGCGCGCCTGCCGGAAAGGGCTCGGCCCAGGGTCAATTCGTCGGCGAATTCCAGATCGCCGCCCATGGGCAGACCGGAGGCGAGCCGGGTCACCGCGAGACCGGGGAAATCGCGCAGCATCCGCACCAGGTAGGTGGCCGTCGCCTCGCCCTCGGTGTTCGGGTCGGTCGCGATGATCACCTCGCTGACGTCCACGCCGTCCTGTTGATTGCCGATGCGCCCCAACAGCTCCCGAATGCGCAGCTGGTCGGGCCCGACACCGCTGAGCGGGTCGAGCGCTCCGCCGAGCACGTGGTAGCGGCCACGGAATTCACGGGTGCGCTCGATCGCCTGCACATCCTTGGGCTCTTCGACCACGCAGATCATGGTGCGGTCGCGGCGAGGGTCGGCGCAGATGCGGCACAGTTCGCCGTCGGAGACGGTGCCGCACACCACGCAGAACTGCACGCCGTCGCGCACCTTCTGGAGCGCGGCCTGCAACCGGTCGATCTCCGGCGGCTCCACCTGGAGCAGGTGAAACGCGATGCGCTGCGCGCTCTTCGGACCGACGCCGGGCAGCTTGCCCAGCTCGTCGATCAGATCCTGTACCGGACCCTCGTACAACCGTCCCGTCCTCGATCAGAAATCCGGCAAACCGGGCAGCGAACCGCCGCCGGAGAGCGGTCCGAGGCGCTCGGCCGCCAGCCGCTGCGCGTTGCTCATCGCGTCGTTGACCGCGCCGATCACCAGATCCTGCAGGCCCTCGACGTCATCGGGGTCGACCACCTTCGGGTCGATGGTCAGCGACACCACCTCGCCCGTCGCCTTGATCCGCACCTGGACCAGACCCCCGCCGGCCTGTCCCTCCACCTCGGAAGCCGCGATCTCGGCCTGAGCCTGCATCACCGCCTGCTGCATCTGCTGCGCTTGGGCGAGTAGTTGCTGCATGTCGAACTGACCCTCAGGCTGCACGGCTCGTCCTCTCTGGGGGAGATTGTCACGGTTCAGACTAGTCCTCCCCCGTATGCCGAGACAGCCAGCCCCGACCCGCCTAGCCTGGAGGTGGGTCGGATACCGGTTCGTGAATTCTGGAGACAGCAATGAGCACAAACCGCGTACTTCTCGTGGGCGCCATCGCGGTTTCGGCCCTCTTTCCGACCTTGTTCCCAGCTCCGGCCGCGTCGGCAGATCCCGAGGTGACCCCCGCGGCCTCCGACTACGGCGGCGGCTGCGTGCTGTATCCCGAGGACAAGGCGGCCACCCTGGATTCGCTGCGCCTCCGTTGCTCGGCCGAGCAGCAGGACGCGATCTTCCACGACTCGCCGGCCGGTGCGGTGCCGATCGGCGTCAAGGACGGCTGGGTGGTCAGGCCCGCCTACGTTCAAGGCATCACGCCGAGCCTGTGGATCGGGAAGACCTTCTACACCGGCCCCGACGGCGGCTATCTGCTGAACCGGCTGACCGGCGCGGGCACGGAAGGCTGGCGGGCCGACGTGTATCGCGCACCCGCGATCCTGGACGGCGGCCCGGCGTGGGCGCTGAACTACGACCCGTCGCCGACCCCGCCGCTCTATGACGAGATCCGCGAGGTGACCCCCGGCGTGTGGCTCGGCTACTCGTGGTGGCGCGGCGCGCTCCAGACCACCCTGCTGCTGACTTTCGCGCTTGCCTGAACGGGTCGCTTGACTCTCCCCTCACTGGAGGGTGTTCGCTGAGCGCATGACCGCGACCGTCTCGATCGGTGAGTTCGCCAGGCTGACCTACCTGAGCGTGAAGACGCTGCGCCACTACCACGACATCGAGCTGCTCGAACCGGTGTCGGTCGACCCGGGCTCCGGTTACCGGCGCTACTCCACCGAGCAGGTGGCGCAGGCCCATCTGATCCGGCGGCTGCGCCGCTTGGACATGCCGCTGCCCGAGATCAAGGCCGTACTCGCCGCGCCGGACATCTCCGCCCGCGACAGCGCGCTGCGTGCGCATCTGGAGCGCATGGAGGCGGAACTCCAGCGGACGCGCGCGGTGGTGACCTCGCTGCGTTCGCTGCTGACCGAGCCCGCGCCGATCTCGGTGAGCTACCGCTCGATTCCGGCGTTTCCGGCGCTGGCCGTCACCGACTTCGTCGAGCGCGACGGGATCGATTCCTGGTGCAGTCGCTCGTTCACGCTGCTCTACGAGACCTTGGCGGCCGCGGGCGTGGCCCCCGCAGGGGTCGGCGGCGCGACCTACGCGATGGACTTCTTCGAAGACGACGCCGGCGAGGTGGTCGCGTTCGTGCCGATCACGACGCGCGAGGCCATCGAACCGCCCGAGGGACTGTCGGTGCTCGAACTTCCCGCGCGCCGCTTCGCCGTCGCCGTGCACAGCGGCGCCTTCGAGGACTTCGACCGCACCTACGGCGCGCTGGGCAGCCATGTCGCCGAACACGACACCGCGCTGCCCGAACCGGTGCGCGAGCTCTACCTGGTGGCCCCGAACGACACCGACGACCCCACCGAATACCTCACCGAAGTCTGCTGGCCCATCGGCGGACGCTGAGACAGGAGAGAACGACCATGACGCTGTCCATCGCCAACGTCACCTTCGATTGCGAGAATGCCGCTGCGCTCGCCGGATTCTGGGCGGAGCTGCTCGAACAGCGCGTCGACGAGGAGGCCAGTGAGTTCTTCGCGACCGTCGGACGGGCATCGGGACATTCGCCGTTGCTGATGTTCATCAAGGTGCCGGACAAGACGCCGGGCAAGAACGTCGTGCACCTGGACCTGCAAGCGCCGGATTGGCGCGATCACGTCGAGCGCGCGGTCGCCCTCGGCGCGAAGCACGTCGCCGATTTCGACGAGTACGGGCAGCAATGGGCCACGCTGGCCGACCCGGAGGGCAACCTGTTCGATATCGGCGCCGCTTGACGATCGCCGAACGCAGCGGCCGGGCCCTGTTCCAGGACCCGGCCGCTGCTTCGCTCGATTCGGATTCGAGCTCAAGCCAATTCGCGCCGCAGGTTCTCCAGCACCTCGGCCTGGATCTTCTTCAGCCCCAGCGGCGCGAAGATGCCCTCGAAGATGCCCGAGATGCCGCCCGCGCCCTTCCAGGTCGTGCGCAGTGTGACCTGCGCGCCGTCGCCCTCCGGCGTCACGGTCCAGGTGTTCACCATGGTGGAGTTCGAGTCGCGCTCGGTGACAATGGAATCCGACACCGAAACGACGGCGTGCACATTGCGCGAGCGCTTTTCGGTGGCCTGCAAAGTCCATTCGGCCACGGTGCCCGCGCCCTTGCCGCCCTCGACGACCTTGTAGTCGCGGTAGTGCGGAGAGAGGATGCGCGGACGCACCGTCACGTAGTCCGCGATGGCGTCGAGCGCGCGCTTCGGATCCGCGGCGACGGTGATCGAACTGCTGGCGCTGACCTGTCCCACAATGAGCTCCTTGTCCGGATGCGGTGTCTCGACCGCCCCCTATCCTGCCCTGCGCCCTTGCCGCTTCGCTCGCCAGCCCGATCTTGTTCCGATTCGTGTCCGATGACGTGACTGCCACCTCGAACACCGGGTATTCCCGATGCAACATTCCCGTGACATTTATCCCGGCTCGATCAATTCTCAGTGGCTGTAGGTCACGGTGCGTACTAGCGTCGAGGGGTGGCAGTGAGTCTGTTGGGGAAGGCCGGTCACAGTCCGGCCGCACGCGAATCAGGGTTTGCCGCGCATCGAGCGGGTGTGGATCGCCTCCTGGCGAGTTATCGCGCCATACCCGCGAACGCCAACGTGCGGCTGGCGAAGAAGACCTCGAACCTGTTCCGGGCGAGGGCCAAGAACACCGCACCCGGCCTGGACGTCTCAGGCCTCACCTCGGTGATCGCGGTGGACAGCGCCGCACGAACCGCCGACGTCGCGGGCATGACCACCTACGAGGACCTGGTGGCCGCGACCCTGCCGTACGGGCTGGCGCCGCTGGTGGTTCCGCAGCTCAAGACCATCACGCTCGGCGGCGCGGTCACCGGACTCGGCATCGAGTCCACCTCGTTCCGCAACGGCCTCCCGCACGAGTCCGTGCTGGAGATGGACGTGCTGACCGGAGCGGGCGAGTTGATCACCGCGCGGCCGGACGGCGAGCACGCGGATCTGTTCCGCGGCTTCCCCAATTCCTACGGCACGCTCGGCTACACCGTCCGGCTGAAGATCGAGCTCGAGCGGGTCGAGCCCTATGTGGCGCTGCGCCACGTGCGATTCCGCGACCTGCGGGAACTGGAGGCCGCGATCGCGCGGATCGTGGACGAGAAGTCCTACGACGGCGAGCGGGTCGACTACCTGGACGGCGTCGTCTTCACCGCCGACGAGAGCTACCTGACCCTCGGCAGGCAGACCGACGAGCCGGGCCCGGTCAGCGACTACACCGGGATGGACATCTACTACCGCTCGATCCAGCACGGATCCGCCGAACCCACGCGCGATCGCCTCACCATCCACGACTACCTGTGGCGCTGGGACACCGACTGGTTCTGGTGCTCGCGGGCATTCGGCACGCAGAACCCGAGGATCCGGCGGTTCTGGCCGAAGCGCTACCGGCGCAGCAGCTTCTACTGGAAACTGGTCGCCCTCGACCACAAGTACGACATCGGCGACAAGCTGGAGGCCCGCAAGGGCAACCCGCCGCGCGAACGGGTGGTGCAGGACATCGAGGTCCCGGTGGAGCGCACCGCGGATTTCGTCGAGTGGTTCCTGCGCGAGATCCCGATCGAGCCGATCTGGCTGTGCCCGCTGCGCTTGCGGGACACGGGCGCGCCCGCCGCGACGAGCGGACGCGCCTGGCCGCTCTACCCGATCGAGCCGAACCGGACCTACGTCAACGTGGGATTCTGGTCGGCCGTGCCCACCGTTCCCGGACAGCAGGAGGGCGCGGCCAACCGCGCCATCGAACGCACGGTGACCGAATTCGACGGGCACAAATCGCTGTACTCGGACGCTTTCTACGACGAGGACGAGTTCGCGGCGCTCTACGGCGGCGAGATTTACACCGAAGTGAAGAAACGCTACGACCCGGACCAGCGCTTGCTGGATTTGTATTCGAAGGCGGTGCAGAGGAAATGACGACTTTCAAGGACCGTTCCGACGTGTTCGCGGATCTGGGAACCAAGCTGAGCATTGCCGAGATCTTCGAGAGCCTCGTCGACGGCGAGGTCCCGATTCGCCTGACCGCCTACGACGGCAGCGCGACCGGGCCGGAGGATTCGGACTACACCCTCGACATCAAGACGCCGCGCGGCATCAACTACCTGGCCACCGCGCCCGGTGATCTCGGCATGGCGCGCGCCTACATCGCGGGCGACATGACCGCCTCCGGCGTCCACCCCGGCGACCCGTACGACCTCCTGAAGGCGATGCAGGACTTGAATTTCCGGCGTCCCTCGGCGCTCGCGCTGGTCACCATCGCACGCTCGCTCGGGTGGGAGCGGCTCAAGCCGGTCGCGCCGCCGCCGCAGGAGACGCTGCCGCGCTGGCGCCGGATCGCATTCGAGGGCCTGCGCCACTCCAAGACCCGCGACGCGGAGGCCATCCACCACCACTACGACGTCTCGAACGCCTTCTACGAGCACGTCCTCGGCTCCTCGATGACCTACACCTGCGCGGTCTACGGCGACGAGAACTGGACGCTGGAGCAGGCCCAGGAGAACAAGTACCGCTTGGTCTTCGACAAGTTGCGGCTGAAGGAAGGCGACCGGCTGCTCGACATCGGCTGCGGCTGGGGCGGCATGGTGCGCTACGCGGCGCGGCGCGGCGTGAAGGTCATCGGCGCGACGCTCTCCGCGGAACAGGCCGAATGGGCGCAGCGCAAGATCGCCGAAGAAGGGCTCGCCGATCTGGCCGAGGTGCGCCACTCGGACTACCGCGACGTGCCCGAGGGCGAGTTCGACGCGGTGTCCTCCATCGGCCTCACCGAGCACATCGGCGTGCACAACTACCCGTTCTACTTCGAATTCATCAAGAGCAAGCTGCGCGACGGCGGCCTGTTCCTGAACCACTGCATCACCCGGCCGGACAACACCCGCACCACCAAGGCGGGCGATTTCATCGACCGGTACGTGTTTCCGGACGGCGAACTGATCGGCTCCGGCCGCATCATCTCCGAGATCCAGAACATCGGGCTCGAGGTGCTGCACGAGGAGAACCTGCGCGAGCACTACGCGCTGACCCTGCACGAATGGTGCAAGAACCTGGTCGCCAACTGGGACGCCTGCGTCGAGGAAGTCGGCGAGGGCACCGCCAAGGTATGGGGTCTGTACATGGCGGGATGCCGGCTCGGCTTCCAGCGCAACGTGGTTCAGCTGCACCAGGTGCTCGGGGTCAAGCTGCCCGCCGACAGAACGTGGACGGTCCCGCTGCGCCCCTGGTGGGAGGCGTGACCCGCTGACGCTGGTTCGCGACCGGCATCGCTCGGCTCAGCCGGTCGACGTGTACCCGCCGATGCACGCGGATTCGTAGCGCTGCCCGCTTGTCAGTCCAGGAGTTCTTCCAGGAACACGGCGGGTAGCGTCACGTCCTCGAGCTGATCGGGCGCGGCGTGCATCTCGGTGAGCAGCACGCGCAGGATGGCGACCACGCCCGGTCCGGCGTCGAGCAGCGGGCGGGTCCAACCCAGTTCCGCGCAGGTGGCGGCGGCGGGAAGCAGCAGGCCCGCGGCCTCACCGACCCAGCCGGAGGCGGCGAGGCATTCGGCGAGCAGCAGGGCGGTGTCCAATTCCGCTCGGGGACGGTCCTGTTCGAGCATCCGGCCGTGCAAGGCACGGGCGCGGCGCACGGCGGTGTCGTCCGAGTGCAGGGCCTTGCGCGCGAGCAGGCCGCGGATACCGGCGAGCTCCTCGGCTTCGGCCGTGAGCGCGGCGGAGCCGACCAAGCGGTGATGCACGACGCCGAGCGCCTCCGCCTGCCCGTCGCCGTGCGCCACGGCCTCGACCGGCAGGCCGAGCCGCAACCGTTCGGCGCGGATGTGCGCGGCCAGCCGGACCAAGCGCTGCTCGGCGGCCACGCGGGCGCCGTCGTCCAGCCGGGCCGCCGCGGTGGCGAGATCGCCGCGCACCGCCTTCACCCTGGCGCCGGTGACGAATGTCGAGATCAGGAAGTCGACCGGACCGACCCGGGTGACCAGCTGGTGGCTCTCGTCCAGCAGCCGGTCGGCGGTGTCGAGATCGCCTCGGCGATAGTTCAATTCGCCGAGCAGCGCCGAGGCCACCCGCACCGCGTCGGTACGCGGACCCGAGCGGAGCCTGGCCGTCTCCCACGCCTGCTGGAAACACTGGGTCGCGGTGGCGATATCGAGCTGCTCGTAGGCCGCCGCGCCCTGCCCGCACAGACCGAACACCGAACCGAGCGGATCCTTCGAGACGGCGTGGTATCGGGTCGCCCACTCCTGGATCGAGCGAGCGCCGTCGAAATCGAACTCGCACAGCCGCACGAACGAGATGAGGTTCGCCGCGGTGGACACGGTCCAGGCGGGCAGCTCGTCCGCATGCTCCAGGCATCCCTCGATCCGATCGAGCACGCCCTCGGTGTGGTCCCGCGCGATCTGGTCGGCGGCGGCGAGTACCGTGGCCTCCCACCGCTGCTGGACCACGTCGGCGTCGCCCGACGAGCCGCGGGCCAGCATGTTCGACAGTCTGCCGAGCGCGCTGCGCGCCGCGGTGGACTGCTGCAGATTCACGTTCGCCCGTGCCACCGCCATCAGCAGCTTGGATCGCGAAGCGACCTGCTGCACGGGCAGTTTCGACACCGTGCCGAGCAGGGTGGCCAGCCGGGAGGCGTCGATCAGATCCATGCCGCCGCCCTCGAGCAGGTCGAGCGCCATCTTCAGATCCGCCGCGGCCAGCGCGTGGTCCACCGACTTGCGTAGCAACTGATGTTCGGCGTACCAGCGGGAGGCCTTGCGATGCTGCGACTTCAGTTTGCCGGGTTGCGTCCGCTCCAGCCGGGCCCGCAGATGCTCGGCGAACAGCGGCTGCATCCGGTACCACTCCGGATCGTGCTCGATGCGGCGCAGGAACAGCTCACGCTGCTCGGCTTGGGCGAGCAGCAGCTCGGCCTCGCTGTCGTCGGACAGCGCGGCGGCCAGCGGAGCCGAGACGCGCTCGGTCACCGAGATCGCGGTGAGGAAATCCAGCATTCGCGGTTCGAGCGCGTCGAGCACGTTCTCGGCGAGGTATTCGCGGATGCCGTGACTGCCCTCCGACAGCGTCGCGATCAACTGGTCGGCGTCGACGTTGCCGCGCAGCGAGAGGCTGATCAGCTGAATGGCGGCGGGCCAGCCGTCGGTCGTCTCGTGGATCTGCTCCAGCTGGGCCTCGGTGAGCGCGAAACCGTTGCGCTCCACCAGGATCTGCCTCGTCTCGGCCATGGTCAGCCGCAGCGCCGCCGAACCGATCTCGACCAGTTCGTCGTGCACTCGCATCCGGCTGGTCGGCAGCCCGGACTGTTCCCTGCTGGTCACCACGAAGCGCAGGTGGTGGCAGCCGTTGTCGAGCAGCGACTCCATCACGCGGTGCGTGCCGGGATCGCTGACGCGATGCCAGTCGTCGACCACCACCACGATGGTTTCCTCGCCCGCGTGAATCTCGTTGATGAGGGTCGTCATGACGTAGCCGACCGCATCGCCCGCGCGTTCCTCGAGCGCTCGGTCGAGACCGGCGCCGATATCGGGCCGCACCCGGTGGATGGCCTGGATGAGGTGGGCGAGGAACCAGATCTCGTTGTCGTCGTCCTGGTCGATGCCGATCCACGCGACCGGCACGCCGCCGCCCGCCAGCTCCGCGCGCCACTGCGCGGCCACCATGCTCTTGCCGAAACCGGCGGGGGCGTGGATCATCGCGAGCCTGCGACGGCCGCCGCCGCGCAGGATGTCCATCAGGCGTGGTCGCGGCACCGGTTCGAGGACCGGAGTGGGCGGGTGGAACTTCGTCGCCGCGGTGGGCGGCATGGTGGCCGAACCGCCGGGATGCCGCGACACGGCGGGGCGCAGCGTCAACGGCCAGCTGCGCCGGGTGACCGCGCGCCCGGTGCGCGTGGACGGTTGCGCTTCGACCGGGTGCTCGCCATCGGGTTCTTCGAGCGACACGGCGGTGTCCAGCAGCGCCATCTCGTCGGGCAACTGCTCGTGCTCCCGCTGCACCGAGCGCAGCAACATGCCGAATTCGAACGCCGACTCCGGTCGATCGGCCGGGTCGGGCGCCATGGCCTGCTCGATCGCGTCGGCCACATCGGGCGGGATGTCCTGTTCGCGCAGATCCGGCACCGGCTGGGTGGTGATCCGCAGGAACTGCGCCACCACCTTCTCCCCCGCCTGCCTCTCGAAGGCCGCGTGGCCGGTGAGCAGCGCGAACAGCGTCGCGCCGAGACCGTAGATGTCGGAGCGGACGGTCGGCTCCTCGCCCTTGAGCACTTCCGGCGCGGTGAACGCGGGCGAGCCGGTGATCATGCTGCTCGAGGTGCGGAAGCCGCCGGGGATCCGCGCGATGCCGAAATCGGTGAGCTGCGGTTCGCCGTAGCCGCTGAGCAGCACGTTGGCGGGCTTGACGTCGCGATGCAGGATCTGCGCCCGGTGCGCGCTCTCGATCGCACCTGCCAGCTTCACCCCGGCGCGCAGCGAATCGGCCCAGGTGAGCGGGCCCCGTTCGCGGATGAGCTGTTCCAGCGAGCCGTGCGTGCAGTACGGCATCACGATGATCGGCATTCCGCTGGCGGTGACGTCCACCTGCAGGATGTCGACGATGTTGGGGTGGCCGGAGAGCCTGCCCATGGCCTGCTCCTCGCGGAGGAAGCGCTCACGGCTCTCGACGTCGATCTCGGAGGAGAGCACCTTCACCGCGACGACCCGTTCCAGCGCGGTCTGCAGGCAGCGGTACACCACGCCGAATCCACCCCTGCCGATCTCGACCGCGCCGGAGAGACCCATCACCTCGAGCTCGTCGGCGATGCCGATCGGCTCGTTGCGCTGGGTGTCCGCGCCGCGCCGAGTTTCCCCGACGCGTTGCGTTTCCGCGGCACGCTGCGGGTCGTCCACCCCGGGCTGGGCATTCGAATCGGCCTGGGACGCTTCGGGACTCACCTTGCCCGAGCCCGCCTGTGGATTCACGTGACCACCTCGAACTCACATCGAATCGGCGTCACCGGCGATCGTGGAACATGCCGACGTCGGGCACCGGGGGTCCGGTGTCCGAATCGCCTGCGCATACTCCAACGTAGCGCGGTGTACGGCCGGTTGGGTGGAGATTGCCGCAGTGTCGTCCCCACCTGCGACGGCCGCGTGATCAGCGCTCGGCGGCCGGCCTCGTGTCGGGCGCGAAGAGGAACGAGATCCGCTCCATGACGTTGCCGCGCTTGGTGTTGTGGAAGGCCGCGATCAGCCAGCGTCCGTCCTGCTCGACCAGGGTGTAGGTCTGGGTCTTGGTCAGCTCGTCGGCGCTCTTGCGGTCGCCCTTGTAGGTGTCGCCGCGGCTGGTGACCACCGCCGTGTCGGGACCGTAGAACCGGATGCCGAGGTAGGAGTCGGCGAGCTTGGTGCCCTTCAGGAAACCGTCGAACAGCGCGCGGTGGGCTTCGACGAGATCGGTCTTGCCCTCGTAGTAGGTGCCGACGTAGGTGGTGTACGTGGCGTCCTCGGTGAAGACGCTGCCGAAGGCGTCCGCGTCGCCCGCGGCCCACGCGTCGGTGAGCCGGTCGAGAACGGCGCAGATCTCCGCGACGGCCTCCGGCGTCGCGGCCGCCCCGGACGGGACGACGGTCGCGCAGTCCGAGGTCCCCAGATTGCGGACCTCGGAGGTCTTGTCCAGCCAGAGGTATCCGCCGCCCGCGGCGAGTCCGAGAACGAGAGCCGACGCGGCGAGGATGCGGACGGCCTTGCGGCGACGCGGGTGCGCGGTGCTGGTTGTGGGCGAATCGATGGTGGTCATGACGTCCTCCGTGATAGGTTTCTGCTTAGAAGAACTTTCTTCGCCGAAGATTTCTCTTCGTTGAAGAAGAGATTAGGAGACGGAGGCAATCGTGTCAACAGGGCGATCGGATGGAACGCGACCGGACGCGCCGCAATCGGCTCCGGGGCGATCGGACGCAGCACAAACGGACACAGCACAAACGGCCCCGGCGCAATCCGGCCCAGCGCAATCGGGCCCAGCGCAATCAGGGGCAATGGCGCGCTCGGAGGCGAGTGCGATCTATAGCCGCTATCTCAGCGCGATCATGTTGCACGGACAGGCCGGAGCGCGGGCGGTCGACCTGGGCGCCACCGACCTCTACGCGCTGAATGTCCTGGAACTCAGCGGCCCCATGACGCCGGGAGAACTCGGCGCTCGCACGGGTCTCACCACCGGCCCGACCACCCGGCTGGTCGATCGGTTGGAAGAGGCCGGGTACGTGCGGCGGGTTCCTGTCCCTGGCGACCGGCGCAAGATCACCGTCGAACTGATCGAAACGCCCGCCGACCTGAATCGCGTGCTGGCCCCCGCCCGGCGCCGCGTCGGCGAGATCATCGCCGGATACGAGCCCGAGCAGCGCGAGCTACTGTTCGACTACTTCCGCCGCGCCGCCGACGCGTATTTCCAAGCGACGGAAGAACTTCGCGCCGACTGAGCTCAGTTTTCGAAAGCTCAGCGCACCGCGAGCGCGACCAGCTGGGTGATCTGACCGGCGGCGAAGTTGTCGTCGCTGACGAGCACGAGCGTCCGCTCACCCGAGGGCAGCCGTGGCCCCCAGGTCATGCTCTCGATGTTGTCGATATCCGTCAGCCCGGCCTCGGCCAGGTCGACGAGCAGCCGTTTGGCTACCGGGCGGGCGTCGCCGAGCGGGGCGTCGAGCACGTTGGTCGCGCCCGCGGTGTCGGCCTCGTAGATCCGGATCTTGTCGCCCGCGCCCTCGACGTACGCGCGCTCCAGCACCAGGAATTTCGTGGGATCGAGCGGATCGGCGGCCAGGATCGAGGCGACGCCGTTGCCGCCGCGCCCCGGCTCCGGCCGCGACTCGGCGAACACCGGCTCCATCGGATACGCGTACTGCGCGAGCAAGGGCCCGAAGCGCGCCTGGACGGTGATGCGCGAGATCGCGCCCGAGGTCACCGTCGCCTCGGGACCGTCCTGGAGCAGCGGGCCCTCGACGGCCGTCACGAACAGCGCGCCGCCCGTGGCGAAGGTCGCCGCTTCCAGTGCCGCGTTGCGGCGCGGCCCCGCGTCCGGCCGCATCCGCTCGTTGTCGGGGATCAGCAGTTCGGCGACGAACGTCCCGTCCGGCCGCGCGACGCGCACGGACGGGTCGGCGAGCACGTCGTCCGCGCGCTCGCCTTCCTGGGTCCAGAAGTAGTCGCCCGTCCACGGATCGACGCGAATCTCTTCGGGGTCCACCGATTTCGGCGCGTAGACGGTGCCCGCGGGGGTGCGCAGCGGGTATGTGCCGGTGAAAGTCACCGGGCCGACGCCGTTCGCGTCGACCGTGAAGCGGGCGGTGTAGCCGCGGGCCGGTGCGCGCTCCGAGCGGTCGTCGCTGATCAGCACGTACTCACCCGTGCTCGGCCGATAGTCGATGCCGGACAGTCCGCCGACCGTGGTGCCGTCAAAGTCCATCGCGTGCGGCAGGATCTGCTGACCCAGCAGCCGCACGGCCGGTTCGGCGTGCGCTGTGGGCGCCGCGGTCAGCGCGGCGACGCCGACCGCGAGGGCGAGCGGGAGTCCGGTTCTTCTGCGCACAAGCCACACCGTAGCGGCACCCGCGAACCGCACGGTGAACACCGTCGGAACTCCGGAACGGCGAAAGCCCGCCACCGCGAAAAGCGGTGGCGGGCTTCGCCGTTGCGCGATGACCTACGCGGCGCGATTACTTGCGCAGCGAGGCGGGAACCTCGAAGCGGTCGCCGTACTTGGCCTTCAGCTCGTCGGCGCGAGCCACGAAGCCCTCCTGGCCGCCCGGGTAGCCGACGATGAACTGGTGCACACCACCGGTCCAGGCCGGGTAACCGATGCCGAAGATCGAGCCGATGTTGGCGTCGGCGGTGGTCTCGAGCACACCCTCGTCGAAGCACTTCTGGGTCTCGATCGCCTCGATGAACAGCATCCGGTCGATCAGATCCTGGAGCGGCACGTTGAAGCCGGTGACCGACTTGAAGTGCTCACGCAGGCCGCCCCACAGGCCGGTCCGCTTGCCGTTCTCGTCGTACTCGTAGAAGCCCGCCTTCTCCAGACGACCCGGACGACCCTCGTTCACCATGTACTCGATGACGTCGATGGCCGGGTGCTTCTGCTTGCCCATGGTGGCGTCACCGCGGGCGATGGCCTCCTGGGTCTCCTTGGCGATCTTCAGCATGAGCTTCATGTTCAGCTCGTCCGACAGCTGCAGCGGCGCGGCCGGGTAGCCCGCCTGCGAGCCGGCCTGCTCGATGGTCGAAGGATCGATGCCCTCGCCCAGCATGGCGATCGCCTCGTTGACGAAGGTGCCGATCACGCGCGAGGTGAAGAAGCCGCGGCTGTCGTTGACGACGATCGGGGTCTTCTTGATCGCGAGGGTGTAGTCGAACACCCGGGCCAGCGCCTCGTCCGAGGTCTTCTCACCCTTGATGATCTCCACCAGCGGCATCTTGTCGACCGGCGAGAAGAAGTGGATGCCGATGAAGTCCTCCTGGCGCTTCACGCCGGCCGCGAGACCGGTGATCGGCAGGGTGGAGGTGTTCGAGCCGAGCAGCGCGTCCGCGTCGACGATGTCCTCGATCTCCTGGAACACCTTGTGCTTGAGCTCGGTGTTCTCGAAGACGGCCTCGATCACGAAGTCGACGCCGGCGAAGTCCTTGGCGTCGGCGGACGGCGTGATCCGGTCGAGCAGCGCCTTGGACTTCTCCTCGGTGGTCTTGCCACGGGAGAGGGCCTTGGCCTCGATCTTCTCGGAGTAGTTCTTGCCGCGCTCGGCCGCCTCGATGGTGACGTCCTTCAGCACGACCTCGTAGCCCGCCTTGGCGGAGACGTACGCGATGCCCGCGCCCATCATGCCCGCGCCGAGCACGCCGATCTTCTTGATGTCCTTCTTCGGCACGTCCTTCGGACGCGAGCCGCCGTTGTTGATCGACTGCAGGTCGAAGAAGAACGCCTGGATCATGTTCTTCGCGACCGGGCCGGTCAGCAGGTGGACGAAGTAACGCGACTCGATGAGCGAGGCGTTGTCGATGTCGACCTGCGCGCCCTCGACCGCGGCGGCCATGATGGCGCGCGGCGCGGGCATGTTGGTGCCCTTGAGCTGCTTACGCAGGTTGGCCGGGAACGCGGGCAGGTTCGCCGCGAAGGCCGGGGTGGACGGGGTGCCACCGGGGATCTTGTAGCCCTTCTTGTCCCAGGGCTGCACGCCACCCTCGGGGTTGGCCTTGATCCACGCCTTGGCGGCCGGGACCAGCTCCTCGATCGAGCCGACGACCTCGTTGATCAGGCCGATTTCCTTGGCCTTGCCCGGGCGGTACTTCTGGCCCTGCAGCAGCACCTGCATGAGCGCGCCCTGGAGGCCGAGCATGCGCACGGTGCGGGTGACACCGCCACCGGCGGGCAGCAGGCCCAGGCTGACCTCGGGCAGGCCCAGCTGCACACCCGGCACGTCGGCCGCGATGCGGTAGTGGGTCGCGAGGGTGATCTCGAGGCCGCCGCCGAGCGCGGCGCCGTTGATCGCGGAAACGACCGGCTTGCCGAGCTGCTCGAGGCGACGCAGCGCACCCTTGATGGTGCCCAGCTCGTCCATGAGGGCCTGGCCGTCTTCCGGGCCGACCTTCATCATGTTCTTCAGGTCGCCGCCCGCGAAGAAGGTCTTCTTCGCCGAGGTCAGCACCACGCCGGTGATGCTGTCCTTCTCGGCCTCGAGCCGGTCGACGGTCGCGGTCATCGACGTCTTGTACAGCTCGTTCATCGTGTTGGCGCCCTGGTTCGGGTCGTCCATCGTCAGTACGACGATGCCGTCCGAATCCTGCTCCCAACCGATCATGTTGGTTTCGCTCACAGCTCTGTGTCTCCTTGAATTCTGTGCTGTCGGTTGGGGTTAGACGCGCTCGATGATCGTCGCCACGCCCATGCCGCCACCGATGCACAGCGTGATCAGCGCGTAGCGGCCGTTGCGGCGCTCCAGCTCGTCGACCATGGTGCCGGTGATCATCGCGCCGGTGGCGCCCAGCGGGTGGCCCATCGCGATGGCGCCGCCGTTGACGTTCAGCTTCTCGTCCGGGATGTTCAGGTCCTTCTGGAACTTCAGCACCACGGAGGCGAACGCCTCGTTGATCTCGACCAGGTCGATGTCGTCGAGGGTCAGACCCGCCTTGGCCAGCGCCTTCTTGGCGGCCGGGGTGGGACCGGTCAGCATGATGGTGGAGTCGGCGCCACTGGTGGCGGTCGCGACGACGCGCGCACGCGGGGTCAGGCCGGAGGCCTTGCCCGCCTCTTCGGAACCGATCAGCACCAGCGCGGCGCCGTCGACGATGCCGGAGCTGTTGCCGCCGTGGTGCACGTGGTTGATCTTCTCCACGAAGTGGAACTTCTGCAGCGCCACGGCGTCGAAGCCACCCATTTCACCGATCACGGCGAAGGATGGGTTCAGCTTGGCCAGGTCCTCGGCCTTGGTGCCGGGACGCATGTGCTCGTCGTTGTCGAGGACGACGAGGCCGTTCTGGTCCTTGACCGGAACGATCGACTTGGCGAAGTAGCCGCCGGTGGTGGCCTTGGCGGCCAGGTCCTGCGAGCGCACGGCGTAGGCGTCCACGTCATCGCGGGAGAAGCCCTCGATGGTGGCGATCAGGTCGGCGGAAACACCCTGCGGCACGAAGTAGGTGTCGTAGTTGGTGGTCGGGTCCATCGCCCAGGCGCCGCCGTCGGAGCCCATCGCAACGCGGGACATGGACTCGACGCCACCGGCGATGACCAGGTCGTCGAAGCCCGAGCGCACCTTCTGCGCGGCCAGGTTCACGGCCTCGAGGCCGGAGGCGCAGAAGCGGTTGAGCTGGAAGCCGCCGACGGTGTCGGGCAGGCCGGCCACGGTCACGGCGGTGCGGGCGATGTCGGCACCCTGGTCACCCACCGGTGCGACGACACCGAGGATCAGGTCGGAGATCCGGTCCTCGTCGAGGTTCGGGAAACGGCCGCGCAGCTCCTGGATCAGACCAACAGTCAGGTCGATCGGCTTGACCGAGTGCAGCGAACCGTTCTTCTTGCCGCGTCCGCGCGGGGTGCGGATGGCCTCGTAAATGTAGGCCTCTGTGGTCATATCGGAGTGTTTCCTTCCTTGGGGTGCGCCTGCACCGCGTTGTGCGGCACGGCCGCGGGTCACCTCGCCGACCGGCCATGAGACCGACCGTCCGTATTCAGTTTGCCGTGCTCACGAGGCCCAGCGCGGTGACGCGAGGTTCCGTCTCCAGGCCCGTCGCTCGCACCGCATAACGCTGTACAAAAGTCGGCGAGCACCAGCGGACGTACGTTCCGGACACGCCCGTACGCCTGGGCATACCATAGAACGCCGCCACACCGGAGCTCACGGCCACCCGTTCATACTACCGTCGTGTGCGAACTCCGGTTAACTTAACGTCCTCGAGGCGGTGGTTGTCAACCATCCAGCCGTGTGGCACCGAGCTCACTGCGGAGCAATTCCAGGGCGACCTCGTCGGGGTCGTGACGGGCCTCGGGCGCCACCGGCTTGGCGGCCTCGGCCAGCATCTCCTGCTCCTCTTCCGGCGTCGAGGGCCCCGGCACGCCGGCAGGGGCCGATCCGGCCGAGCTGGAGAGCGATTCGTAACCGCCTGGATCGGGCGGCGGGTAGTCGCCGGGGCCGGGGTCGTCGGGTAGGTCCGGATAATCAGGCGGCGGGATGTCGTCGTCGCCGGACCGCGTGGGCGGAGCGGGCCGCTGCCCGCGAGCAGGAGCGTCGCCCGCGGCGTTCACCCTGGCCTGGCTGGGTCGCGAGAATCGAGGCGGGCCCGTTTCGCCGCGGCCGCCTTGGCTTCCCACGCCGCGCCCGGCCGCACCCTGTCCCGTGCCCCGCGCGCCCTTCGACGGCTGGGCCGCGGGACGCGGGGTCGCGCCACCGGCCTCCCAGCGAATCTCGTGGTCGCTCCCGAGCACGGCCCGCACCGCCGCGCGCACGGCCTCGACATTGCGTGCCTCGGACAACCGCTGCGCCAGCGGCGCGTGCTGGTGCGCGAACACGATGGCCGTGCCCTCGACCCGCGCCACCGAGGCACCCGACAGCAACGCCTGCACGGTCGGTCCGAACTCCCTGACCTTGGCCCGGATCTCCGCCCACGCGCCCTCGACGGCTCGCAGCAGATCCGCGCCCTGCGCACCCACAGGCTCGTCGGGCAACGCCGCAGCCATCGATTCCGCGGACTCGACGGGCCGTTCCGCCGCCGTCGCGCCGCCGAAGCGATCGGCGGACGATTCCTCGGTCACTTGCCCGGAACGGGAGCTCGTATCGGAAACTGACTGTGCCACTTGATATCCCGCGCGTTCGGCCGGTTCCCGGCGAGCGTCGCCCTCGGCCGGACCGGCGGTGGCGCTCCCCGAAAACGCGGCGCGTTCGGTCGGGCGACCCGTACCGGCCGCGACAGTCGACGGGGGCTCCCCAGCCCCGCTTTCCCCGTCGACGGACCCCGCGGGTCGCTCCCCCACTCGATCCGACGCGGCTTCGGCGTACGGCGCGGCGGGCCGATCGGCGCGCGGCGGAGCGGCCGATTCCTCCGAGGCTCTGGGCCGCCCCTCGGTCCGATGACCCGGCGCGTCGGCGGCCTGCGGCTCGGCTTCGCCCCGGCGGACGGGCTCGGCAGTCGATTCGACTCGATCCTCGGCGTTCCGCGCTGCTGTCCCGCCCACGTGGCCCTCGGCCACCGCGGACACGGGAGCGGCCGCGCCCGGGGCTTCGCCTCGCGGGGCTTCGTCTCGCGCTCCGGCTACGGCCGCGTCGCCGCGCTGGGCCGAGTCAGCGCTCGGCGCGACAGCACCGCGCTCGGCAGCGGCAGAGTCGCCGCTCGATTCGGTGGCGTCGCCGCGCCCTGCAGCGGCCGCCGCGATCGCGTCCTCACGCTGGTCGTCCTGTCGCGCGATGGGCGCAGCCGGGGCGGCGGCGGAAGGCTGCGGACCACCGTCGGATGCTTCCGCCTGCGCACCGGCGGGCGATTGAGCGCGGTCCGTGCGCTCGACGGAAGTGCTTCCTCCCGCGTCGCTTTCGATGCCACCCTGGGCCGAACCTCCGCCCCGAGACTTGTTCTCACGCAACGCGGCGAGCGCCTCCGCGCCCCGGCGACGCGGGGGCTCACCCGGTGCGCGGGCCGGGGCGGGTGCGGCGGTCCGGCTCGCCTCGGCGGCGGGAGCGGAGGCCGGGGCTGGGGCCGGGGCGATCGCACCGCCCGCGAAGCCGCGTTCGAGGCGTTCCAGGCGCTGAAGCGCGGCGGACTCCGTGCCGGAGACCGAGGGCAAGAGCATGCGGGCGCACACGACCTCGAGCAGCAGCCGGGGCGCGGTGGCGCCGCGCATCTCGCCCAGACCCTCGTGCAGCAGTTCGGCGTAGCGGGTCAGGGTGGCGGGGCCGAGGC
The DNA here is from genome assembly GCF_057708605.1 of Nocardia sp. bgisy118. Classification (NCBI taxonomy): domain Bacteria; kingdom Bacillati; phylum Actinomycetota; class Actinomycetes; order Mycobacteriales; family Nocardiaceae; genus Nocardia; species Nocardia sp. bgisy118. The sequence continues at coordinate 90,089 of NZ_JBYISM010000019.1, read as the reverse complement.
GCTGCGCCTGGTCGCGCATGCGGTCCAGCACGTCGCCCGGCCCGGACACCAGGCCGCGGTCGGCGGCGTCGGGCACCGCGCGCAACAGGATCAGATCGCGGAAACGCTCCAGCAGGTCGACCGCGAAACGGCGCGGATCGTGCCCCGCCTCCATGACGCTGTCCACGGTGCCGAACAGCGCCGCGCCGTCGTCGGCGGCCAGCGCCTCCACCGCGTCGTCGATGAGCGCGACGTCGGTGACGCCGAGCAGCGCGACGGCACGGTTGTAGGTGACGCCCTCCGGGCCCGCGCCCGCGAGCAGCTGGTCGAGCACGCTGAGGCTGTCGCGCGGGGAACCGCCGCCCGCGCGAATCACCAACGGATACACCGCTTCCTCGACCGGAACGTTTTCCTGTTCGCAGATCTTGCCGAGCAGCCCGCGCATCGTCGCGGGCGGCAGCAGCCGGAACGGGTAGTGGTGGGTGCGCGAGCGGATGGTCGGCAGCACCTTGTCGGGCTCGGTGGTGGCGAAGATGAAGATCAGGTGGGCGGGCGGTTCCTCGACGATCTTGAGCAGCGCGTTGAAGCCCGCGGTGGTGACCATGTGGGCCTCGTCGACGATGAAGACGCGATACCGGGATTCGGCGGGCGCGTAGAAGGCGCGGTCGCGCAGCTCGCGGGTGTCGTCGACGCCGCCGTGGCTCGCGGCGTCGAGTTCGATCACGTCGAGATTGCCCGGTCCGCCCGGCCCGAGCGCCACGCAGGACGGGCAGACTCCGCACGGCCGCGACGTCGGGCCCTGCACGCAGTTCAGCGAACGCGCGAGGATGCGCGCCGACGAGGTCTTACCGCAGCCCCGCGGACCGGAGAACAGATAGGCATGACTGATCCGTCCGGTGTCGAGCGCGATGCTCAGCGGGTCGGTGACGTGCTCCTGACCCACCACCTCAGCGAACGTTGCCGGTCGGTACTTCCGGTACAGAGCCACGGCCAGAGGTTACCGGCGACCACCGACAAAGCGGTCGGCGACCGGGGTCTCACGCGGGCGAGCCGTCGCGCCGCTCACGGCGTACCGCGAGATTCCCTTCGAATGTGATGCAGATCACATGATTCCAGGAGACTCCTTCCGCCGCTTCGTTCCTCTCACAAACCGGCAACATGACAGCAATCGTGTATCTGTCGGTTATCAAAAACCGGACGAAGCAGTTCGTCCGCCTTTCTCGCCAGCGGTAATGCATACTCACGCCCCGGTTATGCCCCTTTTTGTCGATGTAACGAATAAGTCAACCCGGGTGACAGCTAGCGCGCCGCTGGCTACCGTGGCTGTTGGCAACTTCGGTAGCCAAACCTTCATCAGGTTGGTGACCCCGGCCGGTCCCTCATCCCGACCGGGGCACAACCTGAACACCTCCCGGCCCCAGTGCGACATCGCCGAACTCCCACCGCGTATATCGGAGGACCGTTCCACGTGCCGTCGTGTGACGACATCGCCGCCGCCTGGCTCTCCAATACCGACTTCGCCGGCGATCGAGCCGCCGTCGGACTGCTCAGCCGCGCCATCAGCCCCCAGGAATTCGCGATCAAACGCGATTCGCTGCCGGTGACCGCCGCCGCAGATCCCGCCACCGCCTCGGCCATTCTCGAGTTGCTCGAACGCGGTCAGGTGCCGACCATGGCCGCGATCCGAACCCTCACCGCGCAGAACGAGATGCGCCGCGAGGCAGAGCGCATCGAACGGCTCGGCCGCCGCGCCCAGCGCAGCATCGACGACTTCGGCCGCGTGCTCGCCCGTCTCGCGCACGAGCACTGGATGACCCACGGCGTCGGCCCCACCCGCCGCGACATCCTCTCCTCCGAACCGGTGACGGCGCTGATCAAGGAACGCATCGGCGTCATCGCGCCCAACGCGGTCAAACACCTGTGGCTGGTCGAGCGCGCCCAGCGGGCGGGCTGGATCGCTTCCAACGCGAATCCGCAGTCGCTCTGCGCGGCAAGGCGTTTCCACGCCGCCAAATACGGGAACCGGGTCTCACTGCGGCCGGTCAACACGATCGGGACGCTCGTGGCCGGGCATCTCTCCGCTCACCTGGACGAACACGGCCGTCCGCCGCGCTGGTCGAACCTCGCGCGCGACCTGCGCGACGACCGTGGACGCCGTGTCTTCCACGACACCGCCGACGCGCGGGCCCAGGAGCTGTGGCTCACCACCGCCGAGTGGGTTGTTGTCGAGGACGATCTGCCGATCCCCGGCCGCCGCGGCCGGCGCGCGCTGACCCGGAAGAACCGCGGCTGAGCGATGTCCCGGCCACTGCTTTCGGCCACTCGACACCCATGAGTTAACAGCGTTACGCTAACCGCGTTAACTCACGGAGGGGAGCCGCGATGCTCTATCGGATCGCACGAACGGCCACGCGATACCCGCGCGTCATCCTGATCACCGCGCTGGCCTTGGTGATCGGGTGCGGACTCTTCGGCGCCACCGCGGCCACGCACCTGAAATCCGGCGGATTCGTCTCGGACGACGCCGAATCCTCGCAGGTCAACCGGATTATCGCGGACAACTTCGGCGGCGCTTCGCCCAACTACGTCCTGCTGGTGAGCACCGAGAGCGGCGTCGACAGCCCCGCCGCGCGCGCCGCGGGCATGCGACTCGTCGACGCGCTGCGCGCACGCCCCGACGTGACCGCCGTGCAGTCCTACTGGACCACTCCGCTGCCGTTCTCGACCGCGTTGCGCAGCAACGACGGCGGGTCGAGCGCGCTGATCGCCGCCTTCATCGAAGGCGACGACACCGAGGTGCAGAAAATCGCGGGCGAACTCACCGAACAGCTCACCGGCGCCGCCGACGGCGTGACGGTACGTCAAGGCGGCATGGCCGCGATCTATCACGACGTCAACGAGCAGACCACCCTCGACCTGGCCCTCGCCGAGAGCATCGCGGTGCCGTTGTCGATGATCGTGCTCATCCTGGTGTTCGGCAGCTTGGTCGCGGCGGCCCTGCCGCTGGCCGTCGGCCTCTTCGCGATCGCGGCGACGCTGGCCATCCTGCGGTTGTTCACGCTCGTCACCGACGTGTCCATCTACGCGCTGAACATGACGACCGCGCTCGGCCTGGCCCTCGCGATCGACTACAGCCTGTTCATCGTCAGCCGATACCGCGAGGAACTGGGCAACGGCCTCGACCCGACGGCGGCCACCATCCGCGCCGTGCAGACCGCGGGGCGCACGGTGCTGTTCTCCGCGCTCACCGTCGCGCTGTCGCTGGCCGCGCTCAGCGTGTTCAACCTGTACTTCCTGAGGTCCTTCGCCTACGCGGGCGTCGCGGTGGTCGCGGCAGCGGCCGCGGCGGCGATCGTGATCCTGCCCGCCGCGCTGGTGCTGCTCGGGTACCGCGTCAACTCGCTCGACCTGCGCGTTCCGCTGCGGCGGATGTTCCGGCGCCCGCCGCCAGCAGGCCCGGTGCCGCCGGCGGAGTCCGGCTGGTACCAGCTGGTCACGCGGGTGATGCGGCACGCGGTGCCGGTGACCGTGGTGATCATCGCGCTGCTGCTCGTCCTCGGTGCGCCGTTCCTGTCGGTGAGGTTCGGCTACCCCGACGACCGGGTGCTGCCCACCTCCTCGACCAGCAGGCAGGTCGGCGATGAGCTGCGGGCGCACTTCCCGCAGGCCGATCCCGGCGCGAGCACCACGATCGTGCTGGACGGCTACACCGGTGACACCGCAGGCGTCGGCACGTACGCCACGCGGCTTTCCGAACTGCCGAACGTGCCCGCCGTGCTGTCCAGCGCGGGCACCTTCGTGAACGGTGCGCGGGTCGGGGCGGCGCCGCCCGGCATGGCCAACGACACGGGGACCTACCTCACCGTCGTCAGTTACGTCGACCCCTTCTCCCCCGAGGGCGAACGTCAGCTGCGCGCGATCGAGGCGGTGCCCGCGCCCGGGCCCGCGCTGTACGGCGGCGCGGCCGCGGTCAACGCGGATTCGCTTGCCGCGCTGAGCGATCGACTGCCGTTGGCCGCCACGCTGATCGTGCTGGCCACGTTGGTGGTGCTGTTCCTGTTCACCGGAAGCGTCGTGCTGCCGATCAAGGCACTGGCGCTCAACACCCTCTCGCTCGCGGCCGCCTTCGGCGCGATGGTGTGGGTGTTCCAGGAGGGACACCTGTCGAACCTGCTCGGCTTCACCGCGGTCGGCTACATGGTGCCGACCATGCCGATCCTGATGTTCTGCCTGGCCTTCGGCTTGTCCATGGACTACGAGGTGTTCCTGCTCTCGCGGATCCGCGAGGAGTGGTTGCGCACCCACGACAACAACCGCGCGGTGGCCATCGGCGTCGCCCGCACCGGCCGGATCTTCACCGCCGCCGCGGTGCTGATGGCTATCGTGTTGGGCGCGCTGATCACCTCGAAGGTCTCGTTCATGCAGCTGATGGGTCTCGGCCTCACCTTGACCGTGCTCGTCGACGCGACGATCATCCGGGCCCTGCTCGCGCCTGCGCTGATGCGCCTGCTCGGCACGGCCAACTGGTGGGCACCGAAAACCCTTGTCCGGCTGCATGATCGGATCGGCCTCGCGGAGGACGTCGACCAGGACGCCATCGCACGGGAACCCGAGCACGTGGGACGTCCATGACCCTGCACCGTCGACCTCGATCACCGCGCGGTTCCGGCGCGCAATTGCGTACCGAGATACTCACCGCCACAGCGGAATTGCTCGCGCGCACCGGCCGGGCCGACGCGGTGTCGATCCGCGAGGTGAGCAAGCTCGTCGGGGTGAGCGCACCGTCCATCTACCGGCATTTCGCCGACAAGGACGAGCTGATCGAGGCAGCGGTGGCCAAGGCGTTCGAGGATCTGGCCGACGCCATGCGCGCGGCCACCGACCCCACGGTGTCGCCGATGACCCGGCTGCGCGATCAGGGCCTGGCCTACGTGCGCTACGCGCTGGAGCACCCGGCGCAGTACCGGGTGGCGGCCGGGCCCACCGAGAGCGGCGGCGCGGTGGACGAGGTGCTCACCAGCGGCGCGTTCCAGCATTTCGCGGCGTCTGTGCGCGAGTGCATGGCGGAGGGCACGATCGCGCCGGGCGATCCGCTGCCGGTCGTGCTCGACCTGTGGGCCGTCGTGCACGGCCTCGCTTCCCTGCTGATCGCCAAACCGCATCTGCCGTGGGGCGATCACGAGGAGATGGCGAATCGCATCATGTGCGCGGCCTGCCTCGGGCACACCGTGCTGAACATGGTCGGCGGCACGCCGAGCCCCGACGAGCTGGACGTCTGGCTGGACGAAAACCTCCCGCAGTGGCGGAAGACCTCGTGAGCGTTCGGTAACTTCTTCGCGACGCATGCCCGCAGAAGGAGTTACCCGCCATGCCACCGACCATCGATCCCGCGGCCACCGCCTGGCTGCTCGGCAGCACCGCTCTTGTGCTGCTGATGACGCCCGGCCTGGCCATCTTCTACGGCGGCATGGTGCGTTCGACCGGCGTGCTCAACATGCTGATGATGAGCTTCATCGCCATCCCGCTCGTCACGGTGACCTGGCTGTTGTTCGGCTACAGCCTGGCCTTCGGCCCCGACGCGGGCGGCGGACTGATCGGCACGCTCGAGCACGTCGGCTTGGCGGGCATCGACCCGACGACGGTGCGCGGCACGGTGCCGGAACTGCTCTACGCGACCTTCCAGCTCACCTTCGCCATTCTGACCGCGGCGCTGGTCAGCGGCGCCATCGCCGACCGAGCCAAGTTCTCCGGCTGGATGGTCTTCGTGCCGCTGTGGACGCTGGCCGTGTACGTGCCGATCGCGCACTGGGTGTGGGGACCGGACGGCTGGCTGGCGAAGTTCGGCGCGCTGGACTACGCGGGCGGCCTGGTGGTGGAGATCGCCTCCGGCGCCTCCGCGCTGGCGCTCGCGCTGGTGCTCGGCCCGCGCATCGGCTTCAAGGTGGACGCGATGCGACCGCACAACCTGCCGTTCGTGCTGCTCGGCGCGGGTCTGCTGTGGTTCGGCTGGTTCGGCTTCAACGCGGGCTCGTCGCTGAACGCCAGCGGTCTGGCCGCGGCGGTGTTCCTGAACACACTGATCGCGGGCTGCCTCGGCATGCTCGGCTGGCTCGCGGTGGAGCGCGTGCGCGACGGCCACCCGACCACCTTCGGTGCCGCGTCCGGCGTCGTCGCGGGCCTGGTGGCGATCACTCCGTCCTGCGGATACGTCGACACTCTCGGCGCGGTCGTCGTCGGGCTCGCGGCGGGCACGGTGTGTTCGTTCGCGGTCGGCTGGAAGTTCAAGGCCAACTACGACGACTCCCTCGACGTGGTCGGCGTGCACTTCGTCGGCGGCGTGGTCGGCACGGTGCTCATCGGTCTGCTCGCCAGCCAGGTGATGACCGGCGGCGTGGAAGGTCTGCTGTACGGCGGTGGGCTCACCCAGCTCGGCAAGCAGCTGCTCGGCGCGGTGGCGGTCGCGGCTTACGCCTTCGGCGTCTCGTTCGCCCTCGGCAAGGGCATCGACAGGTTCCTCGGCTTCCGGATCAGCAAGGAGGACGAAACCTCTGGCATCGACTTCGCGCTGCACGCGGAGACCGCGTACGCCGAAGGGGTGCACGGGCATTCGCCGCGCGGGCATTTCGGCATCGGCGGCGGGCACACGCCGCACGATCGGGACGAGGACTGAGCGACCGGCTAGCTGGCCCTGCAGTGCCGGGCCGGGGCCGGACCTGATCGGCCGAAGAGCTCAGGACACCGCATCGGCCGAGGCAACCCAGGAATTGCATTTCTGGACCCGGTTGTTCCGATAGCCGTACTCGTACCAGAGACCGTAGTTCTGCTTCGATCCGTGGTCGCGCGCGTCACCGGGGTTGTCGCCACGGGTGTAGTTGTCCCGAACCGTGTTCTCGCCCTGCGCCCCGGAGACCGAACCGACATAGGCCGACGAGCCGATGAACATCCCGCCGAAGCACTGCGCGCCCAGCTCCATGCGGCGCGACAACTCGAGGCCCCGCGCGCTGCGCGGCCCCGCGTTGTAGCGTTCCTCGTGCGTGCGCTTCGAAATACCACTGATCGCCTGCACGTGGTGGCCGTACTCGTGCGCGAACACCGTCAGGTAGATGACCCAGTTGTCGCCGTACAAATTGGTCTGGATCTTGTCCAGCGGCATATAGATGGTGTTGTTCATCGAGCAGTAGAACGCCGCGTAGTTGCCGCCCGCGCTGGTGCACGGCGAGACCGCGTCGACGCCGCGGGCGGGGACGCTGATGTTCGGCGGCGAGAACGGCAGGTTCTCGTAATCGAGCAGCGCTTTCCACATCTGCCCGAGGCACGTGGAGGCCGACTGGAAGAACGCTTGGGCCGCGGCCACATTCGGGGCCCAGCGCGAGAACGTGCACTGGATGTTGTTCAATCCCGTGTCCACGTGCGTGAACAGCGGATGATCGCCGAGCTTCGCCACCGGCTGCGGCCCGGCGGGTCTGGTCGGCGTGGCCGAGGTGGTGCGGACCGGACTGCTCGCCGCGGTGGTCGGACGTGCCGCCGACGTGGTCGTCGCCGCGGACGACGAAGGAATCGTCGGCGTATAGGTGTAGCTCGGCGTGTACGCCGTTGTCCTGCGGTCGTTCTCGCTCTCGCTGCTCGCCACCGCGACCGCCGCGGCGACCAGCGCGCCGACCATCAGGAAGATTCCCAGCACTCCGAACACCGCGCCCACTCCGCCGCCACCGCGCCGAGGCGGCGGATAGGGGCGCCCGTAACCAGGCGGCCCGTAAGGCGGAACGCCATAGCCCGGCGGCGGCCCGTAGGGAGCCGGCGCGTGTCCGGGGTACGGGTAACCCGGCAGCGGATATCCGGGCGGCGGCGCGTACCCGGGCGGCGGGCCGTACGGCGGCGGATAGTGTGGCTGGTGTCCGTAACCGTAAGGCGGCGTCGTCATCTCAACTCACCCTGCCTGCCGGAGCGGTGAAGGTGTTGCACTGGTTGGTGCGGTTCTTGTCCACGCCCTCTTCGAACCAGTCGCCGCTGTTCTCCGATGACCCGTGGTCGCGCGCGTCGGTCGGTCCGTCGCCTCGGCCATGCGCGTCCCGCCGCGCCACGCCGATCTGCGTGGAGGAGAGCGAACCGCCGTCCTCGGAGGACCCGAGGTACATGCCGTTGAAGCACTGCGCCTGCAACTCGATTCGCCGCGAGAGCTCCAGTCCGCGCTGGCTGCGCGCACCGGCGTCCACCCGCTCGCTGTTGGCCTTGCGCAGGATGCCCGACATGGCCTGCACGTGGTGGCCGTACTCGTGCGCGAACACCGAGAGGTAGACCACCCAATTGTCCTTGAACAGGTCGGTCTGCAACTGGCTGATCGGCATGTAGATGGTCTTGTTCGCCGGGCAGTAGAACGCGGCGAAGTTGGTGGTGGTGCCCGTGCACGGCGTGGAGATGCCCGCGGTGGAGGCGCTGACGTTCAGCGTCGGCGGTGTGAACGGCAAATTCGCCTTCTGCAGCACCGGTTTCCACACCGACTCCAGGCAGCCCGCCGCGGTCTCGAAGAACTTGCGCGCGGTCTCGACCTGGGTGCTCCACGGGGTGTAATCGCAGTCGGCCGGGATCAGCGTCGCGTTCGGATCGGTGAGCAGCGGGTTGTTGCCCGTCTCCGCGGCGCCCTGGGACCCGTCGGGGGTGTAGGTGAAGCTCGGCGACGGCCCCGAGGCGCGGTCGTTGCGGTCGCTGCGAATCGCGGTGCGCACCAACGCGCCCGCCACCAGGAACACCACGATGAGCAGCAGCGAGACGATCTTTCCTCCGCCCCCGCTCTTGCGCGGCGGGTACGGCGGACGGCCGGGCGGGCCGTAGGGCATAGGGGGCGGCATCGGCGGGCGGTACCCGGGCGGCTGACCGTAGCCGGGCGGCGCCGAATAGCCGGGCGGCGGAGCGTATCCCGGATGCTGCGCATAGCCCGGCGGCGGACCGTAGCCGGGCTGCGGCGGGTATCCGGGCGGGGGCCCGTAACCGGGACGGGGTCCGTAGCCAGGCGGCGGAACGGGGTGTCCACCAGGTGGAACCGGTCCATATCCGTACGGTGGTTGGGTCACTCCCCCGTACCCCCTCGCATCAGATGATCGTCGACAGCCGCTGACGAAGAATAGCAACCTGTCTAGAGTAGGCACTCATGCTGACATTTCGGGGGGCCGCCGCCGGCGTGCTGATGCTCGCCGCCGCGGGATTGGTGGCCACCGCGCCGGGTGCCAAGAGCGAACCGACGCCCGAGGGCGTGACCATCGTCGCCGATCTGAAACTCAGCCGCGAAGGCGTGCTCGAAGTCGACGAGACGGTGACCGTGCCATCCGGCGAATCGTTCAAGATGTCACTGCCGCTGCGCCTTCAGTTGCGCGACGACGTGGAACGGCGCTTCCAGGTCACCGATATCGACGCCAAGGGCGCGGGCACCGCGACGGTCGCCAACGATCAGTTCACCATCGACGCCAAACCCGGTGAGTCCAGCTACAAGTACTCGATCCACAACACCGTCAGCGACGCGCCCGGCACCCAGGTTTTCCACTGGCTAGGCGTGATGAACACCGACATCGCCTCCATCAGCGCCTCGCTGATCAGCCCGAGCTACGAAATGGCCATCGTGGACTGCAAACTCGGGCCGCCAGGCAACACGAGGCCGTGCGCCGACGTCCGGATCGAATCCGACGGCGTGCTCTGGCTGGAGCAGACCGACCTGCGCAAGGGCGACGCCATCGACCTGACCTTGCAACTGCCGCCGGGTACCGTCCCCGCGAACGCCGACATCGAGGACGCGAACGCACCCGGTCCGTTCTCGGTGACCGGTCCGGTGCTGGCCGCCTTCGGCGTGCTGCTGCTCGCGCTGGCGGGCTTGGCCGTCTTCGTGCTGCGCGCGCGTCGCGAGAACGCCGCGGCGGGAACCGGTTCCGACACCGTCGACCCGCTGCTGCGCGACGGCAACCAGGTGCAGTTCACCTCGCCCGAGGGCATTCTGCCCGGTGAGGCGGGCGTGCTGCTCGACGAGCACGCGGACGCCATCGATATCGCCGCCACCGTGGTGGATCTCGCGGTGCGCCGCTACATCTGGGTGACGCCGATCAGCGACAGCGACTGGCGCATCAATCGGGTGAACGCCGTCGACGACCAGCTACGCGACTACGAGAAGGCGGTGTACACGACGCTGCTGCCGGAAGGCGCCGACTCGGTCACCGTCGCCGAATTGCGCGCGCCGGGACGGGTGCAGGCCGAGCCGATCCGCCGGGCGATGGTCGACGACGCGGTGCGGCGTGGCGCCTTCGCCGACCGGTCCCGTATCGGCCTGCCGGTCTGGGTCGGCGGCGCGCTGATCGTCGCGGGCATTGCCGCCACGGTGGGTCTGGCCGTCACCGCGGGCTCCGCGCTGGTCGGCGTCGCGATCCTGCTCGCGGGCGTGGCGACCGTGCTGCTGCCCAAGTACCTTCCGGTGCGCACCCAGGCGGGCCGCAAGCTGACCTCGCAGGTGCGCGCCCTGCAACGCGGCCTGGATGCCACTCGGCGCGAACAGATTCCGCCGACCGATCAGGAGACGGTGTTCTCCCGCGCGTTGCCGTTCACCGTCATCGGCGGCCGCGCCGACAACTGGATCCGCGCGTTCCGCGACCTGAATCCGGCCGCCGACGCCCAGCCGGGTCTCTACTGGTTCGGCAGCTTCGAACGCGACCAGAACCTGCACCGCTTCGCCGCCCACTTCCCGTTCTTCATCACGGCGCTCGAAGGATTGTTCACCGGATCGTCGGCCCGCTGAGCGGGCACATACCGAAAGGCCGGGTTCTCCGAGGAGGACCCGGCCTTTCGGCGTTTCGGTATCAGTCGGCGAACGCGGTGCGTCGCATGGCGGCGAGCGGGTCCGCGTAGAGCGCGCTGAGCGAGGTCACCACGGCGGCGAATTCCTGGACCTTGCCGCCGAATCCGCTGATGCGAATGTCGGTCGGCGGGAGGGTGGAACTCTGCCGGAAGGCCTCGGCGACGTGCGCGATGCCCGGCCGGTAGCCGGTGAAGGCCTGCCCGCCGAGGATGACGCGATCCGGGTTGAGCATGTCGCGCACCAGCGCGACGGTGCTGCCCAGCATGGCCGCCCGCTCCGCGAGCAGTTCGCGCGCCGGGACCGAACCGGCCGTGGCCGCCCGGTACAGATCCGCGATGGTGGAACCCGCGGTCCCGTTGTGCGCAGGGATGATTCCGCGACCGACCGCCCGCGCGTGCAGCGCACGGTCACCCACGGTGACCTCCAAGCAACCCCGCCTGCCGCAGGTGCATTCGACGTCGGAGCCGGTGGGCAGATGCGCGATCGAACCGGGGCCGTTGCTCGGGGTGTGCACGCGGCCGTCGAGAGTGACCGCGATGCCCGCGGTTTCACGCACATAGAAGTACAGGCTGCTGCCGCGCTGCTGCCCCTCGGGCGGTTCCGGGGTCGGCAGCAGCAGTTCGGAGCCCGCCATCGCCTCGACGTGCGGCGCCACCGAGACCGGCAGCTCGAGCACTTCGCCGAGCACGGCGCCGATCTGGGCGCCCTTCCATTCCAATTTGGGGTGATCGACCACACCGGTCAGCGGGTCGACGCGACCACCGATCGCGACGCCTGCCCACAGCGGTTTTCGCCGATGCCAGCGCTGCAGAAAGGCTTTCGCGCTGCGCGCCACGGTCGTGGTCGCGAACTCCTGGCCGGTTTGCGGGGTGGCGATGGCAAGCCCACCGAGAATTCGGCCGCGCAGGTCGGCTACCACGATCTTGGTCGCGGCGGCGCCGATGTGAATGCCGAGGGTCAGGTAGGTGTCGTAGTCGACCTCGAACGGCACCCGGGGGCGGCCCACCGCGCCTGACGTGGTCAGGTCCGGCCGTTCCCGCAGGAGGCCGGCGGTGAGCAGGGACGACACCTGGCGGTTGACCGTCGCGATACTCAAACCCGTTGTGCGCGCGGCATTGTCGCGAGAGACCGGCCCGCCGGTCGCGGCGCGTAGCACGGCGGCCGCCGGATTGTCGGAGATGCGGAGTTCCGGCGCCACGACGGGACGCTGGACGCGGACACGACCGGTAGCGACCCGCGAAGCGGATCGTTCCAGGGTAGGGATCGACATATGAAGAGTCCTTGCTGAAATCCCGTCGAACGGGACGTGCCTACACGAGCGGCGACGAGGCAGCGCGCGCCGAAAGGGCGGCTCAGCTGCAACGACGGGAGCAACACAGCTCCCGCGTCAGCGGCAGCCGCAGGCCGAGCGCGGCGGTCACGTAGGTGACCCGCAAGGCGGAGAGGCTGCTGATGGACATGAAGAAAAAGGTAACACCGAATTCACCGGCGCACCAAGCTTCCGCAAATCCCGGTGCTCGAGGACACACCGTTTCGCCTGGTCGGAGCCGGACACGACGAAGCCCCGCCCATGCGAAAGGCATCGGGCGGGGCCGTTTTTCACGGCAGTGACGACCGAGGAAGCGAGAACGGGCTACTTCGCCGGAGCGGGCGCGTTGAACGGCGCGTTGACCGTCGTGAAGTACTGAATGAGCGCCCCGATGGCGACCGGCGCCGTCACGAAGATCTGGCCCGCGATGGTGCCGAGCGCGCCGACCGCGGCCGCACCGGCGACGCAGCCGACAGCCGCAGCGGGCAGGAAGGGTCCGAACAGTCCGACGATGGTGCCGCCGACCGCGGCGCCGCCGAGGATGCCGCCGACCACGCAGCCGACCGCGGCGCCGCCGAGGCCGCCGACCAGCGTGCCGATCGTGGCGCCCATGCTGATGGTGCTGGTCAACCGGGTCCAGGCCGCGACCTCACGGTCGTACTCGGTCTTCCACGGCGCCTTGTCCTCGAACGGCAGCGCGACCGGCTTGTAGGCCGCGTGGTCGAGATCGAGCTGCGGCGTCAGCGTCGCGGTGCGATCCGAGATCTGCGCCGCGATCGGGAACTCGAACTCGTCGAGCCGGAACTTCAGCGGCGTGCCCGCGACCACGGTGCCGTCCGCGGCCTTGATCTTCAGGGCGCCGTCCTCGGCGACGAGCGAGCCCGCGTCGGTGCTGATGATCGCCGCGGTCTCGGTCTGGGTGGCGGTGTAGTTGATGACGTCCCCGGCGGGGGTCTCCGGACCGGCCACCGCGGTTCCCGCGGTGACGCCGGTCGCCATGGTCACGAGTGCCGCGACCACGGCGAGCTTCCTGATTTTCATGTACTGCTATCCCTCATCCGATGGAGCGTGTTCGAGGGAAAAGCATCGAGCACCGGCCCGTCTTGTACGAGAGAAAAAAGCAGCGAGATTCGAATGGGCAATCGGGGAGCGAATGCTATTTCGCCGTGGCGGCCTTCGCCTCGGCCTTCACCCTCTTCTTGAACGCACGCACCTCTAGCAGGGACTGAGCGTCGGTGATGTCGGCGGCCGAGCGTCGCGAGTCCTTCTCCGAATAGGCGCCCGCCGCCTTTTCCCAGCCTTTCGGGCGCACCCCGAGTTGCTTGCCGAGCAGGGCCAGGAAAATACGCGCCTTCTGGTCGCCGTAGCCCGGTAATGCCTTCAGCCTGCGCAGCACTTCCTTGCCGTCCGGATCGCCGCTCGTCCATATCGCCGCGGTGTCGCCGTCGTAGTGTTCGACGACGTAACGCGCCAATTCCTGGGTGCGCCGCGCCATGGACCGCCCGTAGCGGTGGATGGCGGGCGGCGTCGCGGCGAGCTCCTCGAACGCCTCGGGATCGGCTTCGGCGATCTTGCCGATGTCGAACCCGTCCATCCGGTCGGCGATCTTCTTCGGACCGCGGAAAGCGTGTTCGAGTGGGAACTGCTGATCCAGGAGCATGCCCGTCAACAGAGCGAACGGGTCCTCCGACAGGAGCTTGTCGGCCTCCGGTTCCTGCGCGAGACACAGTGTGACGGTCACCGTCGTTCCTTTCGGCTTGTCGGCGCGTTCGTCAGTCGATCATCTCACCCGCGTCCAGCTGTGCGGCACGCCACAGCCGCGCGTAGGCTCTGGCCATGCCTCAGACGACGGCAATACCTAGGGACGGACACGCGCCCATGGACACTTACTCATTGCGCCCGGATCGCTTCGACACGGCGGGCCAGGATCAATTGGTCGATGTGCGCGACCTGCAAGCCGCCCTACCCGGCATCCGGCGACTGCGCACCTGGGCGCACGAGGCGCTCGCACTGCAACCTGGCGAACACGCCGTCGACGTCGGATCGGGCACCGGTACGGAGGTCATCGCCTTCGCCGACGCGGTCGGCCCGACCGGCGAGGCGGTCGGCGTGGAACCCGACCCGCACCTGCTCGCCTCCGCGGAGCGCCGCGCGTCGCAGCTGGGCTCGCGCGCGAAGTTCCATTCCGGCGACGCCTACGGCATCCCGTTCGGCGCCGGTACCTTCGACGCGGCGCTCTGCGAGCGCGTCTTCCAGCATCTGACGGCGCCGGGCCGCGCGGCGAACGAGATCGCCAGGGTGCTGCGCCCCGGCGGCCGCGTCGTGGTGGTCGACGTCGACTGGGACACCGCGATCGTGCACCCCGGCGACCGGCAGGTGGTCCGCCAGGTGCTGGACACGCTGGTCTCGGCCACCACCAACCCGCTCTCCGGGCGCAGGCTGCCCGGCCTGCTCACCCAGGCAGGCCTGGTGATCGACGAGGTCGGCTCGCACGCGCTCGTGCAGGACCGCAGCGTGGGTCCCGGCTCGCTGGTCACCCGCATCTCGGCCATGGCGGTGGCGCGCGGCTCGATCACCGAGGCCCAGCGCGACCGATTGCTCGCCGATCTCGAGCGCGGCGCCGACAGCGGCGACATTCATCTGTCGGTGACGATGTTCGCGGTGCTGGCGCACAAGCCGCACTGAGCCGAGCCCTTCGGGACTGAAAAGACGACGGCCCTCCGCACCGGTGTGCGGAGGGCCGTCGTTCGTTCTCTCTGCCGGTTACTTGCCGAGCAGCTTCTCGGTGGCCGCCAGCAGGACGCAGGTGGCCAGGCCGTCCATCGCCTTCTCCAGCTCCGGCAGCTTCGGGAAGCTGGGGGCGATGCGAATGTTCTTGTCCTCCGGATCGTTCCGGTACGGGAAGGCCGAACCCGCCGCGGTCAGCGCGATGCCCGCGTCCTTGGCCAGCGCGATCACCCGGGCCGCGGTGCCCTCGAGCACGTCGAGGCTGATGAAATAACCGCCCTTCGGCTCGGTCCACGAGGCGACCTTGGACGCGCCGAGCCGGTCCTCGAGAATCTTCAGCACCAGGGCGAACTTCGGCTCCAGGATCTCGCGGTGCTTCTGCATGTGTGCGCGCACACCCTCGGCGTCCCCGAAGAAACGCAGGTGGCGCAGCTGGTTGATCTTGTCGGGGCCGATGCTCTTCTTGGACGCGTGCGAGAGGTACCAGTCCAGGTTCGCGGTGGACGCGCCGAGGAAGCTGACGCCCGCGCCCGCGAAGGTGATCTTCGAGGTGGAGGCGAAGACGATGGGCCGGTTCGGGTTTCCGGCGGCCGCGGCCAGGCCGAGCACGTCGAACACCGGCGCGGCGATGTCGGTCAGCGGGTGCACAGCATAGGCGTTGTCCCAGAACAACCGGAAGTCCGGCGCCGCGGCGGGCATCGAAACCAGTTCCCGCACAACCTCTTCGGAGAAGACGACGCCGGTCGGGTTGGAGTAGTTCGGCACCGCCCACAGACCCTTGATCTGCGGGTCGGCGGCGAGCAGCTCGGCGATGCGATGCGTGTCGGGACCGTCGTGGCGCATCGGGATCGGGATCATCTCGAAGCCGAGGGCCTCGGTGATCGCGAAGTGCCGGTCGTAACCCGGTGCGGGACAGAGGAATTTCAGCGTGGGCTCGGCGGCCCAGCGACGCTCGGAATCGTTGGTGCCGTACAGCATCGCGTAGGTGATGACGTCGTGCATCAGCTCGAGGCTCGCGTTGTTGCCCGCGAGCAGGTTCTCGACCGGGATGCCGAGCAGCTCACCGAAGATGGCGCGCAGCTCCGGGAGACCGTGCAGCCCACCGTAGTTACGGCAGTCGGTGCCGGTGCCGTCCCGGTAGTCGCCGTCGCCGGGCAGGGAGAGCAGTTCCGCCGACAGGTCTAGTTGTTCCGGCGAAGGTTTTCCCCTCGTCAGGTCCAGCGTGAGCTTCTCGGTCCGGAGCGTCGCGTAGTTCGCGGTCTGGGTCTCGTGTTCGGACACGAGCTCCTCATGGCTCATCAAACCGATCTGCGTTTGCCGGGGCATCCTGAGCAGCCTTTCGAAGCAGCGAAGGGGCGTGTGACGTCCGTACCGACGACCGTCGGTGGACCGTTGACCACGTTACCCGTGTGTTGCCCGGAATTGGAGGCGTACCTTTGCCTTCGCTCCGGCCCTTCGCGGTCCGATGACGGACTTCTCCGGCCGCGCCATTCCGCGACTTCGCTTGGGACCAACGGGGAGCGCCCGAACTTCGGCAGGGCCGGAAATATAGGGGACCCCGCGCACCCGGCAGAGCCCGTTGACCCTTGCTGCCTTCCGGCCCTGGGGGAGTTCACAGGATGCGCGCCGCGCGGGATCCGTCGGCCAGTGTAGCGGGTCATCCCCGCTCCGTCCGAATGGGCCCGTTCCCGCCCCTGCGCTACGACCTCCGAACCCCGTCCGACCAGGACAAACCACCTATTCACCGGGGCAATTTGGCGTCCGACCGGGGGCAACCGGTATGCTGCTCCACGGAGGATTCGCCTAGTGGCCTATGGCGCTCGCCTGGAACGCGGGTTGGGTTAACGCCCTCAGGGGTTCAAATCCCCTATCCTCCGCCACAACGGCCCAGGTCGAAGACGGTTCCCCGTTTCTCGACCTGGGCCGTTCGTCGTTCGCCAGTCGGCATCCCGACCCCACGATGCTTCGTCGGCGAGGCCACGGGTGACGTCACCAGGCGCACTGCGCATCCGACCGGAAAATGCCTCGTTCGGATAGTGCACGGCACCACCCGCAGCCTCTTCACTCTCCTGCGGATTCATCCCCGCACCGCCCCGAAAAATCCGGGCATGCAGCGGTTTTGACTGGGCGAGCGATGTTCCGGCCGGTAGCGTCCGTGCCGTTATGTCGATATATTCCAAGCTCACCGCAGTTATCGCAGCGGGTGTGGTCGCCTGTGTGCCCGTAGCGCTGCCCGCGGCGGCGCAGGCGGATGACGCCGCGCAGTACGCGCCCACCATGCTGATCCTGGACGCCTCCGGTTCGATGCAACGGCCCGACCCAGCGGGCACCATGATGGACGCGGCCAAGCACGCCGTCCGCACATTCGTGGAGTCCGCGCCCGCCGCCGCGAAGGTGGGGCTGACCACCTACGGCACCGGCACCGGGAACACCGAAGCGGAGAAGGCGGCCGGTTGCCGCGATGTCCGGGTCCTTCGCCCGCCGGACACCATCGATAGATCGGCGCTGATCAGCGCGGTCGACGGCATCGAGCCGCACGGGTGGACCCCGATGGGCGCCGCGCTGCGGGAGGCCGCACAGGCGCTGCCGAAGTCCGGACCGCGTTCGATCGTGCTGGTCTCCGATGGCGACGACACCTGTTCGCCGCCCGATCCGTGCGACGTCGCGCGAGAGCTGAAGCAGCAGCGCCTCGATCTCGTCGTGCACACCATCGGATTCGCGGTGGACGACAAGGCCCGCGCACAACTGCGGTGCATGGCCGAATCGACCGGGGGCACCTACAACGACGCCGTCGACGGAACCGCCCTGAAAGACATCCTGCCGCGCGTGAGCACCGCCGCGCTGCGCAACTATCGCGCGAGCGGAACACCGATCACAGGCGCGGGGAACTACGCGAGCGCGCCCGTGGCCGGAGCGGGCCACTACCTGGACACCATCGGGCAGGAAGAGACTCGCTACTACGCGGTCGACGTCCCCGCCGGCGCCACCGCGTACTTCACCGGCATCGTCTCCTTCCCGAGGGTGTCGGGCGTATCGGTGACCGACGACTTCAACACTCTCCAGTCGCGGGTCTACGGCCGCGACGGCGAGGACTGCCTGTCCTTCGAAACCGACCAGGCGACGAGGTCCAGCGACGGCGTCGCCCTCACCGTCACCCAGACCTGGGACGGCGCGACCAAGCAACGCACCGGCGGCGGCAGCGACAAGTGCAAGGGTGACGGCCGGTACTACTTCACGCTGACCTGGGACCGGGTTTCGGACGGCGTGCCGCCGCGGCTGCCGCTCGAGCTGATCATCGGCGTCGAACCGGGCGTCACCGATCCCGGCCCCGCGGGCGTCACGACCAAGACGACGCTCGTCGAATCGTCGGGTCCGGGCACTCCGGTGACCGGCGCCGGATCGTTCACCGAGGCGGTGACACTCGACGGCAGCGGCCGCTACGCCGATACGCTGCGGCCGGGCGAGTACGTCTTCTACCGGGTGCGGCTGGGTTGGGGCCAGGGCCTGGCCTACCGGGTGCACTTCGAGGACAACGGGGGACGGGGCGTGGACGTCATCTCGAACATCGCGACCACCCTGTACTCGCCACTCGCCGAGGAAATCGACTCCGACACAACGGCTTACACCGGACGAGCAGGCGTGCTGCCCACCAGTGACCCGGCGATCGCCACCGCGCCGATCCGCTACGCCAATCGCGACGCCAACGATTCCGAGGTCCGTAAGCAGTCGGTCGCGGGCTGGTACTACATCGCGGTGAAACTGGGCTCGACCTTCACCGAAGGCGCCGCCACCCCGGTCCCCATGCGACTCGACCTCACCGTCGCAGGGAACCCCGAACCAGGCCCCGCCTACTCGGCCGGGACGACCGGAGGCATCTTCGGCGAGGACGCGGGCCCGAGCGGCAAACCGATCGCGCACTCCGCCGACAGCGCCGGCGAGGATTCGTCAGCAACGAAGTGGATTGCGCCCGCCGCGGTCGGCGTCGTCGGCGTCGCTGTCCTCGCCGCGATCATCGGCTTCGCACTCGCACGCCGCCGGAGCCGGTCCTCGCGCTGAATCTGGAACTGGACTCCGCTCGACACCGGGCCGGAATCCGCGCCGGCACCGGAGCCTGAACACAACCGCGCGGGCGGGTCGGTACGAAATCTCGTACCGACCCGCCCGCGCGGAAGCTTTTCAGCGGTCGGCTTCATCCGAACTCACGGGAGGGGTCCGTCGACGGACCCCTCCCGCGCGGGCATCAGCCGTTCAGCCCCATGCCCTGGGCGAGCAGCGGCCAGGAGTCGTGCAGCGCCTCTTCCCAGTACGGCCAGTAGTGCGTGCCGACCGGGTTGAACTGGTAGGTCGCCGGGATGTTCAGCGAGTCCAGCTTGTTCTTCAGGTTGGCGGTGCAGCCGTTGACGGCCGCTTCGATGATCACACCGAGGCTGAGGTTGACCGCGCCCATCGGTCCGGGTGCGGTGCTCAGGTAGTACTGGACATCCTCCATCACCGGAATGCCGCTGCCGCTGGAGACGTAGAGCAGCGTGCCGCGCAGCTTCTCCGCGTTGAGGACCGGGTCGTTCGCGGCCCACAGCGGGCTGTCGGCCGGACCGTACATGTTCACGGTGTTGCCGCCCGCCCAGGTCTCGGTGGCCAGCTTGACGAACTGCTGCCCCATCGGGTCGGCGATCTGCGCGCACCCGCTGTAGGCGGCGACCGTCTTCCACAGGCCGGGCTTGGCCTCGGCCAGCTGCAACACCGACGTGCCGGACGTCGACAGACCGGCCAACGCGTTGAGGCCCGTCGAGTTCAGCGTCTGGTCCAGCAGCGGAGGCAGCTCCTCGGTGAAGAAGGTCGTCCACTTGTTCAGCCCGAGCACCGGGTCCCGCTGCTGCCAGTCGGTGTAGTAGCTGCCGCGACCGCCGATCGGCTGAATGACGTTGACCTGCTTGTCGGCCAGCCAATCCAGCGCGTGCGTGGCGGCCCGCCAGCTGGCGGTTCCTTCACCGGCGTCCAGGCCGTTGAGCATGTAGAGGTTCGGCGCGGGCGTCGACTCGTCGGCCGGACGCTGCACGTCGACCTTGATTTCGGTGTCCATCGCCGCGGAGTACACCTTCAGGTGCCAGGTGCGCCCCTCCTTGACGACGGACGTCACGGCCGAGGGCTTCTGCGGCTCCGCCGAAGCGGCGCCCCCGACCACTGCCACCGACAATGCGGCGGTCAGCGCGAGGGCCGCGGTCCGCAGAGCGGCCACGCTGCGTAGTGCGGAAAGCTTCATCGAACAGTCGGCTCCATTCCACGGGCCATCGTCGGCCACATTGTCGTCGAAGTAGTTTCCCCCAGCGACCGATCGTCCGCGACACGTGGTCGCGCCGTGATCCCGGCCCGCGACCGGGCCGATTCACACGGTATTCGACAGGGCATCGATCACTCTCTTACTGTATTCGGACAGGCGCGTGGGCCCATCTCCCCCGAACTAAGTCTTCCGCGGAGCCAAAACCGTTACTCGACAGCGTCATTCGGCGGCTTTTTCGGGCCGCAAGAGTCGCACGAAGCGCCCCGAGTGCGCGCTCATGCCCGGTCGCTGCCGAAATACTCTGTCCCGTGGCGGTATTCCGAGGTGCCTGGCGTCGCCTGGTGCTCGCTTGTATCGCGGCGATGCGCGCGGGCGCGTGTGGTGCGCCGACGTCGGATTCACCGGCGACGACACCGTGCTCCGCTGGTGAATCGGCCGCGGCGGTGTTCTCCACCGAACGGCGTCCGGGCTGGCCCACCATCCAGGTTCCGAAGCCGCCGAGCTGGGAACAGACGAAGCCGGACGGCCCGTCTCCGGCGGGCCGGTGTACCCGATCCGGGTGAGTGGCACTGCCCGCACGACGAGTGGAACTCCCGGAAATTCGGGTGCCCGCACACTGGTGGCAACCGATAGGGCGCGCCTAGGATCGAGGAAGTCGGGGAATGTCAACCAACCGACCGACCGATCGGCGAGTTGTCCAGGCCGCATGCCGGGCTCGCCGGAAGAGGCAGAGATGAACACCAACAAGATCCGTGAGGTGGGCAGGGCGCGCCTTCTCCTGGGGTTAGCGGTAGTGGGGGCCGCGATGACAGTTCCGATGGTGGCGGCGGCCCCCGCGACGGCCGCGCCCGCATCGTCGCCCGGCATCGTGCAGACCGATTTCCCGCCGTGCGAACGCGGTTTCATGTGCAATAGCGATCGCGACTACGACCGTTGCGAACGTGGTTACGACAACTGGTGGGGCGGCGGCTACGGCGGCTACGGCGGTGGTGGTGGTTACGGCGGCTACGGCGGTGGTGGCTACGGCGGCTACGGCGGCGGTGGCTACGGCTGGAGCGATCGCGGCTACGACCGGTGCGAGCGCGGCTGGGACCAGGGTTGGGGTGGCGGATCGAACAATATGTTCCCGTTCGGATTGTTCGGTAGCAGCTGACCGAGCCTGTCCCACGAAATGCCGTAGCAATCATCGAGCGATGTGAGCGCCCGCTCGAGTGATTCGGCGTGGGCGGATGTACCGAGCCCGCGCGGAGCCATCGAACGGCGACGTGCGGGCCCGGAGTTTTGTCGCAAGGTGTCAGCGCACCGGCTTCAGCGCGCGTTGCCCACCGGAGCGGGACTCCGGAAGCGGTTCGCGTGTTCGGCGGCCCACTCCGCGAAGGTCCTCGCCGGGCGGCCGAGCACACGGGGAACGGTGTCGTCGACGATCGCCGATTCCTCGGGCGGTTCCGCGTACCAGCCGATGACGTACTCGGCGTCGGCCTGGGAGACGCCGGTCGCCACGAGCCGTTCCACGGCCTGCGCATGGGAGATCCGGTCGAAGGCGATGTCGCGACCGACCGCTTCGGACAGGATCGCGAGCCGTTGGTGCAGCGTCAGCGGCTGCGGGCCGGTGAGGTTGTACGCGCGGCCCGCGTGGCCGTCTTCGATCAGGGCGGCGGCGGCCACCGCGCCGATGTCGGCCTCGTGCACCACGGCGCTCGGGTGGTCGTAGGGTTCACGCACCACGCCCTCGGCGCGGATCGAGTCGATCCAGGTCAGCGTGTTGGACATGAATTCCTGCGGCTCGAGCCGCGTCCACTCCACGCCGGAGTCGGCCACGGCCTGTTCGACCGGGCCGACACCGCCGCCCCAGACGACCGTGATGCGCCGGACGCCCGTGTCGACGGCCCGGCGGACCAGTTCTGGACCGACCTCGGCCAGTCCGGCCGTCACGGTGATGTGCAGGCGGGTGACGCCGTCGAGCGCCTCGGCCAAGGTCTCGGGTGCGGTGTGCGTGCCCGCCGCAAGTTCCACTCCGGGCGGGAGTTTCGCGGCGGCGGGATTCCGGGTGAGTGCCCGCACGCGCTCGCCTCGACGCATCAGTTCTGCCACGACGTGGCGACCGGTGTTGCCGGTCGCGCCTGTTACCAGTGTTGTCACGCTGTTTCCTTCCACCGCGCCGACGCTAAGAGCTCGAGTCGACTCGAGGTCAAGGCCCCGAATTCTGGTGGCCCACCCTCCGGGCCCCGGAACAGCGACGATGCCGACTTATGTGCGATGACTATGACAGAATCGGTCTCGGGCGGTGTTCGGACTGGAGGGAGCGATGACACCCGAATCGTCAGCCGGGCCGACAATCGACGCGACTGCCGCGCAGCCACCGCAGGCTGCGCCGCACGGAAGGCGTCGCCGTCGCGGAGTCGGTCAGCTGGAAGTGGCCGAACGCAGCGGGCGGTACACATTGATCGCCGCACTGTGCGCCGCGCTGGTCTCGAGTTTCGTCTCGGCGGGCGCGGCCGTGTACGTGAGCATCAACGAGGCGAACCGCGATCAAGGGCTCACCTTCTCGCAGGCACTGCGCACCGACCGGCACAAGGTCTACACCGAGTTCCTGACCGCCCTGACGAACTACGAGATGTCGTTGAGCATCCTCAGCGCGGCGATGTCGGGCAACGCTCCGAGAGACCTGGTCGGCGCCAAGATGGCCGACATTGCCACGCCGGGGAAGGAGTTCCTCAACGCGCTGAACGCGGTCTGGCTCGCGGGGAGCGGCGAGGTGTACTCGGTCGCAAGCCGATTCCTGGACCTGGCGAATGCCTACTTCCGAGATACCTGGGAGCCCTTCAACGCTCGATACGCCAACTTCGAGAACCTTCCCACCATCGACGCCGAGCAGTGGAGGCAGGATTCGCACAAGTTGAGCGACGGGCTCGTCCAGTTCATCAATCGAGCCGAGGAGCTCAAGGGAGAGTTCCTGGAGAAGGCCCGCGGCGACCTCGGGTGAACCAGCGGGCTTTCCGACATCCGCGCGCAATGTCGGCGAGGCCGACGGCGGGAACGCGACGCGGCTGCGATGATTCCGGGGTGACTCAGTGGCTCCCCCTCTTCAGTTCCCTGGTCGTCGCCTTCGTCGTACTGGTCGGCGTCCTCATCACCAACCGCACGAATCGCAGGGCGATCGACGCGGCCGACGAGCGCGGCAGCATCGCGCTGGAGGCCGCGCAGCGGAACGTGGAGGCGGTCAACGCGGCGGCCGACGAGCGGAGCAGGTCCGCACTGGAAGCCGCGCAACGCAATACCGAAGCCGCCGAACAGCGCGAGCACGAGAAGTGGCGGCGCGAATCGGTGCTGGCGGCCGTCACCACCCTGCTGGAGACCTCGGCCACCGTCCGGCAGCAGCTGTCCAGCCAGGATTTCACCTACCTCGGCGAGATCGACCGCTTCGGTCTCGATCTGCACGAAAGCATTGGGCAGTGCACAGGATCGGTCACCCGGCTGCGCATCCTGTCGAGCCCGCGCATCCCCAACCGCTGTGAAGATCTGCTGCGTACGCTCACGGCGGCCGCGAACATCACCGTCCAGAAGCTGACCCTCACCCTGGACGGGGACGCGACCGTGGACGACCTCGACGACATCAGGACGTTGTGGCACAAGGCCATTGCCAGCACCGTCGAACAGGAGCTCTCGGTCATCAAGGCCGCGCGAGCCGAACTCGGCTTGGAGCCCCTTACCGCACCGGAGCGCGTCCCCGCACCGTCCGTGGCATAGCCCGAGCGCGAAAAGGACTGGCGCAGAACCGCTATTGTCCGGCTGCTCCGACCAGATCGGGCTCGACGGGCTTGCGGCGGAACGAGATGTGCCGGTGGCCGAAGAAACTGGCGACAGCGACCAGCGCCATCACCCCGATCGCCGCGGGAATGCTCGGCAGATGCAGCAGCGAGACGGCCGCTTGGAGCAGCACCATGTTCATCAGCAGGCCGCCGGAGTTCACCGCGACGAAGGCGAAGAAATCGCGCATGACACGCCCGCGCACCCGGAAGACCAGGGTGCGGTGCAGTACGAATGCGATGACGATGCTGATGCTGTACGCCGCGGGGGGCGCGAGCGCGGCCGAGACGCGGCCGTCGAAGATCGCCAGCCACATCACCGTCAGGGCGATGCCCAGTCCGGTGTTCACCATGCCGACCATGGCGAACGCGATCTCCTGCCGCCGCACGATGCGCAGCAGCGGCCCGGGATCCAGTTCGGCCTGGTCGACGGTGTTCATCGGACGGCCAGCTCGGCCTCGGCGGCGGCGTCCGCGGGCGCGAGCTCGGCGGGCTCGTCGTCCCTGCGGCCGCGGCGGTACAGCCAGTGCAAGACGCCGACGCCGAGCAGTCCGACCAGGGCGCTCGCGCCGCCGATCTTCCAGCCGGGCGGTTGCCAGGCGAGCTCCAGTTCGGCGTTCCTGGTGCCAGCCGGGATATCGACGGCGACAAAGGTTTTCGCGACGGCTTCGACCGGTATCTCGCGGCCGTCGAGGGTGACGCGATAGCCGGGCCAGTTCAGCCGCGCGAAGACCACGCGACCGCCCGTCTCCGAGCTGACCCGGACCCGGCTGGTGGTGTCCGATTCGGTGATGGACGCGGCGGTCACCCCGACGGCGGCGGCGACGCGGCCGTCGACGGTGGAGAGCAAGCCGTTCTCTCGCTCGAGCACGGCGACGTACTTCTCGTGGCCGGGGTAGTCGACCCACTTCCAGCCCTGCGGGGCGGGCTGGTTGCGCGCGTCCGGGTACAGGGCGGTGTGCAGCACGACCCGGTCCACCTTCATCAGGTCGACGATGGTCTTGCCGGTGGTCGGCTCGACGGCGAAAGCCCTGCGGAAGGCGTCGGGGCAGACGCTGGTGTCCCAGCGCATACAGAGCATCTCGCCGAACTGGAGGTGGCCGTTCGGGGTGTATCCGCTGACGTAGGTCAGCTCGAGGTCCTTGGCGTAGTTGCCGAAGACGAGCGATCCGTACGCGCCGTCGAGGGTGCGTTCGCCGGGCGGGATGAGTGCGCGGTCGCCCAGTTGCAGCGTGGTGCCGGGGAACTCCGGGAAGGCGGCCTTCATCTCCGAGCGCTGCTCCGGCAGGTTCCAGCCGAGCGGCGTCGGCTGGGCCGCCCACACCTGGAGATAGGCGATCGGGGCGATCGATACCAACACCAGCGCGCACGCCGCAGCGATGCCGCGGCCTCGCGCCAGCCACACCGCCGCCGCGCCGAGCGCAGCCACCGCGAGGGCCGAGACCACGTGCCACACGGATTCCTGCGGGGCCGCCGACACCGAACGCAGCAACAGCAGGCCGATCAATCCCGCCGCGATCACTCCGCGCCGCCGCCAGTCGGCGAAGGTCGCGAAACGGCCGAGCAGCACGCCGAACAGCACCAGCAGGCCGAGCGCCACCATCGGCAGCACGCGGGCGGGCCAGCGCAGCGGGCCGATGGCGCCGGGGCCCGCGGTCCACATCAGCACGATCGCCGTGAACAGCGCGGGCGCGGTCAGTTCGCGCGCCGAATCCAGCGCCTTGCGCCAGTCGACGAACGCCAGCGCCGGGATCACGAACCAGGCGACGTACACCACCGGCATCGGCTGCACGTAGCCCCACCACGTGGTGAACGCGGGCAAGGTACTGGGCAGACTGGCGTTCAACGACTCCGACCACGGCACCGTCAGCAGCTGCTCGTTGTTGATCTGCGCGGTGCCGCGCCAGGTGACCTTGGCCGAGAGCATGCTCGGCAGGTACGTCGCGAGCCCCGCCAGCGCCGCGCAGCCCGAGACGACGAGCAACCGCAGCGACGGTTGCCACTTGCGCTGGTAGACGAGTTCGCCGACGGCCACCGCGGCGATCATGATCCCCGCCTCGACGGCAGGGAAGATGTACTGCACCGAGATGGCCAGGTACAGGAAGACGAAGGTCGGGATCGGCCCGGAGCGCCCGCGCGCGTAGCGAACACCCGACGCCCACGCGTGCGCCAGCCAGGCGGTGCCCGTGAACGCGGTCATCCAGCTGGCCTCGTCGAAGAACAGCAGCCAGCCGCTGAACGGGATGGCGACGCCCGCCACCGCCGCCCACGGCGCCCGCGATCCGTACGCGAGGCAGATCCGGTAGACGCCGAGCCCGAGCACGATCGCGAAGATCAGCTTGACCACGGTGGCGTACAGCGCGAGGTTGTCCACCGAGGGCGCGATCAGGTCGATCAGCAGCTGCGGCGGATTCAGCAGCCCCGCCTCTTCGATGGTGTAGTTACCTGCCATCCAGTGCTCGGGCACCAGGGTCGGAAGGTCACCGTCACGCAGCCGCCTGCCCATCATCACCCACAGCGGGGCGTACTGGGACTCGGTGTCGTCGGTGTAGAAATGCCGAACGTTGGCCAGTAGAACCGCGACATACCCCGCGACCACGCCGAGCGCGGTGATGATGCCCCACTTGTACACCTCGCGCGGAGCGAGAGTTCCACTGTCCACCACGAGTCCCAGACCCTACAGGCAACCGCCCGCGACCGAACGGAAGACGATGGGTGGCGGCGCCCGAGTGGGCCGATCACGCGGCCGGTTTCACCGTCATCTCGACGTGCATGCCCGCCGCGGTCACCATGTTGACGAGCGAGTCCAGACTGAACAAGTGCACCTTGCCCCGCATGAGATCGGAGACCCGGGGTTGGGTCACGCCCAGCCGCTCGGCCGCCGCCATCTGCGTCCAGCCCTTGGCGGTGATCCGTTCGGTCAGTTCGATCATCAGCCGCGACCGCAGCCGCATGTTCTCCGCCTCCTGTGGGGTGTCCTCGATCGCATCCCACACGCTGTCGAAGGATTCGAGAAACCGCCACGCAGAACCCGCTGCCCTGCGCAGAGAGGAAATGGGGTGGGGTGAGTGGGGCGGGCCTAGACTCGAGCTCTGCACGTCTTCGGTGGTGAGCGAGGCGAGATGCGTACTCGGTTCGAGTTCGACCTGCATACCGTCGCGACTCCGGAGCAGGTGGTCGAGTTGTTCACCGATTTCTCCGCGGAGCGGCCGCGGCGGTGGCCCGCGCTGTCGGCGCGGCGGTATCGGGTGCTCGAGGTGGGTGAGCACACCGCGGACGTGGTGGAGGGGCAGGACTTTCCGAGGATCTCGGCGCGCTGGCGCTACGACTGGTCGACGCCGGGGACGGTGCGAATGCGCGTGGTCGACAGCGAGTACCTGGCGCCGGGCGGCTTCCACGAGCTGACGATCCGGCAGGCCGAGGACGGTGGCAGCGATGTGCACGGGGTGTGGGACAACACCGCGGTGCATCCGTCGACCCAGGCCACATTGGCGATGATGCGGCTGGCTGGGCGGCGGTTCTTCATCGGCTATTACACGCGGGTCTTCGATCGGCTCGCCGAGGAGAACGACTGATCAGCGGCTGCGCGGGGCCACCTGTCTCGGATTCGCGAAGCAGGCGGGTTTGTTCGAGCCGACGACATCGCGGTTCAGTGGTCGCCGCCCTCGCCGAGCGCCGCGCTCACCTCACGCAACGCAGCGCGGAGCAGATTCGCGTACTCGTCGACGTCGGGGACGACCGCGGCGTCGGCGTGGACGGACACCGTGACGGTGTCGCCGAGCCCGTGCACGCCGTGGGTGAGGTGCATGACCGCGCCGAGGGCGGGGAAGCCCCCGGTGCAGCGGACAGGTCCGCCACCGAAGGACAGATCGGCGGGGCCGCGGTCCACGCTGGAGACGACCGTGTGGCCCGCGATGGAATCGGGCACCGTGTCGATGGGATAGCGGTCGACGTCGCGGCGCAGGATCGGCGCGGGGGTGACGGCGGTGACGCGGTCCTGGGCGGACAACAGCGGATGCTGGGCGCGCAGGCGGCGGTCGGCGAGCGCGGCGGCGATCCGGTCGGCCCGCACTCGCAGATCCGGTTCGTCGACGAAGAGATTTATGCCGAGGCTCCGATAGTTGTTGTGCGACAACGTCTTATCGCTCTCCGGTAGCGCCATCGGCACTTGAGCGCCGAGCTGATCCGCCGGTTCACCGTGCGCCGCAAGATATTCGGCGAGTGCCACGGAGACGGCGGTGAGCACAACGACGGTGATCGTCCGACCAGGAACGCGAAGCTCGTCCGCGGTGCATACGATCATCCGCGCACGATGGTCGATAACCCCCTCGGCCCCACCTTTGTTCACCATGCTCGGCGCGAACCCGGGACCCGGCGGCGGCACCTGTCCGACCTCCGTCAGCCGAGCCAGTTCCGTCTGCGCGCGATACGCGCCATACCCGCGCACCGCCGTGTTCACCATCCCGGCCGGGATCCGAACGGCGCCACGCAACGCGTCGAGAAGAGCCGAATCCCACAGCCGCGTGATCAGCTCGGCGCCCGCACCGAAGGCTGTGGACACTCCGATCCATCGCCCGCCGCTTCCGGCTCGTCCGATCGGCTCGTCCACCCTTCGGCAGCCCCCGAGTTCCGATTCCGGCCGATCAGCCTCGTGACCCACCCCGTCCGCCTGACCTCCCTTGCGTGCGGCCGCCTCGTCCATCTGACCGGCCCTGCGTGCGGCCGCCACGTCCGCCTGACCGCCCTTGCCTGCGGCCGCCTCGTCCGCCTGACCACCCCCGCGTGCGGCCGCCTCGTCCGCCTGACCGGCCCCGCCGGCAACCGCCACGTCCGCGCCCCGTCCCGCTGTTCCTCCATCGACGGCAGATGAACGACCCGCGCCCGCACCGAACAACTCCCGAGCGATAACCGCCGCCCGCTTCCCGTCGGCCAGCGCATGCGACATCTGCAACACCACCACGATGGCGAGCTCCTCGTCCGACCCCCGCATGGGCGCCCCCGCGACGCCGCGAAAGACGTGCAACCGCCACGGATGGACCCTGGCATCGACGCCGGTGGCGAGCAGGTCGCCAAGCGCCGTCTCCACCGCGGCCCAGTCCGGGCCGGGCAGCCGGTGTTCGACGAACTGATCGGCACTGAATTCGCCCGGCACCCAGGACGGGTAGGCGAGGTCGGCGGGCGCCTCGCGGAGCCGGACCCGCAGGTCGGGAATCCGGGCGCTGCGCGCCGCCACGGCGGCGCGTAGGGCGTCGGTCGGCACGCCCGCGTCGGCGAAACTGTAGACAAGGAACAGATCGTTGCGGGTGCGGGCCGACAGCCAGAACATGGTCGCGTCCTGCGGTGCCATCGAACTCACGCACCGACCCTATCGGGCGCTGCCGGACGAAGTCCGTCGATAACCGCGCATGGCCGGAGCGAATGCGGAGGTACGCCTATAGGCGCCGCCGGGCGAAGTTCGTCGTTGGCCGCGTATGGCCGCAGCGAAGACGGGGGTACGCATATGGGCAGGAATCCACCGGCCTAGCAGCCAGTGGCGGGGGCCATTGATGATCTTGAATCACAAGGGCTTTCGAAAACTATCGATTCCGCGCCGAGATATTGCTACCGTCTGTAGTAGACCCATTCCACACACGCAGGGGCGGAGTGTCGGCCATGGCGATTGAGCTCGCGCGAACAATTAGCGAACAAGCTGATGCGGCGGATCAGCGATATCGCGCCGCGGCGTTCATGAAGCGGTCGATCAACAAGGTCTTCCCGACCCATTGGTCGTTCCTGCTCGGTGAGATCGCGCTCTACAGCTTCATCATCCTGTTGCTGTCGGGTGTGTATCTGACGCTGTTCTTCGACCCGTCGATGGCCGAGGTCGTCTACAACGGCTCCTACCAGCCATTGCGCGGCGTCACGATGTCCCGGGCGTACGAGACCGCGCTGAACATCTCCTTCGAGGTGCGCGGCGGTCTGTTCGTCCGTCAGGTCCACCACTGGGCGGCGCTGTTGTTCGCGGCGTCGATCATCGTGCACCTGTTCCGTATCTTCTTCACCGGCGCGTTCCGCAAGCCGCGTGAGGCGAACTGGATACTTGGATCACTGCTGCTGATCCTGGCGATGTTCGAGGGCTTCTTCGGCTACTCGCTGCCCGACGACCTGCTCTCCGGCACCGGCCTGCGGGCCGCGTTCTCCGGCATCACCATCTCGATCCCGGTGATCGGCACCTGGATGCACTGGCTGATGTTCGGCGGCGACTTCCCCGGCGACATCATCATCCCGCGCCTCTACGTCACCCACGTGCTGCTCTTCCCCGGCATCATGCTCGCCCTCATCGCCGCGCACATCGCGCTGGTCTGGTACCAGAAGCACACCCAGTTCCCCGGCCCCGGCCGCACCGAGGACAACGTGGTCGGCGCGCGCATCGTCCCGGTGTTCGCCGCGGATCAGGGCGCGTTCTTCGCCTTCACCCTCGGCATCGTCGGCATCATGGGCGGCCTGTTCCAGATCAACCCGATCTGGAACCTCGGCCCCTACAACCCGTCCCAGGTCTCGGCGGGCTCGCAGCCGGACTTCTACATGATGTGGACCGACGGTATGGCGCGCCTGATGCCGCCGTGGGAGCTGTACCTGGGCCGCTACACGGTCCCGGCCGTGTTCTGGGTCGCGGTGATCATGAGCTTGGTGTTCGCCATGCTGCTCGCCTATCCCTGGATCGAGAAGCGCCTCACCAAGGACTACGAGGCGTACCACAATCTGCTCCAGCGTCCGCGCGATGTGCCGGTGCGCACCGCGATCGGCGCCATGGCCATCACGTTCTACGTGGTTCTCACGCTCTCCTGCGTCAACGACATCATCGCCTACAAGTTCGACATCTCGTTGAACGCGACGACCTGGATCGGCCGCATCGGCCTCCTGCTCGGGCCGCCGATCGCGTACTTCCTCGCCTACCGCCTGTGCCTCGGCCTGCAACGCAGCGACCGCGCGGTACTCGACCACGGCCTCGAGACCGGCGTGGTCAGACGTCTGCCGCACGGTGAGTACATCGAGGTGCACCAGCCGCTCGGCCCGGTCGACGACCACGGCCACCCGATCCCGCTCGAGTACCAGGGCGCGGCGGTGCCCAAGAAGATGAACAGGTTGGGTTCGGCGGGCAAGCCGGGCACGGGCGCCTTCCTGCGCGCCGATCCGGTGGCCGAGTCCAACCGCAACCTCGCCATCGAGCACGAGGAAGAGCACCGGCAGCTGGCGGTGTTGCGGCGCTATCAGGACCGCAACTCAGGAAACGGACACGGCCGCGACGAAACCGAATAGCCGGCGATCGAATTCGAATGCGCGAAGGCCCCGAGCCTGTTTCGACCCGGGGCCCGTGATAGCTCGTCGGACCCGAAATTCAGGCCCTGTCGAACTCCCCCGCCGATACTCCGCTCAGGAATGCGCCCCACTCACCAGGGGTGAATGCCAGAACCGGGCCGCTGCCCTTGTCCTTGGTATCACGGACCGCCACATTGCCGCCGCCGAGAAATGCCACTTCCACGCAGTTCCCATCGGCGCCACTGTATGAGCTCTTACGCCACACAGCCCCCGTCAAATCAACTTCCACGGCACTAGCTCCTTTGCTGCGTCGAGAACGAGAATATTTCCAACTGAGATCGTTCTAACTAGCTCCG
The DNA here is from genome assembly GCF_057708605.1 of Nocardia sp. bgisy118. Taxonomy (NCBI): domain Bacteria; kingdom Bacillati; phylum Actinomycetota; class Actinomycetes; order Mycobacteriales; family Nocardiaceae; genus Nocardia; species Nocardia sp. bgisy118. Next base: position 58,504 of record NZ_JBYISM010000019.1, on the reverse strand, counting down.
GCATCCGACGGGAACGCCGAATGCCCGTGATGCGCCTGGTAGTAGCGCGCAATTTACTCGGTGCGCGGTATCGCACTGATAGTTCCGGGGAATGCATCCCCGGGGTTGCTCCTGCGGGCTAAACCCTAGCAGGTTCCATGAAGGATTTGCCGGTCTCTTGCCGGTTCAACCAACCCATTTGCCAAGCTTGCGAAGTCGATAAGTTGCGGAGACATTGCCAGCCTCCGGCTTTCCCGCGAATAGTGGCGGAGGGCAGACATATGTGCCGACGTGATTGGTCCGTGATCCGTCAATGAAAGCCGCCTGACGCAGACCTCCCGCGCCCGGTCTGGACACGGCGTGCATCATGGAGCTTATGGTCGAACGCCCACGCGACGAGGCAGGTCGCGCCCGCAATCCCCGCCCACGAGACCCCCTCGGCCGCCCGCTACCGATGGGTAGCGCGGGGGTGCCGAGAATTCCGGACGATCTGAATCTCCCACCCCAGCAAACACTTACCCTCGCCCAGCAACTCCTGGACGACGGTCTAGCATTCAACGCGCATGAGGTTTTGGAGGCCGCGTGGAAGAACGGACCGTTCGCCGAAAGGATGCTGTGGCAAGGGCTCGCGCAATACGCGGTCGGTCTGACACACATACAGCGCGGTAATCCGAAGGGAGCGCGCACCCTGCTCACTCGGGCGGTGGGCCGCCTGCGGGCCTACGAACCAGGCGATAGCCGCAATTCGGACGGCGATAGTCGCGACGACGGTACGGACAACTCGACGGAACTCCGGAACCGCGCATTGCCCTACGACATCGACGGCGCGGGCCTGATCGCGCGAGCCGAAACACTGCTCGCCGCGCTGAACACCGGCGCCGCGATCACCGAGGACGATCTCAAGCCGCGACTGCGCGGCTGACGGCGACGACAGCGCCGCCGCCTACCATGGCAGTCGTGCCGCCCGCCCATCCCGACCTTCTCACCCGAGGTGCGGGCCGCTATGCGCCGAGCCCGTCGGGCGACCTGCATCTGGGCAACCTGCGCACCGCCCTGCTGGCCTGGCTGTTCGCGCGATCGACCGGGCGGCGGTTCCTGCTGCGGATCGACGACCTCGATCGGGTGCGTCCCGGCGCGGCGGAGCGCCAGCTCGCCGATCTGAACGCCATCGGCTTGGACTGGGACGGCCCGGTGGTCCGCCAGTCCGAGCGGCTGCCGCACTACGACGCCGCCATCGAGCGGCTCGTCGCCGCCGGCCTGACCTACGAGTGCTATTGCACCCGAAGGGAAATCCAGCAGGCCGCGACCGCACCACACGGACCGATGGGCGCCTATCCCGGCATCTGCCGCACCCTGAGCGCCGAGGCCCGCGCACGGCGCCGCGCCGAGGGCAGGCCCGCCGCGCTGCGTCTGGTCGCCGCGGCCGCCGACTTCGAGATCATCGACCAGCTGCACGGCCGCTACCGCGGACCGGTCGACGACGTGGTGCTGCGCCGCGGCGACGGCACGCCCGCCTACAACCTCACGGTGGTGGTCGACGACGCCGAACAGGGCATCGACCAAGTGGTGCGCGGCGACGACCTGCTGCCTTCCACCCCGCGCCAGGCCTACCTGGCGAGCCTGCTCGGAGTGCCCAGCCCCCACTACGCCCACGTGCCGCTGGTGCTCAACGAGAACGGCATGCGGTTGGCCAAACGCGACGGCGCGGTGACCCTCGCCGACCGGCTCGCCCTCGGCAACACGCCCGAGCAAGTGGTGGCCGTGCTCGCCGATTCGCTCGGCTACGCCGCGAGCACGCCGTCGCAGCTCCTCGAACATTTCGATCCGGCCCGACTACCCAAGGAACCTTGGATCATGGCCGCCGACGGGTTGTTGCAACCCAGCGGGTGTCCGTAACGTACGGGATCGACCACTGATCAACCGATCACCACGAGGACAGAGCATGACGAGCGGTGGGTACGACCCCAACCAGAATCCCCAGGGCGGGTACGGCCAGCCGTACCCGCAAGGCCAGCCGCAGTACGGCCAGCAGCCCCAGTACGGGCAGCAGCCGCAATACGGCCAGGACCCCTACGGGCAGCAGCAGCCGCAGTACGGGCAGCAGCCGCAGTACGGGCAGGATCCCTACGGACAGCAGCAGCCGCAGTACGGCCAGCAGCCGCAGTACAACCAGGACCCGTACGGTCAGCCGCAGTACGCGCAGCAGCAACAGGGCTACGGTGCGGGCGGTTACGGTACCGGCGCTCAGCCCGGTGAGCTGCTGCCGCGCTTCGGTGCGCGCCTGATCGACAGCGTCATCGCGGGTATTCCGGCGGGCATCGTGTACTGGGTGCTGTCGTTCATCCTGCCCGCCGGCCTGATCTCGTCGATCCTCGCGCTCGCCGTCTACTTCGCCTTGGTCACCGCCTACTTCGTGGGCATGGAGACCACGCAGGGCACCACCCTCGGCAAGAAGATCCTCGGCATGCGTGTGGTCGGCCCCGGCGGCGCGGCCAACATCGACCCGGTGACCTCGCTCAAGCGCAACCTCTTCCTCGCGGTGAACGTGGTCTATTGCCTCGGCAATCTGGCTTCGTTCGGTCTGGGGATCTACATCGCGGTGAGCATCGAGCAGGACCCGAACAAGCAGGGCTGGCACGACAAGTTCGCGGGCGGCACCCAGGTCGTCAAGGGCTGATCCACCCCGGCAAGCGTTCAGGGGCGCTCCCGCATTGCGGGGGCGCCCCTGATTCGTTTCGCGTGAGGTCGTTTCGACTCATACCCCGGCGACGATGCCGATGATGTTCAGCACCCAGTACAGGATGCCGAGCACGATGCCGCCCACACCGACCCACACGCCGGCCTGGGCCATGCCCTTGCCTTCGTAGTTACCGGACTGCTTCATCTGATTCAGCGCGACAACGCCCAGCACCAAGCCGATGATGCTCGGCAGCAGGAAGCAGCAGGAAGCGACACCGGCGATGGAGACGATCATCGCGGCGATGGCCAGACCGTTGGAACCCCCGCCCTGCGGCGCGCCGTACGGCTGATAACCCTGTGGGTAACCGTAATTCGGCTGCTGCGGATAGGGCGCCGGACCCGACTGGTACGGCGACCCGGCCGCGGGCTGCTGGTAGTTCGGGTACTGCGGCTGCTGCGGTTGCGACGGCGGCGGCTGCTGCGGGTACTGCGGGGCGGAGGGGTACCCGGTCGGTTCGGAGTTCGGATACTGCGGCACCGAGCCTTGGGCGCCCGAGTCCGGCGACACGCCTTGGCCGCCGTACTGCTTCCACCACTCGTCGGAATCGCCGGGATTCGTCATGGGTACAGCGTAATGGGCGCAGGCGGACGCGGTCCGCCCAAAGCCGCGCACGACCGCGGCGAAAGCGGGGGTACGCGTATGCGCCCGCAGATGTCGACAGGCCCACGCGGCCGGGTCCGAGCTGGGAAGATGATGCCCGTGAGTGATGTGCACAAAACCGAAGAACACGAAGAGTCTGGACACCCCGCGCCGGACCACGCGGCATTCGCCCAGGTCGCGCGGGGGTACTACCCGCTGATCGTCGCGCTGTTCACCGCGACGCTGATCATCTCGAATATCTGCGCGACCAAGGGCGTCGAATTCTTCGGCGACGAATCGGTGACGGTGGGGCCGTTCCAGGTCCTACCGATCGTCACCGACGGCGCGTTCTTCCTCTTTCCTCTGGCCTACGTCCTCGGCGACGTGCTGAGCGAGGTGTACGGCTTCCGCGCCACCCGGCACGCCATCTACTACGGCTTCGGCGCCCTGCTGCTGACCGTGCTGTGCTTCGCCGTCGCGCTCCGCCTGCCCTCGGCGAGCTTCTACGAGAACCAGGAGGCGCTGCGCACCATCGTCGGCCCGGTGCCGCGGCTCGTGATCGCCGGTCTCGCCGGATATTTCGTCGGCCAGCTGCTGAATTCCGCGACGCTGGTGCTGATCAAGGAGCGCACCAAGGAGAAGCACCTGTGGGCCAGGCTGATCGGCTCCACCGTGGTCGGCGAATTCGCCGACACCCTGATCTTCTGTTCCATCGCCGCGGGGGCCATCGGCATCGAAACCTGGCAGCAGTTCGTGAATTACGTGATCGTCGGCTTCCTGTGGAAGACGCTGGTCGAGGTGCTCGTCATGCCGATCACCTACCGGGTGATCGCGCTGCTCAAGAAGCACGAACCGAGCTACGCACCGCGCTCGACCGACCCGCTGCACGCTTAGCACGTCGCCTGTCCCTCGCCACACACGCTGCCTACGCGTCACAGCGTCGGCCGAGCTGTGACACGTAGGCAGCGTGTGTGGCGAGCAGGTCAGGTGTGGCTAGGGCGTACGGATGCGACCCTGCCAGCGGCCCAGGGTCTCGGCCTTGAACTCGTCGAAGCAGCCGTCGTCGATGCTGGCGCGGATGCGGTCGACCAGGCGAACGGTGAAGCGCTCGTTGTGAATCGTGCACAGCGTGGCGGCCAGCATCTCCTTGGCCTTGAAGAGATGGTGGAGGTAGGCGCGGGTGTAGTGCGCGCAGGTGTAGCAGTCACAGGTCTCGTCGATCGGGGTGAAGTCGCGACGGAACCGGCTGGTGTTGATGTTGAAACGGCCCTCGGCCACGTAGATGGCGGCATTGCGGGCCACGCGTGACGGATTCACGCAGTCGAAGGTGTCCGCGCCGTTCTCCACCGCGACGAAGACGTCCTCCGGCTCGCTGATGCCGAGCATGTGCCTCGGCTTGTCCTGCGGCAGTTCATCGCAGCACCAGCCGACGATGGCGCCGAGGTTGTGCTTCTCCAGCGCGCCGCCGATGCCGTAACCGTCGAAATCCGTTCCGCCCGCGCCACGGACCGCTTCCAGCTCGCGGCATGCCTTGCGGCGCAGGTCTTCGTACTGCGCGCCCTGGATGACGGCGAACAGCGCCTGGTACGGACGGTGCGTGCGCGCCGCCGTCAGCCGCTCGTGTTCGTCGATGCAGCGCTGCGCCCACTCGTGCGTGCGTTGCAGCGACTTCTCTTGGTAGGCACGGGTGTTCAGCAACGTGGTGAGCTCGTCGAAGGCGAACATGATGTCCGCGCCGAGCTGGTGCTGGATGCCCATCGAGACTTCCGGGGTGAACCGGTGCTTGGAGCCGTCCAGGTGCGAGCGGAATGTGACGCCGTCGTCGTCGACGGTGGCCAGGCGCTCCTTGCCCGCGGCGATCACGTCGTCGCTGCGCACGTCGACGGACTCCATGGCCAGCACCTTCTTGAACCCGACGCCGAGCGACATCACCTGGAAGCCGCCGCTGTCGGTGAAGGTGGGCCCCGGCCAGTTCATGAACGCGCCGAGCCCGCCCGCCTCGTCCACGATGTCGGCGCCCGGTTGCAGGTAGAGGTGGTAGGCGTTGGCCAGCAGCGCCTGCGCGCCCAGCTCGCTCATCGTCTCCGGGAGCACCGCCTTGACCGTCGCCTTCGTGCCGACGGGGATGAACGCGGGCGTCGCGATCGCGCCGTGCGGCGTCTGGATGACGCCCGTGCGACCGTGCCGTCCCTCCAGCCGGGCGCCGACGGTGAACGAGAACGATTCCGGAGCTGACACGCCTCTCATCCTCGCAGGCGGCCCTGTGCGTTCCGCGTCCGACCAACTCACTGGACTTAAACTCCAGTCATGAGCGCCGTCAAAGGGACGAACAAGCGGGCCCTCAAAGCCCAGGAGACGCGGCGGCGGATCCTCACCGCCGCGGGCGAGCTGTTCGTCGAACAGGGCTACGGCGCAAGCAACCTGCAGGAGATCGCCGCGCGGGCGGGCGTGGCCGTGCAGACCATCTACTTCGGGTTCGGCAACAAGCGCACCCTGCTGAAGGAACTGGTCGACGTCACGATCGCCGGCGACGACGAACCGGTGGCGACCATGGAACGGGACTGGTTCCGCGCCGCGCTGGCCACCGAGACCGCGCCGGAGCACCTGCGCGCGCACATCACCGGCACCCGGCCGGTGCTCGAACGCATCGCACCGATCCACAAGGTGATCGAGACGGCCGCGGCGACCGACCCGGAGGTCGCGGCGATGTGGCCCGCCGACCCGGCCGATCAGCGCTACACCGTGCAACTGCGCACCGCCACCGCGCTGATGAGCAAACCCGGTGCGCGCCAGGATGTCTCGGCCGACGAGGCGGCCGACCTGCTCTACGGCCTGCTCAGCACCGAACTGTTCCTGCTGCTGGTCCGCACCAGGGGCTGGTCGGCGCAGCGCTGGGAGGAGTGGGTCTACCGGACGCTGCTCCCCCAGCTCTGCGCCTGAATCAGGCCTCGGCGGCCGCGGCCGCGAACTGGGCGCTGTACAACCGGTAGTACGCCCCGCGCTCCTCGAGCAGCTGCTCGTGCGTGCCGTGCTCGACGATCCGGCCCGCCTCCATCACGACGATCAGATCGGCGTCGCGGATGGTCGAAAGCCGGTGCGCGATGACGAAACTCGTCCGGTCCTTGCGCAGCGCCGCGGTGGCGTGCTGGACCAGCAGTTCGGTGCGGGTGTCCACCGAGCTGGTCGCCTCGTCCAGCACCAAGATCGACGGCTTGGCCAGGAACGCGCGGGCGATGGTGATCAGCTGCTTCTCACCGGCGCTGACGCCCGAGCCCTCTTCATCGATGATCGTGTCGTAGCCCTCGGGCAGCGCGTGCACGAAGCGGTCGACGTAGGCGGCGCGGGCCGCGGCGAGGATCTCCGCTTCGCTCGCGTTCGGATTGCCGTAGGCGATGTTCTCGCGGATGGTGCCGCGGAACAGCCAGGTGTCCTGCAACACCATGCCGATTCGCGAGCGCAGGTGGTCGCGGGTGATCTCGGTGATGTCGACGTCGTCGATGGTGATGGTGCCCGCGTCCAGCTCGTAGAAACGCATGAGCAGGTTCACCAGCGTGGTCTTGCCCGCGCCGGTGGGGCCGACGATCGCCACCACGTGTCCTGGCTCGGCGACCAGCGAGAGTCGCTCGATGACCGGCTTCTCCGGTTCGTACCGGAACGAGACGACCTCGAACTCGACCCGCCCGCGATCCACCGGTCGCACGTTCTCCATGACCGGGTCCGGGCTCTGCTCCTCGGCGTCGAGGATCTCGAAGATCCGCTCGGCCGAGGCCACGCCGGACTGCAGCAGGTTCGCCATCGCGCCGATCTGGGTCAGCGGCTGACTGAACTGCCTGGAGTACTGGATGAACGCCTGCACCTCGCCGAGCGAGATGTGACCCGTCGCCACCCGCAGGCCGCCGACCAGCGCGACCAGCACGAAGTTCACGTTCCCGAGGAACATGATCGAGGGCATGATCAGACCCGAGATGAACTGCGCCTTGAAGCTGGATTCGTAGAGCGCCTGGTTGCGCTCGTCGAACTCCCGGCTCACCTCGCGGCCGCGGCCGAACGCGGTGACCACCTCGTGGCCGGTGTAGGCCTCCTCGACCTGGGCGTTGACCAGACCGGTGTACTTCCACTGGTCGACGAAGTGCGGCTTGGATCGTTTGGCGATCTGCGCGGTGACGACGATCGCGCCGGGCACGGTGAGCAGCGCGATGAGCGCCAGCAGCGGCGAGATCCAGAACATCATGATCAGGATGCCGATCACCGAGAACACCGAGACGATCAGCTGGCTCATGGTCTGCTGCAGGCTCTGCGAGACGTTGTCGACGTCGTTGGTGACCCGGCTCAGCACGTCGCCGCGCGGCTGAGAGTCGAAGTAGCGCAACGGCAGCCGGTGGATCTTGTCCTCGACCTCGCTGCGCAGCCGCTTCACCGTCCGGTTGATGACGATGTTGAGCAGGTAGCCCTGGAGCCAGCCGAACACCGAGGCGCCGGCGTAGAGCGCGAGCACGACCAGCAGCACCCGGCCCACCGCGCCGAAATCCACGCCGACGCCGGGGACGACGTTCATGGCGTTGAGCATGTCGGCCAGGGTGTCGTTGCCGCTCTCCCGCAGCCGCTCGACGGCCTGCTCCTTGGACAGACCGCGCATCGCCTCCAGGTTCCTGCCGACGACGCCGTCGAAGACCAGGTTGGTCGCTTTGCCGAGCAGGTAAGGGCCGAGGGTGTTGAGCACCACCGAGACGATCGCGAGGCCGACGATGCACCAGACGTAGAACCGTTCGGGAGCCAGCCTGCGCAGCAACCGCTTCAGCGACGGCCCGAACGATTTCGCCTTGGCGTCCGGCGATCCGGGAGTGGGAGCTCCTGGCCTCATCGCGCCTCCTCCGCACTCAGCTGGGACGCCACGATCTCCTGATACTCGGGACAGTCGCGCAGTAATTGTTCATGGGTGCCGATGCCCGCCATCACGCCGTCCTCGAGTACCACGATCTGGTCGGCGTCGCGGATGGTGGCGATGCGCTGCGCGACGATGATCACCGAGGCGTTCCTGGTTTCCGGCTTCAGCGCCTCGCGCAGCCTGGCGTCGGTGGCGACGTCGAGCGCGGAGAACGAATCGTCGAACAGGTAGACGCGCGGCTTGCGCACCAGCGCACGCGCGATGGCCAGGCGCTGGCGCTGGCCGCCGGAGACCGTGGTGCCGCCCTGGGCGACCGGCGTCTCCAAACCCTGCGGCATGTCCCGCACGAAGTCGGCGGCCTGCGCGATCTCCAGGCAGCGCCAGAGTTCTTCGTCGGTGGCGTCCGGGTTGCCGTAGCGCAGGTTGCTCGCGACCGTGCCGGAGAACAGGTACGCCTTCTGCGGCACCAGCCCGATCTGTTCGCGCAGTACTTCCAGGTCGAGGTGGCGGACGTCGGTGCCGCCCAGGTACACCGCGCCGTCGGTGACGTCGATCAGCCGCGGGATCAGGTTGAGCAGCGTGGTCTTGCCGGAGCCGGTGGAGCCGACGATGGCCGTCATGGTGCCCGGCTCCACCTGGAATCGGATGGCGCGCAGCACCGGCTTCTCCGCTCCAGGGAACGCGAACTCGCAGAACTGGAAGTCGACCGTCGCCGGATCGCCCTTGAACGGCTGCGGCAGACGCGGCGGCAGCACCGAGGACTCGGTGGCGAGCACCTCGCCGATCCGGTCGGCCGACACCGCGGCGCGCGGGGCCATCATGGCGAGGAACGATGCCATCATGACCGCCATCAGGATCTGCATGATGTAGGACAACATCGCGGTGAGCGAGCCGATCTGCATCTCGCCGGAGTCGATCAGGTGCCCGCCGAACCAGATCACCCCCACCGCTGTGACATTGCTGATCAGCATGACCAGCGGGAACATCAGCGCCATCAGCTTGCCGACGCGCAACGAGGCCTCGGTGAGATCGGTGTTGGCCAGGCCGAACCGCCAGGTCTCCTGCCGCTCCCTGACGAACGCCCGCACCACTCGGATGCCGGTGATCTGCTCGCGCAGCACCCGGTTGACCCCGTCGATGCGCTCCTGCATGTCACGGAAGCCCGGGACCATCCTGGCCACGATGAACCCCATCGACAGCGCCAGCGCGGGCACCGCGATCAGCAGCAGCCAGGACAGGCTCAGGTCTTCGCGCAGCGCCATGACGATGCCGCCGACGCACATGATCGGCGCCATCACCAGGATGGTCGCCGACATCACGATGAGCAGCTGCACCTGCTGAATGTCGTTGGTGTTGCGGGTGATCAGCGAGGGCGCGCCGAACATGCCGACCTCGCGGGCGGAGAACGTGCCGACCCGGTGCACCAGAGCGCCGCGCAGATCGCGGCCCGCGCCCATGGCGGCCTGCGCGCCGAGATAGACCGAGACCGAGGACGCGACGATCTGCACGCCGGTGACCGCGAGCATCCACAGCCCGGTGGTCCAGATGTAGCCGATATCGCCCTTGGTGACGCCGCCGTCGATCAGATCGGCGTTCAAGCTCGGCAGGTAGAGCATCGCGATGACCGAAACCAGCTGGAGCGCAACGACCCCCGCCAGTTGTGCGCGGTAGGGGTACAGATGGGTCCTGAGCAGTCTGATCAACATGATGCTTGGCAGGCTACCGGCAATCGCCGACAGCTGTCGTGAAGTTTTCTCCCGGCGGAAATCCCAGCTCAGCGCCGCGCCCAGGCGCCGGGGTCACCGGTGAGCGCCTCCACGAACTCGGGCAAACCGTCGGCGACGATGTCGGCGATCGTCACGTTCTCCAGCACCGAGCGGATGTTCACGCGCAGCGCGATCCACACCCGCTGCAGCGGTTCGGCGGTACCCGGATACTTCACGTCCTCCGGCCGATGCCCGCGCACCGAGGCGAGCGGGCCCTCGACCGCGCGAATCACGTCGGCGATGGAGATCTCGGACGCGGGCCTGGCCAGCGAGTAGCCGCCGTCGGGGCCGCGCCTGCTGACGACCAGCTCGGCGCGGCGCAGCTCCCCCAGCACGGTCTCGAGCACCTTCGGCGGAATCCGCTGCGCGGTCGCGATGGCGTCCGCCTTGATCTTGGCCTCCGGTGTGGCCGAGGCGATCTCCAGCAGGGTCCGCACCGCGTAATCGACCTTCGCGGTGATGTGCACGGCTACTCCCAGGCGTGTTCGACGACGCGCTCGAATCTACGCGGTGCCGCAGGCGGTCAACACGCAGGTGGCCGAGTCGAGCAGCGTGGATTCCAGCAGCGAGTCGTCGGCGCCCGGCACCAGCTCCTTCGAGATCAGCGCCACCCCGAGCACCTCGAGCGCGGCGCAGGCTCGCACCCGCGCCTCGTCGTTCGGATTCGGGCCCGCCAGCCAATCGCGCAGCACCTGGTTGGAATCCCTCAGGTCCGGATATCGGTCGGCCATCGCGTTGACGATCGCCACCGCGTCGCGCACGCACAGCGCGCCCGCGTCGCGGTGCCGGATGAGCCCGCGCAGGTAACCGCGCAGCACCGCGCGCACGCCCTCGGCGTTGTGCGGGACCGCGTCGATGTCCTCGACGACCGAGCGCAGATGATCGATGATCGGGTCGATGATCGCCAGGAGCAGATCGAGCTTCGAGGGGTAGTGATAGTACAGCGACGCCTTTGTGATTCCGACCGCATCCGCGACCTCACGAAGGCTCGTCTGCTCGAATCCTTTGGCGCCGAATAGCTTCACAGCCGCGTCGCGAATCGCGATTTTAGTGCCACTACCTGCGATAACGCTCTCGGGTGCGTCGGGTCCGGCCATTGGATGATCCTCTCATCAATCCTGCGCAGGGCTAAGGTTGCCACCAAAATTGAGGTTGTACCTCCACTTACCCGCTCGGTAGTCTACCTACCGCACGGTAGGCAGAAGCGTATATGGAGGCGGGGACAGCAGGGAGCCCCGCGAGAGTGTTGTCTGCACGCCACGATCCAGCACGCCCCAGTCATCGCTAGGAGTACCCCTCGTGTCCGTTTACCTCTATAGATTCGGAAAGTTCGCTTTCCGCCGGAAATGGATAGTGCTTCCGGTCTGGCTTGTCCTGTTCGTGCTCCTGGGTGGCCTGGGCTCGCAGCTCAGCAAGCCGATGAGCAACGACTTCAGCATGCCCGAGCTGCCCTCGGCCCGAGCCAACGACATTCTCGACAAGCACTTCCCCGGTGCGTCCGAGGCGTTCAAGTTCGACGCCGTCACCGGAACCTACGTCATCGGCGCCCCCGAGGGGCAGAAGCTGACCGATCCCGCGAACCGTGCGGCGGTCGAGGCGTTCATCGCCAAGCTCGGCGAGCTCGGCATCGTCGACCACGAGAAGCCGATCTCGAACCCGATCGACGCCGCCGACAAGATGGGCTGCCTGGCCAATCCCGATCCCTCGCAGTGCAGCGGCGCACCGCTGAACGTGCTGAGCAAGGACGACCCGAACTCCGTCGCCGTCATCAGTGTGCCGTTCAGCATCGCGAAGTTCTCCGACGTCACCGAGGAGAACCGCAAGGCGGCCTACGACGTGGGGGCCGACGCCAGGAACTCCGGTCTCGTCGTCGAGGTGAGCGGTTCCATCGCCCAGACTCAGGAGCAGCCGAGCGGTACCGCCGAGCTGATCGGCATGGGCGTCGCGCTGGTCGTGATGATCGTGGCCTTCGGCGCCATCGTGGCGGCCTTCGTGCCGATCGTCACCGCGATCATCGGCCTCGGCGCGGCCACCTCGGTCATCATGCTCGGCACCTCGGTCATCGAGGTCCCCAGCTTCACCACGTTCCTCGCCTCGATGATCGGTATCGCGCTCTCCATCGACTACGCGCTGTTCATCGTGTCCAGGTACAAACACGAACTCGCCGTACAGGATTCGCCGGAAGAGGCGGCGGGCACCGCGCTCGGCACCGCCGGTTCCGCGGTGGTGTTCGCCGGCCTGACCGTGATCATCGCCCTGGCCGGGCTCAGCATCGTCGGCGTCGAGTTCCTGACCTTCATGGGCCTGGGCGGCGCGATCGCGGCAGGCTTCGCGGTCATCACCGCGACCACGCTGATGCCCGCGCTGCTCGGCGCGTTCGGCCGGTTCCTGTTCAAGCCCAAGCTGCCGCTGGTCGCCAAGCACGACCCGGAGAACGACGCCATCGTCACCAACGGCATGCGCTTCGGCCGCCTGATCGGCAAGGCGCCGTGGGTCGCGCTGATCCTGTCCGTCGTGGCGCTCGGCGCGCTCGCCGCCCCCGCGGCCGGACTGAACCTCGGCCTGCCCGGCGAGGACAGCATGCCCAAGACCTCCACCGTGCGTAAGGCCTACGAACTGCGCACCGAAGGCTTCGGCGAAGGCAGCAACGGCGTGCTCAACGTCGCGGTCGACCTGAGCAACGTCGCACCGGAGAAGCGCGACGAGGCGGTCAACGCCCTGCGCGATCGGCTCGCGTCCTACGACAACATGGACTACGTCACCGAACCGCAGTTCAGCGGCGAGGACAAGGCGGGCGCGCTGCTCGACGGCGTGCCGAAGTCGGGCCCGAACAACCAGGACACCAAGGACCTGGTGCGCGACGCCCGCGATGCCGAGGCGGAGCTGAAGGCGCAGTACGGGATCGAGTACGGCATCACCGGCACCACCGCCATCTACGCCGACGTCGACCACGTGCTGCTCAGCAAGATCGCGCCGTACCTGGCCATCGTGGCGGGCGCCGCGTTCATCCTGCTGATCCTGGTGTTCCGCTCGATCCTGGTTCCGCTGACCGCGGCGCTCGGCTTCCTGCTCTCCATGGCCGCGACCTTCGGCGCGACCGTGCTGATCTTCCAGGAGGGCAGGCTCGGCCTGATCGACGATCCGCAGCCGATCGTCAGCTTCCTGCCGATCATGCTCATCGGCCTCGTCTTCGGTCTCGCCATGGACTACCAGGTGTTCCTGGTGACCCGCATGCGCGAGGAATACGTGCACGGCAAGTCGCCCAAGGAAGCGGTGGTCGCCGGCTACCACCACGGCGCGCGCGTGGTGACCTCCGCCGCGATCATCATGATCTCGGTGTTCGCCTCCTTCATCCTGGAGACGGACGTGACCGCGAAGACCTTCGGTTTCGCGCTGGCGGCAGGTGTCCTGTTCGACGCCTTCATCGTCCGCATGGTCCTGATCCCGGCGCTGCTGGTGATCATGGGCAAGTGGTCCTGGTGGATGCCGAAGTGGCTGGACCGGATCGTGCCCGATATCGATGTCGAGGGCACCAAGCTGCGTGAACTGCAGCGGAAGTCCGTCGAGCTGAAGAAGGAACCGGTCGCCGTGAGCTGATCGGATTCCGCCGACCGTCGGCCCCGCACCCTGGTCTGGGTGCGGGGCCGACGTGTTTCCGGGGGTTCTTGATCTCGCGCTCGGTCCGCAGCAGACTCGGGGTGTTCGACTCTTTGCTCGGTTGACCGCCTGCGCATCGGCGCGGCGGCGGTAGTTCGTGAATGCGCGGCGGGTGAGCCCGCGCGCTTGTGCCCGAACCGGCTCGACCCGATCACCGCGAGGAGAACCCGTTGTCCGTGTATCTGTACCGGTGGGGAAAATTCGCTTTCCGCCGCAAGTGGATCGTGCTGCCGGTATGGCTCGTCCTCTTCCTGCTCCTCGCCGCGCTCGGCACGCAGTTGAAGGAGCCGATGACCGACGACTTCAGCCTGCCGAACCTGCCGTCCGAGCGGGCGACGAAAATCCTCGACGAACACTTCCCCGGCATGTCCGCGGCGTTCGAGTTCGACGCCGTCACCGGGACGTATGTGATCGGCGCGCCCGAGGGGCAGAAGCTCACCGACCCGGTGAATCACGAGGCGGTCGTCGCGCTGATCGGCAGCTTGCAGCGCCTCGGCATCGTCGACCACGCCAAGCCGCTGGTCGACCCGGTCGCCGCGGCCAAGCAGATGGGCTGCCTCGTGCCGGAGCCGAACGTCTCCACCTGTAGCGGAGCGCCGCTGAACGTGCTCAACAAGACCGAGCCCGACACCGTCGCGGTCGTGAGCGTGCCGTTCACCATCAAGGAGTTCGCCGACATCACCGCCGAGGATCGGGCGGCCGCCTACGACGCCGCCGACGCCGCGCGCAACGCCGGGCTGACCGTCGAGCTCAGCGGAACCATCGCGATCGAGCAACAGGTCCCGAGCGGCAAGTCGGAGATGATCGGCATGGGCGTCGCGCTGATCGTGATGATCGTGGCCTTCGGCGCCCTCGTGGCGGCCTTCGTGCCGATCGTCACCGCGATCGTCGGCCTCGGGGCGGCGACATCGCTGATCCTGCTCGGCACCTCGGTGCTGTCCATCCCCAGCTTCACCACGTTCCTCGCCTCGATGATCGGCATCGCGCTCTCCATCGACTACGCGCTGTTCATCGTGTCCAGGTACAAACACGAACTCGCCGTGCAGGATTCGGCCGAGGAAGCCGCAGGCACCGCGTTGGGCACTGCCGGGTCCGCGGTGGTGTTCGCGGGGCTGACCGTGATCATCGCGCTCGTCGGGCTCAGCGTCGTCGGCGTCAGGTTCTTGACGTTCATGGGTCTCGGCGGCGCGATCGCGGCGGCCTTCGCGGTGCTGGTCGCGCTGACGCTGATGCCCGCGCTGCTCGGCGCGCTCGGGAGGTTCCTCTTCAAGCCCGAGCTGCCGTTCATCGCCACGCACGACCCGGAGGACGACTCGATCATCACCAACGGCATGCGCGTCGCCCGGCTGATCGGCCGCGTTCCGGCCGTCACGCTGGTGCTCAGCGTCGTGGTGCTCGGCCTGCTCGCCGCGCCCGCGGCCGGACTGAACCTCGGCCTGCCCGGCGAAAACAGCATGCCCAAGACCTCCACCGTGCGAATGGCCTACGAGCTGCGCACGGCAGGCTTCGGCGAAGGCAGCAACGGGGTGCTCAACGTCGCTGTCGACCTCACCGACGTGCCCGTGGATCGCCGGGCGGAAGCGCTGAACGCACTGCGCGACAAGCTGATCTCCTACGCCGACATGGACTACGTGACCGAGCCGACGCTGAGCCGGGACGGCAACGGAGCGCTGCTCGACGGCGTGCCGAAGTCGGGCCCGAACAACCAGTCCACCAAGGATCTGGTGCGCGACGCCCGCGAAGCCGAAGCAGGCTTGAAGGCCGAGTACGGCATCCAATACGGCATCACCGGCACCACCGCCATCTACGCCGACATCGACCACGTGCTGCTCAGCAAGATCGTGCCCTACATGGCGATCGTCGCCGGGGCGGCCTTCGTCCTGCTGATCCTGGTGTTCCGTTCGATTCTGGTGCCGCTGACCGGCGCGCTCGGGTTCCTGCTCTCCATGGCCGCGACGTTCGGCGCGACCGTGCTGATCTTCCAGGACGGCGAGCTCGGGCTGATCGACGATCCGCATCCGATCGTCAGCTTTCTGCCCATCATGCTGATCGGTCTGGTGTTCGGCCTGGCGATGGACTACCAGGTGTTCCTCGTGACCCGCATGCGCGAGGAGTACGTGCACGGCGCCTCGCCCAAGGAGGCCATGGTCAACGGCTACCACCACGGCGCGCGCGTGGTCACCGCGGCGGCGATCATCATGATCTCCGTGTTCGGTTCGTTCCTGCTGGAATCCGACCCGACCGCCAAGTCCATGGGTTTCGCGCTGGCGGCGGGCGTGCTGCTCGACGCCTTCCTGGTCAGGATGGTGCTGATCCCCTCGCTGCTGGTGCTGATGGGCGAGTGGGCGTGGTGGATGCCGAAGTGGCTGGACAAGATCGTGCCGGATATCGACGTGGAGGGCGCGCGGCTACGCGAGCTGCGAGCCCGGACGGGCGCCGCGCGGGAGTCCGTCGCGGTCAGCGACTGACCCCCGCGCGGTCGAATCGGCTCCGCACCTGTTCGGCGTGGGTCCGTTCTCGTCCCGGACGCAGCCGCCCACGGCCCAGCGATGGCCGGATCGAAGGCGAAGCTACGCCCGGCAACCGGTAGCTGACCGCCCGGCGCTACCGGGTTGCTACCGAGTCACTCACTCGGCCGCGGCACGGTACAGTTCGACACCTTGGGGTTGAGTCCCATGTAATTCAGCGGGCCGGAGACCGCGGTCAGCGCGATCGTGCCGAATCCGGCGCAGTTGATCGGCCCGCTGGTGAAGTACTGCCGCTGGCCTGCGGCGATCATGCCGATGGCCAACCACACCAGGAGCAGCAGACTGAACCACCGCATCCCGGATTCGCGCGCAGCCCGCCCGTGAGTCACTCGCTCGCGCATAGTCATCGCTTCCTTCCACACTCGCGCCGACTGGCGTAAGGGGGGAGATACCCTCATGCCCCGCGGTTACTCCCAGTGCGCTCGGCCACAGTTCGGGCGACATTTCGCAACGAAGGAAGGCGGGTGCGGCAACCGGGCAGTCAAAATTCTTTTACTTTGCACACCTAGCTTTTTGGCTCGTGGTCGTCACTTCGGTCGAACAGATACCGCTGCGCACACTCCCCCCTCTCACCACTCGAACGCCCATCGATCGGGTGCCCGCGCCACTGCTGGTGCTCGGCGCGATGGTCTCCATCCAGGTCGGCGCGGCTGTGGCCAAACAGCTGTTCCCGCTCGCGGGCGGCGCGGACGTGGTCGCCTGCCTGCGCATCGCCGTCGCCGGCGTGCTCGCCCTGCTGCTCTGGCGGCCCGCGCTCCGGGTGCCTCGCCACGCGCTGCCCGGTATCGCCGGGCTCGGAATAGCCATCGCCGCAATGAATCTCTGCTCCTACGCGGCTATCGAACGGATTCCGCTCGGCGTCGCGGTCACCATCGAATTCCTCGGCCCGCTCACCGTCGCCCTACTCGGATCACGCAAGCCGCGCGACGCGTTCTGGGTGCTCCTCGCGGGAGCGGGCGTACTGCTGCTCATGGATTCCGGCGGACCGATGTCGTGGACCGGCGTGCTGTTCGCCCTGCTCGGCGGCGCCGGGTGGGGCGCGTACATCGCCTGTAGCTCGGTGGTCGGGCGGCACACCGCGGGCCACGACGGGCTCGCGCTGGCCATGGCGTTCAGCGGCGTCATCGTGCTGCCTTTCCTTGTGGCGCAAGGCAGTTCGGCATTGCTGAACCCGCTGCTGCTGGCCGGGGTCGCCGTGATCGCGGTGTGCTCGTCGCTGGTGCCGCACGCCATCGAGCTGACCGCGCTGCGGCGGATCAACGCGTCGGTGTTCGGGGTGTGGATGAGTTTGGAACCGGCGGCCGCCGCGCTGGCCGGGTGGATGTTGCTGGGCCAGGGTCTACACGCGGCGCAGTGGGGCGGCGTCGCGATCGTGGTCGTGGCCGCCGCGGGCTCGGCCTATTTCGCGGCCGATCGAAGGCCCGTAGCAGCGCCGCACGAGGCTGGGCACACGGTGGCCGACAGCGCATCACCTGCCCCGCGACCGCGGGATCTGGCCGCGGCTGCCCGCTGAACGAATCGGCCCCGGCGGTCGAGAAGACCGGCGGGGCCATGGTTCCGTCGCCCGGCGCGCTACCCGCGCCGACTACGGACTCGGCTGCGGCACATTGCAATCCGAGACCTTCGGATTCACGCCCATGTAGTTGAGCGGACCCGCGATCACCGTGACCGCGATCGTGCCTGCACCGGCGCAATTGACCGGGCCGCTGTCGAAGTAGTCGCGCTGGACGCAGGCGGCCACTCCGATCAACAACCAGATCAAGACGATCAGACTTCCGATTCTCATGTAACTCTCGCGCATCGTTCCCACGCGGACGGCTCGGCGGCGCATTAGGCGTCACATCCCTTCCCGCTTCCATCTGTTCCGCGTATACCCGGAATTCGAGGTTCTACCGCGCGAATCGGACACCAGCCGACATCCGCCCACTCGCCCCCGCCCGCGCTGCCGGGCGGGGGCCTTTTGTCGTCCGTGGCGCCGACTACGGGACCGCTCGAGCGCCCGCCGGTACGTGCGGCACCGCGGCGCGCGGGTCGAAGCCTTTGAACGCGAGGGCGATAACGAAGCCCGCCGCTTCTTCCAGTTGCCTGGCACGGTCGAGCCCGCCGAGCACGGCGGCTTCCGCACCGGCATCGCGAACCAGGGTCTCGGTGACGCGCAAAGCATTTGGATGATCCCCGCAGATCGCGACGGTCACGGGGTGGCCGGGCAGCTCACCCCACTGCTCGGCGGGGAAGAGGTGGAACGCCTTGACCACGTGGGCACCCGGCGCGAGTTCGGCCACGCGTTGCGCACCCGACCCGCCGGGCGGCGTGGACAGCACACCGACCCCGTGATCGACGGCGTTGGTCGGGTCGATCAGCGTCGTGCCCGCGAGTGTCCCCGTGGCGGATTCGGCGCTGCGCAGGATGTCGGCCACGCCGTCCCAGGCCACCGCGAGCAGCACCGCATCGGCCCCGGCGACGGCCTCGCGTACCGTGGTCGCTCGGGCGCCGCCACCCAGACGAGCAGCCAGCGTCCGGGCTTTGTCCTGCGATCGCCCCGCGACGGTGACGTGGTGTCCCGCCCGCGTCCAGCAGCCGCCCAGCGCGGCGGCCAGCGTGCCCGTGCCGAGAATCCCGATCCGCATCATGTCTCCCTTGTCGCATCCATTCGGTCGACGGCTACGGTAGGGAAACCGATACGCACCGATCGGTGCGTGACAAGGGGCGATCATCGGGGACATGAGCGGTTACCAGGACCGACGCCGAGAGCTGGTCGCGGACTGCCGGGTGCGAGCGGCGACCGACCTGTTCGCCCGCACCTGGGACCCGGTCGTGCTGGTCGCCCTGCACACCGGCCCCCGCCGCCGCAGCGACCTGCGCGCCGACATCGGCGGAGTCAGCGACAAAGCCCTCACCGAGGCGCTGCACCGCCTGCTCGACCACGGCCTGATCGAGCGCCACCGATTCCCCGAGGCGCCACCCCGCGTCGAATACGGCCTGACCAGGTTGGGAGCGAGCCTGGTCGACGGCCCGATGAAAGCCATGGGCGAATGGATCCTCCAGAACGGCGACGACCTACTCGCCGCCCAGGACGACGCGGAAAAGAAAGGTCGGCCCGAAAAGCCCTTCATCCGAGCGGTCGGGTGAGTCGACCGCCGATCGGAGGGCTACCACGACCGGCCGCCATCGACGTAACTCCTACACCATGTGCAGCCGTACCGCCGGGTCGAGAGCCTTCAAGTCGTCGGGGTCGGAGGTGAGCACCAGGGTTGCCCGCAGCGCTCGCGCCAGGACTGTCACGTGAGCGTCCACCACGTCGGCCGTACCGGTGTCGGCGAGCAATTTCCCGACCGCGTAGGCATGCGCCTCGGTGAGGTCCACCACGCGGAGGGCACGAGTCTTCAACAGCCGAGACACTGCGTGCTGCCGGGGGCTGTTGCGCCAACATTGCGCGAGAACCGTTGCGGGCACAACGATGTCGTAGTTGTTGCGCTGGGCGTACTCGAGGGCGGCCACCGCTGCGGCGCTGTGCTTCTCCAGCCCGATCAGTGCACCGGAGTCGAGAACGACGATCACGCGGCACCGCCGAGAGCGTCAGCAGCGGCGGCGTTCTCGGCGGCGGTGAATGCGGCGGCGGCCTCGGCCCGGTCGGCGTCGGTGACACCGGCCTCGGCGGCAAGTTCAGCAATGATCTCGGCGGCGGCGGCCCAATCCGGCTCGCGCTGCGCGAGCTGGGTGAAGTAGGCCGACACCGAACCCGCCAGTCCGGCGGCTACCGCGTGATTCGCCTTCTCGGCGATGTCGTCGGGAATGCTGATGGTGATCTTGGCCATGAGGCCATTCTACCCACAGGTATGACCGAGTCATACCTGTGATCAGGCCGCTGCCCGAGCAAAGGAAAAGCCCCTCACCCGAGTGAACGGGTGAGGGGCTTTGGCGGTGGCGGAGGGATTTGAACCCTCGGAGGGGGGTTACCCCTCACACGCTTTCGAGGCGTGCTCCTTAGGCCGCTCGGACACGCCACCGCCGACTAGGTTACCTGACCCGGTCCGGATCGCTAAATCGGCTGGGGGCGGTCCCGCTGCCGCGGGGGCGGTCCCGCTGCCGCGGCCCCGATAAATGGGGGCGGTCCCGCTGCCGCGGGCCCGGTAAGCCCCGGTAAACGGGGGTGGGCTCAGCGCTGGGTGCGGAAGAAGTTGTCGAGGAGGGCGGCGCATTCCGGTTCCAGGACGCCGGCGCGGACCTGCGGGCGGTGATTGAGCCGACGGTCGCGCACCACGTCCCACAGTGAGCCGACGGCGCCCGTCTTCGGCTCCCACGCGCCGAACACCAGCCGCCCGACCCGCGCGAGGACGAGCGCGCCCGCGCACATCGTGCACGGCTCGAGCGTGACCGCCATGGTCGCGCCCTCCAGCCGCCAGCCGTCCCCGTGCACCGCGGCGGCGCGGCGCAGCGCGAGCACCTCGGCGTGCGCGGTCGGGTCGCCGAGCGCCTCCCTGGCGTTGGCGGCGCGGGCCAGCTCGCGACCGGACGCGTCGAAGACCACCGCACCGACGGGCACATCGCGCGGATCGGCGGCCGCGGCCGCGTCGAGCGCGGCGCGCATCATCGCGACGTCCGAGACGAGCGGGTTCTCGGGCAGCACAGTCATGCGCGCACCGCGATCACCGCGGCAGCTTGTCCAGTATCGCCGAGAGTTCGGTGGCGAAGCCGAGGCGCTGGGCGATCATGCCCAGCTGCTCGTCCGGGTACAGGTCGGTCTCGGCGAGAATCACGCTGAGCACCGGCTCGGGCAGGCCCAAGTCGGCCAGTACCGCGAGATCGCCCTCTTCCCACGGTTCGATGTCGTCGATTTCGTCGGGATCGATATCGGGGATTTCGATGTTCAGTGCCTCGAGCACATCGGCGGCGATGTCGTAATCGATCGCGGCCGTGGCGTCCGAGACCAGCAACCTGGTGCCGCTCGGCGCGGGCCGCAACACGATGAAGAACTCGTCGTCGATGTCCAGCAGACCGAAGACCGCCCCCGAGCTGCGCAATGCCTTCAGCTCGTTTTCCGCAACGGACAAATCGGTGAGCGCAGCCTGGGTCAACGGACTACACCGCCATTTGCCTTCTTCGCGGACAACCGCCACTGCGAACCCTTCCACGTCGTCGTAATCTTCCGACGCCGCCCTGTTCGTGCCCGAGCGCTGTGCTGCCATGGCCGCAACGGTAGTCGGCTCGAGCTCAAATGTTGAAGTCGTATGCGAATCTGTTCCGGTGACTCGCGACCAGAAAGCACCGGTGTGTGTCCTCGGGACGGGCCTGATCGGCGGTTCCCTGCTACGCGCCGCCGTGTCGGCGGGCTATACGGCATTCGGTTACAACAGATCGCAACCCGGGGCGGCCGCCGCACGTGCCGACGGTTTCGACGTGGACGACGACCTGCCCGGCGTGCTCGGCCGGGCCGCGCAAGCCGACGCGTTGATCGTGATCGCGGTGCCGATGCCCGCCGTCGATCACATCCTCGCCTCGGTGGCCACCTTCGCGCCGGAATGCATGCTGACCGACGTGGTGAGCGTGAAAGCCCCGGTCGCCGCCGCGGTGCGCAAGCACGGACTGGCCGCGCGCTTCGTCGGCGGGCATCCGATGGCCGGTACCTCCGAATCCGGTTGGGCGGCCACGGATCCCGAGTTGTTCCGCGACGCGGTATGGGCAGTGGGCGTCGATGCGGGAACGCACGCGGATCCGTGGCGTCGCGTGGCGTCGCTGGCGCTGGACTGCGGATCGGTGGTGGTTCCGGTGGTCGCCGAGGAACACGATCGTGCCGTCGCGCGGATCTCGCACCTGCCGCACGTGCTCGCCGAGGCGCTGGCCGTCGCGGGCGCGGGCGGCGGGCCGCTCGCGCTCGGCTTGGCCGCGGGATCCTTCCGCGACGGCACCCGGGTCGCGGCGACCGCTCCCGAGCTGGTGCGCGCGATCTGCGAACCGAACGCCGACGCACTGCTCGCCGTGCTGGAGGAAACGCTGACGGTGCTCGGCGCGGCCCGCGACACCCTGCGCGCGGAGGGCTCGCTCGCCGACCTGACCCAGGCGGGCCACGACGCGAGGAACGACTACGAGACCGCGCGGCGCTGGGAGATCACCGACGTGCGGCCCGGCGACCACGACTGGCTGGAGCGGCTGCGCGAGGCCGGGCGGCGCGGCGGCGTGATCACCGGGGTCTGAACTCGGATGGCCCGAACTCAGATGCGTTCGGCCAGCCCCGGGTAGTCCAGCAGGAAGCCGTCCTCGTCGACGGTGACCGTCGCGCTGGAGACCGGCGACAGCACGCTGATGCCGTCGGTGCCGCTGCTGTAGACCAGGCTGGCCTCTTGAACGAGCAGATCGGGCAGGCGCACGTACACCACAGGCACCTGCACGTCGTCCACCGCGTGCTGGAGCCCGTAGCGCCGGATCGGCAGGGTGTTGAAGAACGGGCTGAGCACCACATCCACGTCGAGCGCACCCGCGAAGGTGGAGCGGACGTGGCTGCCGCCCGCGTCGACCAGCCAGTAGTTCTCCTCGTCCCTGGCGATCGAGGCGTGCCGCTCCCCCGCCGCGGTGGTCGCGCGCAGCGACAGCCGCTTGGTCGCACCGTTCTCGTCGGTGACCAGGTCGTAGGACGCGCTGAAGGCGGGGTGGTCCTCGCACGCCCCGCCGATCATGCGACCGGCGGCGCGAATGCGATTGCCGTTCAGTGTCACGCGCACCGATTCCATCCGCGTGGCGTTGTGCGCGCGCCATGTCAGAATTGCCGGCCACCGAGGTGCCGCCGGTTTGCTGTCGGGGGCGGGGGCTGGATTGGTCACGTATCTACCGTAAGCGAAAAAACCCGGCACGCTGTATTTTTGCGTCGCTCGCGGGTCCCCGTGTGGTCACGCTGCGCTACCTCCTCCTGGCCCGTCGCGAACGCCGCGGGCATCACACCAGTGACTCGCGCCACGCGGCGTGCAGTCCGGCGAAGCGGCCGGTGCCCTCGATCAGCTCGGCGGGGGCGCCGTCCTCGACGATCCGGCCGTGTTCGAGCACCAGCACGCGGTCGGCGATCGCCACGGTGGACAGCCGGTGCGCGATGATCACGGCGGTGCGGTCCCGTAACACTGTCTCCAGCGCCCGCTGAACCAACCGTTCACCAGGGATGTCCAGGCTCGAGGTGGCCTCGTCGAGCACGATGACCGCCGGATCGGCGAGGAAGACCCTGGCGAACGCGACCAGCTGCCGCTGCCCCGCCGAGAGCCTGCCACCGCGCTTGCGCACGTCGGTGTCGAAACCCTCCGGCAGCTTCACGACGAAGTCGTGCAGCCCGACCGCGCGGGCGGCCGCGTGCACCTCGGCATCGGTGGCGTCCGGCCTGCCGAGGCGGATGTTGTCGGCGACCGACCCGGAGAACAGGTAGGACTCCTGGGTCACCATGACGACAGTGCGCCGCAGGTCGGCATCGGAGATCCGGCGCAGATCGATCCCGTCCAGCGTGACCGTGCCGCCGGACGGGTCGTAGAACCTGGTCAGCAGCTTGGCCAGGGTCGACTTGCCCGCACCGGTCGCACCGACGAGGGCGATGACCTGCCCGGCCGGGATCTCCAGCGAGAACTCGGGCAGCACCGGCCCGCGCCCCGCCGCGTCGGTCGCCTCCGGTCCGGGCTCGGCGTCGTAACCGAACCACACCTCGTCCATCCGCACCGCGCCCGCGGCCTTGCCCAGCGGCACCGGATCCTTCGGTTCCGGCACCGAGGGCTCCTCCTCCAGCACGCCGGAGATCTTCTCCAGCGCCGCGGCGGCGGACTGGTAGGAGTTGAACACCTGGGCGAGCTCGTCGAGCGGGCCGTAGAACTCGTTGAGGTACAGCAGGTACGCGGCCAGCACGCCGACGGCGAGGTTGCCCTCGATCACCTGCCACGCGCCGACCACGATGACGATCACCGTGGTGAGGTTGCCGAGCAGCCGAGTGAGTCCGGCGTAATCGCCCATGCCGCGCATGGCGGCGGTGGTCGCGGTCCGGTACTCGGCGTCCTCGACGGCGAGCACGGCCTCGTTGCGCTGCTCGCGGCGGAACGCCTGCACCGCGCGCATGCCGCCCATGGACTCGACGAACTGCACGACGACCTTGGCGATGGCGCCGCGGGTGCGCCGGTAGCCCGCCCGCTGCCTGCGCTGCGCCCACCTGGTCACCAGCGCCAGCGGCACGAAACCGACGAGCACGATGGCCGCGAGGGTCTGGTCCAGGTAGACCAGCAGCACCGCGATGGTGACCACCGAGAGGATCGCGCTCAGCGCCTGGTTCAGCGCGCTCTCCAGCAGTTCCTGGAGCGTTTCGATATCGCCGGTGAGCCGGGCGACCGCCTTGCCCGAGGTGTACTTCTCGTGGAAGCTCACGCTCAGCCGCTGCATGTGCCCGAACAGCCGCACGCGCAGGTCGAACAGCACGCTCTGGCTGAGCCTGCCCGAGACCCGCAGGAAGCTGAAGGTGGTGCACACGCTGATGCCGACCACGGCGAGGTAGCCTGCGACGGTCAGCGTCAGCGGCGTCCAATTGCCCTTGGCGCCTTCGGAAATGCCGGTATCGAGCCCGTAGGCGACGAACAGCGGCGCCGAGACGGTGGCCGCGTTGTCCACCACGATCAGCACCAGCGCCAGCACCGCGAGCCTGCGGTACGGGCGAACCAGGTCGAGCAGCAGCCGCCGGGATCGCCCGGCCAGCACCAGGTTTCCGGTCTCGGTGACCTCTTTGTCCTCGCTGGCGATGCCACGCCAGTCGGCGACCTCGTCGACCGAATCCGGCTCGCTCACCGCGTCTTTCGACACGGTCTCGGTCACGCTCACGCTTCGCCTCCCATCAATTCGCGGTAGCGGGCACTGCTGCGCAGCAGTTGGTCGTGGCTGCCCTCGGCGACGATGCAGCCCTCGGCCAGCAACGCCACCCGATCGGCCAGCGCCGCGGTGGACGGCCGGTGCGCGACGAGCAGCGTGGTCGCGCCGGCCAGCACGGTGCGCAGCCGTTCCTGCACCCGCTCCTCGGTCTCCACGTCCAGCGCCGACAGCGGATCGTCGAGCACCATGATCCGGGGGCGGTCACCGGCGCTCGCGCGGCCGAGCACCGCGCGGGCCAGGGCCAGCCGTTGCCGCTGGCCGCCGGACAGGCTCAGGCCCTGCTCGCCGATCCTGGTGTCGAGGCCCCACGGCAGCTTGTCCACGAAATCCGTGGCCTGGGCGATGTCCAGCGCGCGGCGCACGTCCTCGTCGGTGGCCTCCGGGTCGCCGAGCGCGACGTTCTCGCGCACGCTGGCCGAGAACAACACCGGGTCCTCGAACGCGACCGCCACCACCGAACGTAGGTCCGACACCCGCATCGAGGCGATGTCGATGCCGTCGATGGTGATCACGCCGCCGGTCACGTCGTAGAGCCGCGGAATCAGGTTGAGCAGTGCGGTCTTTCCGCTGCCCGTCGCGCCGACCAGCGCCACCGTCTCGCCTGGCCGCACCTTCAGCGAGACGTCGCGCAACACTTCGCGTTCCGTGTCCGGCATCGGGTCCTTGCCTTCGTCCTCGCCGCGCGGGAACGCGAAACGCACACCGTCCAAGGTCAATTCGCCCGCGATACGCTCCGGCAGCCGCACCGGATCGGCGGGGTCGGTGATGTCGACCGGGGTGTCGATGATCTCCCAGTAGCGATCGGCGGCGGTGCGCGCGTCGTTCAGCTCGGCGAGCAGGAAGCCGGTCCAGATGATCGGCCACTGGAGGAAGGTCGCCAGCGTGATGGACGCGACCAGGGTGCCGAGCGTCATCGTGCCGTGCGCCACCGCGTACCCGCCGTAGCCGAGCGCGAAAGCGATGGCCAGCTGCGGAAGGCCCATCATGGCCGACCAGAGCCTGGCGTCGAGTCGCACCTTGAGCAGTTCGGTCTGCTGCAACTCGCGCGACTGGGCGGTGAATCGCGAACCGAAGAACAGACCGCGGCCGAACGCCTTCAGGACGCGCACGCCCTGCACGGATTCCTCCGCGGTGGTGGCCAGGTCGCCGGACTGATCCTGCGAGCGCCGCGAAGCCACCGCGTAGCGCCGCTCGAACCTGGTCGCGATGAACACCAGCGGAATCGAGATCAGGCCGAAGATCAGGCCGACCCGCCAGTTCAGCAGGCACAGCACGAGCAGGCCGATCGGGATCACCACGATGTGGATCACCAGGAACGGTCCGGCGAACGCGACGAATCGCCGCAGGACGGCCAGATCGTCGACGGCGCGCGAGAGCAGCTGGCCCGACTCCCAGGCGTCGTGGCGCCCGATCGCCAGCGTCTGCAACTTGCGGAAGATCTTGGCGCGCAACGTGATCTCGAACGACGTGGCCGGTTTGGAGACCAGCCAGCGCCTGCCCCAGATGCCGAACGCCTCCAGCAGGCCCAGCAGCAGTACCAGCAGGACGGGCACCACCATCCCCCCGTAGTCGCGGTGCGCGATGGGTCCGTCGATGATGCGCGCGATCAGCAGTGGTATGACGACGGCGGTCAGCGTCGCCAGCACCGCCAAGGTGGTCGCCCCGAGCAGGGCGGCCCGGTGCGGGCGCAGGTACGGCCCGAAGCGCCGCAGGGAATGCAGGCGGCCCGGCGGCGTGCCGGCGGGCCGCTCGGGTCTGTCCGCGTCCGATTCGGCCGACGGCAACTCGAGCGTGACTGACAATGCTCCCCCTCGTGGTGTGTGGATCGCGGTGTCGAGTGATCCGGCGCCCGGCGATGTTCGCAGCGGGGTCCGACATCCCAGGGTCGCACCACGTCGCGTTCCGGCCAACCGATTTTTCGCCACACCACGAGCGGGTAGCCGGTCTAAGCTGCGGTAATGCTGATCGTCGCCGGATACCTACGGGTCATCGACCGGGACGACTACCTGGCGCGGTGCCGGGAGGTCGTCGAACAGGCGCGAGTGGCCGAGGGCTGCCTCGATTTCTGTCTCGGCGCGGATCTGCTCGAACCCGATCGCGTCAATGTGTACGAGCGGTGGTCGTCCCGCGCCGACGCGGAACGCTTCCGTGGGGAAGGCCCCTCGGGCGGATTGGAGACCCGGATCGTGGGCGCGGACGTGCGCGAGTTCGACTACACCGTCGAAACCCCCCTGTAAAAAGCATCGGCGGGCGCCCGTTCGAGAACGAGCGCCCGCCGTCGAACTACTCAGTGCATGCCCGCGCCTTCCGGTTCGCACTCCAGCCCGTCCGGGAAGGACTGCTGCCGGCACCCGCCGCGCAGCGTGCCCTCCAGATACGCGGTGCGGCAGGCCCGTCGGGCAATCTTGCCGCTGGAGGTGCGCGGGATCGAGCCCGCGGGCACCAGCAGCAGATCACGAACCGTCACGCCGTGGCGGCGCGCGATGGCGGCGCGCACCGCCTCGGCGATCGGGCCCGGATCCGCCTTGGCCGCGCCGGTACCGCGCTCGGCCACGACGACCAACTGTTCGGAGGTGTCCTCGGCGTCGAATCGCGTTGCCGCGCCGCCCTGTTCGAGTGCCTCCGCGGGCAACTGATTGGCGGGCACCGAGAACGCCGCGACGAAGCCGGGGCGCAGCGCCGTGCTGGCTTCCTGCGCCGAGAACTCCAGATCCTGCGGATAGTGGTTGCGCCCGTCCACGATCACCAAGTCCTTCACCCGGCCGGTGATGTACAGCTCGCCCTCGAAATACGCGCCGAAATCGCCGGTGCGCATCCATTTCGCGTCCTCGGCGGCGCCTTCCGCGCGACTGCCTTCCGGCAGCCTGCGCAACCGGTTGTGGAAGGTCGCCACGGATTCCTCCGGCTGACCCCAGTAGCCGATGCCCATGTTGTCGCCGTGCAGCCAGATCTCGCCGACCTCGCCGTCCTGCCGCTCCACGCTGGTCTCGGGATCGACGATCGCGGCCCACTGCGACAGCGCCACATAACCGCACGACACCTGCGCGATGGCGTTGTCGGTGCCTGGCTCGACCTGAACCATCCGGCCCGCGTTGAGCTCGCCCCTGTCCACGTAGACCACCTTGGCCTCGTCCTCGGCCTTGGTCGCCGAGACGAACAGGGTCGCCTCGGCCATGCCGTAGCAGGGCTTGATCGCGGTCGTGGGCAGACCGTAGGGGGTGAACGCGTCGTTGAACTTCTTCATCGAAGCCACCGAGACCGGCTCGCTGCCGTTGATCAACCCGATGACGTTCGACAGGTCCAATTTCTCGCCCGCCTTCGGCAGCCCGCGCTCCGCGGCGTGCTCGAAGGCGAAATTCGGTGCGGCGGCGAAGGTCCCGGCTCCGTCGGAGACCGCGGCCAGCTCCTTGATCCAGCGGTACGGCCTGCGCACGAACGCGCTCGGCGACATGATCGTGATGAATCCGCCGCCGATGGTCGGCAGGATCACGCACAGCAGGCCCATGTCGTGGAACAGCGGCAGCCAGGTGACGCCGCGCGAATTCTCGGTGACGCCGATGGCGTCGATCATCTGCAACAGATTGGTGCCGACGGCGCGGTGGGTGATCTCCACGCCCGCGGGAATCCTGGTGGAGCCCGAGGTGTATTGCAGGTAGGCGATGCTGTCGATGTCGATGTCCGGGCGCACCCAGCTCGCGCCGACCCCGTCCGGGATCGCGTCCACGGCGACGATGCGCGGGCGCTGCGTCGCGGGCAGATGACGGAAGAGGTTCCGCACGCCCGATGCCGCGGTCGAGACCGTGAGGATCACCGCGGGAGCGCAGTCGGCGAGCACCGCGTGCAGCCGGTCGGTGTGCCCCTGCTCGCCGGGATCGAACAGCGGCACCGCGATGGTGCCCGCGTAGACGGCGGCGAAGATCGAGATCACGTAGTCCAGGCCCTGCGGGGCGAGGATCGCGACTCGGTCGCGCGGCTGCGCGACCTGCTGCAACCGGGCCGCGACCGCACGCAGCCGCACGCTGAACTGGCTCCAGGTCAGGTCTCGGTACTCGCCCTCGTGTTCGCGCGAATAGTCGATGTAGCGGTACGCGAGACCGTCCGGACTCGCCGTGGTGTGCTGGTCGACGAAGTCGATCAGTGTCTTGTCACCCGGGATCGTGATGTTGCCCTGTTCGTCCAGATAGTCGTCCACGGTCTCGCGGATCATGGCTCAGTACCTCCCGAAGGCGATCGATACGTTGTGCCCGCCGAAACCGAAGGAGTTGTTGACCGCGTACTCGATGCGGCCCTGCCGCGCCCCGCCCTTGACGATGTCGAGGTCGACGTCGGGGTCCTGGTTCTCCAGGTTCAGCGTCGGCGGCACGATGCCGTCGCGCACGCTCAGCACGGTGAGCACCGACTCCAGCGCGCCGACGGCGCCGATCGAATGGCCGAGCGCCGATTTCGGGGCGTAGACCGACGCGTGCGAGCCCACCGCCTTGCCGATCGCCCGCGCCTCGGCGGTGTCGCCGATCGGAGTCGCGGTGGCATGCGCATTGATGTGCGTGACATCGCTTTTCGCCAGCCCGGCGGTCTCGATGGCCCTCGTGATCGCCCGCGCGGCGCCGGTGCCCTCCGGATCGGGGGCGACCAGGTGGAATCCGTCGGAGGTGATGCCTGCGCCGAGCACCCTGGCGTGGATGGTCGCGCCGCGGGCCTTGGCGTGCTCCTCGGTCTCGATCACCATCATCGCGCCCGCCTCACCGAAGACGAATCCGTCACGGTCCACGTCGAACGGCCGCGAAGCGCCCTTCGGATCGCCGTTGCGGGTGCTCATCGCGCGCATCATCGTGAACGCGGCGATCGGCACCGCCTGGATGGAACCCTCGACACCGCCGGTCACGACCATGTCGGCGTCGCCCATCACGATCATCTTCCAGGCGTTGGCGATCGCCTCCGAGCCGGACGAACACGCCGAGACCGGGGTACAGACGCCCGCGCGCGCACCGACTTCCATGCCGACGCACGCGGCCGGTCCGTTCGGCATGATCCACTGCACCGCCAGCGGGGAAACCTTGCGGTAGCCACCGTTCTGCAGCTTGTCGCGCTGATCGATCACGGCTTCCGCGCCGCCGAGGCCGGTACCGATGGAAACGGCCAGCCGGTCCTGGTCGACCGAGGGGCTGCCCGCATTGCGCCAGACCTCCCGGCCGAGCACGGTGGCCATCTGCTCGACGTAGGCCAGCCTGCGGACCTCTTCGGCGCTGAGGCAGGAATCAGGGGTGACCTTCAGGTGCCCGCCGATGCGCACCGGCAGCTCGAACTGGTCGATGAACGGATCGTCGAGCACACCGATGCCACTCTCGCCGTTCAGTAGGCCCTTCCAGGTGGAGTCGACATCCCCCGCGATCGACGTGGTCGCCGCGAGGCTGGTCACCACGACATCGGGGAAGTTGCCACGCTTGGTGGACGGGAGCTGCATCAGGACTCACTTTCCTGGCGATCGCATGAGTGTTCCGGGAACTGCGCGTCGACGCCGCGGCGTCGAAAGGCCAAGCGGGAGAAGCAACCGTGGTCGTGATCCGGCCGATTCGCATTATCGAGGAGCCCGAGCTAATCCGCAGCAAGACACGCGAATCCGTACCGCGCCCGCGCCGGTGCGCCGGGGGAGCCCGATACGCCGCCGGTGGTCCTCCCGGTGGTCCGCTCCTGAGGGCTCGAGTAACGTGCTGTGCGGGGCACGGAGCGCGGACGTGTTCGCGCCCGTCGTGGAATCACGAGAAGGGATGACTGTGACGGGCGGGCGGATGGTCGGGCTGTTCGCCGGGATCGGCGGACTCGAGCTCGGCCTCGCCGAGCACGGCTGGCATTCCGAGCTGCTCTGCGAGATCGACGTAGGGGCGCAGGCGGTGCTCGCGGCCCACTTCAGCGACGTTCCGCTGCATTCCGACATCACCAGACTGCGCGGCATCCCGGCGGGCACCGAACTCGTCGCGGCCGGATTCCCCTGCCAGGACCTCTCGCAGGCGGGGCGCACCGCGGGCATCACCGGCCAGCGCTCGGGACTCGTCGACGAGGTGTTCCGTCTGGTGCGCCGCAAGCGCGGTCCGCGCTGGCTGCTGATCGAGAACGTCCCTTTCATGCTGCAACTGGGCCGCGGCGCGGCCATGCGGCACATCACCGAGGCGTTGGACGAGCTCGGCTACACCTGGGCATACCGCGTCGTCGACGCGCGGGCGTTCGGCCTGCCGCAGCGCCGCCAGCGCGTGCTCATGCTGGCCTCGCGCACCGAGGACCCGCGCCGCGTGCTCTTCGGCGAGGACGCGGGCCCGCTCGAGCTCGGCGACGCCGACAGCGACCCCTGCGGGTTCTACTGGACCGAGGGCGTGCGCGGGCTCGGGTGGGCGGTGAACGCGGTACCGACCCTGAAAGGCGGGTCGGCGCTGGGCATCGCGAGCCCGCCCGCCGTGCGGCTGCCGTCCGGCGAGATCGTGACGCCGGGCTTGGTCGACGGAGAACGGCTGCAAGGCTTCGCCCCCGACTGGACCGCGCCTGCCACCACGGTGCGCGGCATCCGGCAGGGACACCGCTGGAAGCTGATCGGCAACGCGGTGAGCGTGCGGATGGCGGCCTGGGTAGGCGGCAGGCTGGCCGCGCCGCTGGATCCGATACCGCACGATCAGGTCCTGCTGCCCGGTCAGCCGTGGCCGATGGCGGCGTGGGGCCGCGCCGGGACCGCCTATAGGGTGCCGGTGTCCAGCTGGCCGGTGCACGAACCCTACGAGGACCTGAAGGACTTCCTCATCGACTCGCGATTGCTCTCCGCGCGGGCCACCGCCGGATTCCTGCGCCGGGCCGGGATGGGCACGCTGCGCTTCCCCGACGGGTTTCTCACCGACATGGAGAACCACCTGGACCGCATGGGCGGCTGGGCGGCCTGAGCCGATGATCGAGCGCCCACGCACCGACGCCGCGACCAGTGCCAGGCTGGCCAAGCAGCGGCGCAGCGGAACCGCGCCGGAATTGGCACTGCGCCGCGAACTACACCGGCGCGGCCTGCGCTATTTCGTGGACCGCGCGCCACTGCGGGGTCAGCGCCGCCGCGCCGACGTGATCTTTCCGCGGCGCAAGGTCGCGGTGTACGTCGACGGGTGCTTCTGGCACAGCTGCCCCGAGCACGCCACCTCGCCGAAGAACAACGCCGAATGGTGGGCCGCCAAGCTCGCGGGCAATGTGGCGCGCGACCGCGCCACCGACGCGACGCTGCACGACGCGGGCTGGCAGGTGGTGCGGATCTGGGAACACGAGGACCCGGCCGCCGCGGCCGATCGGGTGCAGGCAGCGCTGGGCCGGGACCCCGGCTGACTCGGGCGCGCCGCTAGCGGTTGCGCCTCCGGACCAGGGTGCGCGGTGCGTGCGCGGCGAGATAACCCGACACCACCATGGTGGCCATCAT
Source organism: Nocardia sp. bgisy118 (assembly GCF_057708605.1). Lineage (NCBI taxonomy): Bacteria > Bacillati > Actinomycetota > Actinomycetes > Mycobacteriales > Nocardiaceae > Nocardia > Nocardia sp. bgisy118. The sequence continues at coordinate 26,061 of NZ_JBYISM010000019.1, read as the reverse complement.
CGCCAAACCGGCGACGGCTGTCGCATATCCGATCATGGAAACCTCCTCACTCGCTTCCACTCCAGACTTGCCGGACAAGCTGACAGTAGCCTGTGCACCAGGTGGTAATGCCGTACGAACCGCTGGCAACACGCTTGTTCTTCCTCGGACTCCACACCCAGCGGTTCGGGACAATGGGCAGAGTGACCGACGACGGGAACAAGATCGCCGAACGACGCGCACCGATCGCGTCCTGGTTGATCGCCGCGGCGATCGCGGTCGCCGCGCTCTGCTATTCGTCCTGGGTGCTGGAGTTCGTGCTGCCCATCGACTCCAATCCCGTGAACGAGTTCCTCAGCGAGCTCGACGCGGAAGGCAAGCCGTACCGCGAGGTATTCGGGACGGGCGACAAGATCGTCGGGGCGCTGCTCGTCCCGGCCGCGCTCGGCGGGCTGCTGATCTTCCCCCGGCGCAGGCTCACGACCGTCGGCTGGGTGGCGCTGGCCTGCTTCGGCGCGTCGACCATCGCCGACGCGCTACTCCCGCTGCGCGACTGCACCCCGGGCGAGCCGGGCTGCGGCGGGCCGAGCGAGCTGTTTCCGCAGCTGCACCAGCCGCACGCGCTGACGAGCACGCTCGCGGTCACCTCGATCGCGATCGCGGTCTTCGCGTTCAGCCTCGCGGCGTTCCGCTACCACCGCTGGCGGATTCTGCGCGAGTTCGGGGTTGTCGTGCTGGTGCTCGGGTCGGCGGCGACGGTGTGGCTGCTGGTGGCCGACAACCTGCCCGGCGAGTACGCGCTCGGCATCGCCCAGCGCATCCAGGTCGGGTCCATGTCGCTGTGGCTGCTGACGCTGGCCGTGGCGGTGGTCGTCGAGGGCAGGGAATGGACCGAACCGATCAGCCGACCTTGACGTGCACCCGGTGGGTTTCGGTGGCGGCGGGCAGCTTCGCGGTGTCGACGACGAGGATCTCGCCGGTGTCCTGGCGCCCGTCGGGCAGCGTCTTGGGCTTCAGCCGGAACGGCGGCTGCTCGCCCTCGCTCGCCGCCAGGCCGAAGTCGCTGTCGTTGGCGATGTAGATCGTCTTGCCGCCGTCGGTGCTCGCGATGCCCTCGACCTTGTCGTGGCCGAAGAAACGGCCCTGCGCGTCGAGACCCGCCACCAGTGCGGTCAGATCCAGGTTGCGCTGCTTGGCGACCGGCGTGATGCCCGCCTTGCCAAGCGCCGCCACCGCGTCGTCGGTCGAGACCGGGCCGACCAGCGTCTCCAGCGGTTTGCCGTCCACGAGCAGGCCGCCGAGCTCCGGGTCGTACTGCGCGCCGGGCACCTTCGACTCGGGGCCGACGTCGGTCGCGCCGGAGGTGTCGATGGTCCAGATCTTCTTGTCCGACTTCGGGGCCAGGTTGCCGTCGCGCTCGTCCACCAGGAAGGTGGTGGCGCTCAGCGCGGTGATCTCGGAGACGGCGACCTTGGTCTGCTTCGGATTCGCCAGCGGGTAGACGAATTCGCGCTGCGCCTTGGTCTTGAGGTCGACGGTGACGATGCGGGTCATCGGCACGTCCTTGGCCGACCCGTCCAGAGCGGGTGTCTTCAAACCGCTTTGGACGACGCCGACCAGGGTGTTGCCGTCCGGAGTGACGGTCAGTCCCTCCATGCCCTGGTTCGGGGTGCGCAGCGCGAGTTCCTTCGGCAGACCCGCGCCGGGGGCGAGGCGCTCGATCTCCTTGCCGGTGGCATCCAAGTGCACCAGGAACGGGCCGTATTCGTCGGAGACCCAGAAGGTTCCGTCGGGCAGTGCGACCAAGCCCTCCGGGTCGAGGCCGTGATCGGTGGCGGGCAGCACCGCGCCGTCGAGGTCCTTGATGGTCTCGCCGGTGTTCGCGGCCACGTCGACCTGGCCGTTGAACGGGGTGCCGTCGGCGCGGCGCAGCTCGATGGTGGACTGGAGCACCACGCGGGCGCCGTCCAGCTCGAACCGGCCGATCTTGGGAACGAATCGGGGTGTCGGCGCGAGCTTTTCGTTCTTGCCGGGACCGTCCACGTTCGGGCCGCAGTCGGTGAGGCCGTAGAACTCGTCGGCGCGGCCGGGCACCGGGGTCCACGCAGAACCGAAACCGCTGCCCTGCACGGTGATTCCGCCGAACTCGCCGAGCGGCGGAATGTCGGTGGCGTACAGGCGGACCGCGTCGCTCGTGGTGACGGTGAAACCGTCCGTTCCGCGGTACCCGGCGGCCGGGGTGTATTCGAACGCGCCGTCGGCGCGGCGGACGACCGTGCCGTGCTCCGGCTCCGCCGTCACCGCGATCGGGGTGCGTCCGCCGGTCGCGGCCTGCAACTGGTCGAGCGTGATCACCACCGAACGGTCTTGTGCGGTACCGAAATCGGCGCCGTCGCCCTCGGCGGCGCACCCCGCGGCCGTGGTGGCCACGCAGACGATCGCGGAGCAGGTGAGCAGGAGACCGGGTCTGGCAATCACCCGGCATGCCTATCGCGCCGACCCATCGCGGAGTCGACGCCGGGGTTAATTGTTGGTCACGGCGGACACCGGCGGCCATGCTGTCGCCATGACCAAGCGTGTGAACATCTCCTCCGAATCCGAGTTCGAAGACGTCGTCGGCTACTCGCGAGCCGTGCGCGTCGGCGACTTCGTCGCGGTCAGCGGGACCACGGCCGCGGCGCCGGGCGGTACCGCCGTCGGCGGGGACGACATCGGCGAGCAGACCAGGGAAGCCCTGCGCCGCATCGCGGCCGCGCTCGACGAAGCCGGTGCGCGCATGGCCGACGTCGTCCGCACCCGGATCTTCGTCACCGACATCGGCCGGTGGCCCGAGGTCGCCGCCGCGCACGCCGAGGTGTTCGGGTCGATCCGGCCCGCCGCGTCGATGTACGAGGTGAAAGCGCTCATCACGCCCGCATTGCTGGTGGAGATCGAGGCCGACGCGGTCGTCGCCGATGAGCGCTTGGATCAGCTCGTCGCTGGGTAGTCGTCCACTCCGGCCGCGCGCGCGTTTTCGACGGCTGCGCCCAGCTGCGCCCATTAGGGTCGACACCGTGACCAGCGACGCGCAGGATCCCACACCACACGATCTGCTCGACCAGGTCGCCGACGCGACCGCCCGGTTGCTCGAGACCGTGAGCGGTCTGCGCGACGGTGACGTCATCGAACCCTCGCTGCTGCCAGGCTGGACCCGCGGGCACGTGCTCGCCCACCTCGCCCGCAACGCCGACAGCCTGGTCAACCTGCTGATCTGGGCGCGGACCGGCATCGAGACCCCGCAGTACGCCAGCTCCTTCGTGCGCGAATTCGACATCGACGCGGGCTCGCCGCGGCCGGTCGCCGAACAACTCCGCGACATCGAGGCCGCCGCCAACCGCTGGTCCGCGCTCGCGAGCACCGCGTCGCGGGAGAACTGGAGCGCCACGGTCCGCACCCGCGCGGGCCGCGCCATCCCCGCGGCCGAGATCGCCTGGATGCGCCTGCTCGAAGTCGAAATCCACCACGTCGACCTCGCCGCCTCCTACACCCCCGCCGACTGGCCTGCCTCCTTCGTCGCCCGCGCGCTCCCCCGCGTCACCGCCGACCTCGCCAAAGTTCTCGACCCCGACACCCCGCCCTTCGACGTCCGAGCCGCCGACCTCGACTTCGCCGCCTCGCTCGCCCCCGGCGACCCGGCGCACACCGTCCTCGGCCCGGCTCCCTCTCTCCTCGCCTGGCTCATCGGCCGCTCCCCCGGCCGAGATCTGTCCGGTCCGTTGCCCGACCTTCCCGCGTGGCGCTGAGCCGCCGTCAGCGATCCGGTTGGGCGAAGAATTCGACGCCATCGGTGATGGTCTTGACCAGCGTGCCGCCCGCGACCAGATTGTCGACCAAGGCGATGGCCTGATCCGATCTGGCGGCCGTCTTGGCGAGTACCTGTGGCAGGTCGAGCCTGCCCGATCCGATCGTTTCGACGATGTCTTGTTTGCGCAGCCTGTCCAGCGCGGCCGCCACATTCAGCCGTCGCACCACGCGCCCGTCCGCGAGCTGCTTCTGTTCGGCGGTCTCCAGCAGCAGGGCTCGGACGTGGGCGGCGTCGAGCGTGCGATCGGTGGCCCAGACGATGAGCGCCGCGATGGCCGCTTCGTACGCCGCCGACGTGCCGGGCAGCGTCCGGGCGGCGACGACATCGATAGGCCCGGCACGGTCCTCGATGGTGCCCGCGATCAATACGCGCCCACGCGCCGCGCCCGGGACTTCCCCGAGCCCCGAGTCCGCGGTACAGACGACGAGATGGTCCGAGCCGTCGAGCATCGCGGCGTCCGGGACATCGTCCGCCACGACGATGTCGGCGCCCGCCTGCTGGACGAGCCGATCTCGATCCGCCACACCCTCGAGGGAGATCACTTCGGCGAACACGGCGGCGCTGTCGCCGGTTCCGAAGGGCACCGCCCGTCCGGCTACGCCGTGTTCTCCGGCGAACTGGGTGATCGTGCGCGCGAGCTCACCGGCGTCCGACATCGGCCCCGCGAGGGCGAGCCGCAGCGGGCGCTCCCTCCTGCCCAGGTCCGTCGCGGCGGTGAACAGATCCTGAGCGTTCACCGGTGCGGCGACTTCCTCGATGTCCTGGCGCGCGAGGTTCGCGAGCGATTCCGCCGTCGGGGGTGTCGGACAGGCCCGCACTCGGTCGGCGAGCTGGTCCCACTGTTCGAGGTGCGGCAGATCGGCGTACAGGCGCGAAAGGGCGGTCGGTCCGAACCGGATGAGGACCGGCTGATTACGGCGGATCCACTGCCACACCTCGGGCCAGGCCAGCAGGTCCAACCGTATTTCCCTGGTCCGCGACGGCATGTCGGCGCGGTCGGTCAACCCGGCGACGCCGTTGGTCGAGGTGATCGCGACCCGTGCGGGCAGGCGCCGATCCAGCATTTCCGCCAGCGCGCGCAGCGTAGCGGCACCTCTCGTGTCGTCGGCGAGCAGCTCCGCCTCGTCGACAGCGAGTACGAAGCGCGTGTGCTCGAGTTTGCCGAGCAGGTTCCGCCAGAGATCGGTCGGGTCCTTCGCCAGGCGGTCGCGCGGCACCCGCAGGCCGCTTTCGGCCATCGCGGCGGCTACGGCGTCATGCAGTATCCCGACCGGATTCTGATCCTGACGTTTGCGTTCCGCCTCTTCGAGCAACCAGCGCGCGCCGACGAACACCCGGACGACGTCGTCGTCGAGATCATCGAGCACGCGGTCCATGAACGCCGACTTGCCGCTGCCCGCAACTCCTTTGACGTGCAGCAGCCGAGCCTGCGCGGTTCCCGCCAGTACGTCGATGGCCTGCCGCAGCTCGATCAGTCGCGAGATGAACCTGCGGTCGCCCTGCACGATGCCGAACGGGCGGTAGACGCGCGGCGGCAGGTCGATCGGCTTGCCCGCGCTGCGCTTGTCGATCAGCGCGCCCGGCTCGTTGGCGCCGACGTGCAGCGTCGGCACCACCCAGTTCAGCTTGGTTCCACCGGCGGACTCGTCGGCCGCGATCTCCTGCCTGGCCATGCGCAGCGCCGTCACGACGGAGTGCCCTGCGGTGATCGCTTCGTAGAACGAGCTGGTGAAGATCTTCTCGGTGTCGAACGGCAGCACCGTCTGCATGCCGATGACCATCGGGCACACGGCGCGCACGAAGTGGTCGGCGGTGGACATCTGACCGCGCCAGTCGTCGCCTGCGACAGCGGCAGGGGCCCGCGCGGTCTCGCACCCCGCGAAGACCGCCAGCCGCAAGTCGGGTAGTTCGGAGAGAATGTCACAGAGTTCCCGGTTGTGGACGAAACGGCCACGGCCGCCCGCGTCTTCGAGCTTGAAGCCGTTCGGCGCGGCATGCCCGAGATAGTGGAATATCTGGAATCCATCGGACTGGCAGCGAATGGTCCGACGGATTCGTTCGGTCGACGGCCGGTCCTCTACGACGACGTTGAGCTTGCCCTGCCGCACGAGGGGGCGCAGCCCGTCGAGCAGCGATCGCTTCGCCTCGTACAGGTCGAACAGCGCCTCCTGGTTCTGCTCGCCGACCTTCGGCATCGGGCTGGACATGACGATCAGGACGTTCAAGGGCGCCTTGATCGGGTCTTGGGCCTGCTGAACCGGATAGGTGCGGAAGCGCCCGAGCCGCAGAATGTGGGTGTCACGAGCGCAGGCGAGGAGGTCGACCCCTCTGGCGATGCCACTCTCCGGGTCGAGCAAGAGCTCCCACGGCCAGGCGTTGACGTGCTGGGGCGCCGATTGGACGCGTACGAGCACCTGCGCCCCGATGTGGCGGGCGGCGCCGCGTGTTCGCGCGAACAGATTGCGGATCTCGGGTACGTCGAACACCAGTCGCGTCAAGATACGTCCGACCTCGACGGCGGCCGGTTCGGCGCCGGAACAGGCGTTGCGCACGACCGCGTTGAGCCACTCGGACGGCGTTTCGAAGCCGTGGGACAGAGCCCAGGTGGGCGGCGTCCGCGGCACGGCGTACACCGCTCCCTGGGGCGAGGATGCCGAGACCCACACGCGCCCACCGGCATCCAGCACACTGATGTCGAATCGGTGGAAGGCTTGCGTGGGCTCCGGCGGCATCGTTATCCCGGCCCTTCCGCGCTGCGGGCTAGCTCATCGAGATCTATTACGCTCACCAGATCGGTCACCGGGTGGACGGTGTCGGCGGCCACGGTCACCCGGTAGTCACCGGGGAGCAGGTTCGCCAGGGTCACCTGCCGCCAACCGTCGGACGCCTCGGTCAGCGGATGCACGCTGGACACGCCGCGGCCGAGATCCTCCACCGTCGCGACCAAGGCCGCCTCGCGGGCGGCGGTCTTCGCGCGGACGACCATCGGTTCGGCGGTGGTGACGTCCTCCACCTCGAGCGCGACCGGGTCCTGCACTGCGGGAAAGACATCGACGCCACCGAACTCGGCGGTACGCAGCACGCCGCCGACGTGGTCGAGCACCGGATCGTCGTTCTGCAGCGAGCCGTGCTTCTGGCTCACGAACGAGGCGTTACGCCAGCCGTCCATCAACTCGTGCGGGATGGCGGACACCTTCGGGACCGTGCCGTCGCCGCCGTCCTCGCCCGCGGCCTTGCGCGCCCACAGCACCTCGATCCGGTCGTCGGCGAATCGCGCGGCCCACCTTGTCGGCTGGAAGTCGCCGATGACCGGCCGGATCTCGTAACCGGGTCCGGTTTCGGCGATCCGGTCGTCGACCTGCTTGCGCAGGCCGCGATGCAGCTCGACGGCGGCCCGCAGACGGTCGGCGTCCACGCCGGTCCTGCTCCAGTCCAGGCTGGGGTCGTCGAGATTCAGCCACGTACCGTCGGGCCCTGCCACGCAGCGGTACGACGGCAACAGCTGATACGCCGAGGTGAACGAGCGCAGCAGGTCGGAGAGGTCGACGTCGAACGGCCCCCAGTTCTTGCGGAAACCGTTCGCGAGGAATTCGAGCGCGTTGATCGACCCGGAATAGGGCGTGCCGAAGGTGATCAACGTGCGGGTGTCCTTCCATCCGTCGAACTGCTCCAGGTAGAGCCGCGAGACGATACCGCCCATCGAGTGCCCGATCAGGACCAGTTTCGCGTCGGCGTTGCCGGACTTCTCCCGCCAGTTCCGCAACCAGTCGTGCGCCGACCTGGCGAGCTTCGCCGCGGCGACCCGGTTGTCGCGCCGCCAGTCGTAGGGAAACTCGAAATAGTTCTCGCCCGCGACCGCCCCGAACCGCTCGACCAGTTGTTTGCGGCACCGGGTGTAGCCGTCGATCTTCCAATCCAGACCGGGCACTATGTGCAGATCCGGCACCACCCGCGTCGCGACGACGCCGTCCACGTCGTCGACGGCGGGATCGTCGCCGTCCAGCCGCAGCCGCTTGATGCTGCGACCGAGGGACAACACACCGCGCAGGACCGCGCCCGGCGTGGGAGCCCACAGCTCCTTGCCCTCGCGTGCCAGCACGGAGCCGCCGATCCCCGGGATCAACACGACCACGTCACGCATGTCCGGCCTCCGTCCGTTCGTGTGTGATCTCCACGCTCTCGCGTTCGGTGGCCGGAATCACGAGTACTCGGGTACTCGAAAGACCTGGTCAGGCCTGCGCGCGGCGAGGCCGCGATGATCGAGACCGGAGGCCGTCACCAGGCGATTCGTCGGGCGAACCGCCCGACTTGCCGAGCGCCGGCGAGAAATGCGTGTACGCAACGACTTCCGGACCCGGCCGGCACGATCGGTCCGCCTCCGCCCCGAGATTCCCCCATCCCCGCCCGCACCGCATGCGTACCCCGCTACCCACGTTCCCCAATGGTCACTACGCATACCGGCCGGTCGGCCTCCCCGACCATTCGCACTCGCATGACAAAGGCCCCTCCCGAGTGCAGGAGGGGCCTTTCGACAAAGTGCGCCCGAAGGGATTCGAACCCCTAACCTTCTGATCCGTAGTCAGATGCTCTATCCGTTGAGCTACGGGCGCATTACCTTTTCAGTTGTCACCCGGCGAACCGGGTGTGGCGGAGGCGAGAGGATTTGAACCTCCGGTCCCCGTGAAGGGACAACTCATTAGCAGTGAGTCCCATTCGGCCGCTCTGGCACGCCTCCTGGAGCCTTCTCTTCGAGGGCACCGGTCCTTTCGAACCGCCGAGCATGAAGGTTACATGACCCAACGTCCGGATAACAAAACGCCTGGTTATCAGCGTAAGTTGCTGTCGAACCAGTCGAAGATCCGGGTTTGGGAGTCGATGGCGGAGTTGCCGTCCTCGTCCTCGGCGTCCGGGGTGTCCGCGCGGTGGTGCAGACCGGGGTAGGTGACCACGAGGCTGGCGACGCTGGCCTGGGCGGCGGCGTCGCGCAGACGGTCGACGTCACCGGGCGGGGTGGCCGGATCGTCGGAGCCGAACAGGCCGAGCCAGGGGGCCTGGAGGTCGGGGGCGACGCGCACGAGCGCCTCGGCCTCGTCGGTGAGCGGTTCGGTGATGCCGGAGGCGGCGATGCTGACCGCGGCGCCGATGGGCCGGTTGGTGGCGACGAGGAAGGCGGCGGTGCCCGCGTGGTCGAAGCCGAGCACGCCGATGCAGTCGGGGAAGACGCCGCGCCGGGTCAGCCAGTCGAAGCAGGCGTCGAAGTCGTCGAAGAGCTCCTCGCCGAAGACCTCGTGCGCGGGATCGCCGTTCGCCCGATGGAACAGGTTGGGCGCGACGACGGTCCATCCCTCGGTGGCGAGCGCGCGCATGAACTCGAGCAGTGCGCCGGTGAAGTCCCGTGATTCGTGCAACACCACGATTCCGCCGCGCGAATTACCCTCCGGTTCGATCACGGTGATGGGCACCCGGCGACCTTCGATGGGGCGCTGCTCGAGGTCTTCGCCACCACGTAGCGGGGCGATATCGTCATAAATGCCCGACATGGAACCAGCCTAGGGCGAGCCGCTGTTCTTCGCGAGAAATTGCACGTGAGCGGCCATTACCCGCAACATTTCCGGAATGGAAGCCGCGATTCCGGCGCCTTCGGACGACGCCCGTCGCCGGCCCGCGGGTGGCCGCGGCCGAGGCGGAGGTACGCCTGGGCGCCGCTCGCCCCGGGCCATTTAGGGTGGAGGGGTGACAGCGCGCATCCGGCCCGACCTCTCCGCCATCCCGGCCTACACGCCCGGGCGCAGCCATCCGGGCGCGGTCAAACTGGCCAGCAACGAGACCACCCTGCCCCCGCTGCCCGCCGCGGCGAAGGCGATCGCGGAGGCGGCCGAGCTCGCCCACCGGTACCCGGACAACCAAGCGAACGAGCTGCGCGCCGCGCTGGCCGAGTTCCTCGGGGTCACCATCGAGCACGTCGCGGTCGGCTGCGGCAGCGTCGCGCTGTGCCAGGAGCTGGTCCAGATCACCTGCGCCGCACCGGCCGACGAGGTGCTGTTCGCTTGGCGCTCGTTCGAGGCGTACCCGATCGTCACCCAGGTGGGCAACGCGACGGCCGTGCAGGTCCCGCTGACACCGGAGCTGACGCACGACCTGGACGCGATGGCCGCCGCGGTGACCGACAACACCCGGCTGATCTTCGTCTGCAACCCGAACAACCCGACCGGCACCGCGCTGGGCCGCGAGGCGCTGATCCGTTTCCTGGACGCCGTCCCCTCGCACGTGCTCGTCGTGCTGGACGAGGCGTACTACGAGTACCTGCGGCTCACTCCGCAGGATCGGCCGGACGGCGTCGAGCTGGCCCGCACCCGGCCGAATGTGATTGTGCTGCGCACTTTCTCGAAGGCCTACGGGCTCGCGGGCCTGCGCGTCGGCTACGCGGTCGGCGATCCGGAGGTGATCGCGGCGCTGATGAAGGTGCACATCCCGTTCAGCGTGAACCGGGTGGCCCAGGCCGCGGCGATCGCCTCGCTGGAGGCGCGCCACGAGCTGCTGGAGCGCACCGACGCGGTGATCGTGGAGCGCGATCGGATGCGCGCGGCGCTGCTCGCGGCCGGTTACGCGGTGCCGTCGAGCGAGACCAATTTCGTCTGGCTGCCGCTGGGCGCGCGCAGCGGGGAGTTCGGCGAGGCGAGCGCGGAAGCCGGTGTGCTGGTGCGGCCGTACGGGACGGATGGCGTCCGCGTGACGGTCGGCGATCCGCACGAGAACGACCGGTTCCTCGACTTCGCCACCGATCCCGGCGTGCTGGCGCGCTTCGCCTGAGATCGGGCGCGACCCCGGTCGGCGTCCGAGCGAGGTCGCCGGTACGACCACGCCCCGCGGCGTCAGCGGATCGCGGGGTACACCGTCGGCCACGAGGCGGCGAGTTCGTCACCCCAGTACGGCCACGAATGCGTGCCCGTAGCACGGAAATTCGCGGTGACCGGAATGCGGAGCGAGGTGAAGCGGTCGACCAGCCTGCGGGTGCACGCGTTCGTCGCGGCCTCCAGCGGTCCGCCGAATCCGATGGTGCTGACCACGTCCGTCTTGCCGGGCACGTCGTACTTCCCGGGGATACCACTGCCGACGGACAGATAGATCGCCTTGCCGCGCAGCGCGTCCGCGTGCAGCACCACGTCGTGGGCGAGCCAGTCCGGATGCCCCTCGGAGCCGAACATGTTGTCCGGCTCCCCCTGATAGGTGGCCACCACGGCACGGGCCTGCGCCTGGCCCATATCGGTTCCCGTGGAGAAGCATCCGCTGTGCGCGGCCACCGCACGGTAGAGCTCCGGCCTGCGGAAGGCGAGCATCATCGCCGCCTCCGCACCCATCGAGACGCCCATGATCGCGTTGCGGCCGTTGCCCTGGAATTCCGCGTCGATGAGCGGCGGAAGTTCCTTGGTCAGGAAGGTTTCCCAGCGGTTGGTGCCGAGCACGGGATCGGGGCGCTGCCAGTCGGTGTAGAAGCTGGCCGGACCTCCGACGGTGAACACCACGTTCACGTCTTTGTCTTCGTAGAAGCGGTCGGCGTGACCGAGTTCGATCCAGTTGTTGCTGTCGGCTTCGGCGCTGCGCCCGTCCAGCATGTAGACGGTGGGCCTGCTGTGGTTCTGGTCGCGCGGCAGCAGCACCTGCACCTGCACGGTGCGGCTCATCGCGGGCGATTTCACGAACACGCGGACTCTGCGATCGGTGATCGGTTCGACGCGCTCGATCGAGGGCGTGTCGGCAGGCGCGGTGGTCGGCTCGGCGGCGCCGGGGCCGTCGGAAGACCCGGTGCTCGGCTTGTCGGGCGCGGCCACCGTGGGAGGTGCTCCGACCCCAGCCGCACCCGTGAGCAGTGCGGCGCCCATCGCGACGACCGCGAGCCGTCGCCGCATCCAACGCCGAGACAGCATGCCTGCCATGGTGCCAGATGGCGTGCGGCCCACTCGACCCGCGATACGGGATTCGAATGATTTGTGACGAGCGCCACTTTCGCGGTTCGGCGCCCGGCGAGGCTAAGTGCGAATACTCCGAATTCGGGCACACCGCCAGCACACTCGCCTTACGCTGCGTCTCGGGCGCTTCTTGGCACGTCGATGGGGACCGCCATGACCGGACGACACAGCCACGACCCTGACAGAGGTCGGCATTCGGCACGCCCGCGTCCGCACCGTCCGACCGGTTTTTCGGCAACGCGAGGGCTAATCCACCCGGTTCTGCTAACACACACCCGCGCACCACCGAACAGATCGGTGTGCCGGCCGCGCCGCGCGCGCGACTTCTCTGCTCGATCGATGTCTGTTTGCCGCAGTACCTGATGCCCGACCGGAGAAAAGACCGTGAACCACGTGTTGCCCGTTCCACCGTTCGAAACCGCCACCGACACCCAGCCTTTCGACCCCGGGCTGGCCCGCCGCCTGCGCGAGTGCGACGACTTCTTCCGACAACCGGAACTCGCCCACCTGAACGCCCATCGCCGCCGCAACGCGCTGGACCAGCTGCGCCAGACCGGCGCTTATGTGCAGACCGCCGAGGAGATCCTGATCGGCGCTCGCTTGGCCTGGCGCAACCATGCCCGCTGCGTCGGCCGAAAGCATTGGCGCTCACTGAAACTGCTCGACGCGCGGCGCGTCCGCTCGGCGCGCGACCTGGCCGAGGTGTGCTGGCAGCATCTGCACATGGCGACCAATGGCGGCGCGGTGCAGTCCATGATCACCGTCGGTCCGCCGCGCCAGGGTGACGGGCGCGAGTACCGCATCGTCAGCCCGCAGTTGCTGCGCTACGCGGGGTATCGCAACGGCGACGGGACAGTCACCGGCGACGCGGCCAATGTCGCGCTCACCGAGTTCGCCAGGAAGCTCGGCTGGCGCGGCGCGGGCACGCCGTTCGATCTCCTTCCGGTGCTGATCAGCACGCCCGACGAGCCGATAAGGTGGTTCGAGGTGCCGCGCGAGCTGGCCAGGGAGGTGGAGATCGAGCATCCCGATTTCGACTGGTTCGCCAAGCTCGGCCTGAAATGGCATGCGGTGCCCGCGGTTTCCAATATGAATCTGGAGATCGGCGGCGTCACCTATCCGTTCGCGCCGTTCAACGGCTGGTACGTGGGCACCGAGATCGGCGCGCGCAATCTCAGCGACACGAACCGCTACAACATGCTGCCGCTGATCGCCGACATGATGGGCCTCGACACCTCGCATCCCCGCACCCTCTGGCGCGACCAGGCGTCGATCGAGCTGAATCGCGCTGTCCTGCACAGCTATCGCAAGACAGGCGTGCACATCGTCGACCACCACACCGTGGCGAAACAGTTCTGCGAGCACGCCGAGAAGGAGAAGGCCGCAGGCCGCGCCTGTCCCACCGATTGGAGCTGGATCAACCCGCCGATCTCCTCGGGCCTGACCCCGACCTTCCACCGCTACTTCGACCCGCCGGACGACGATATCCGCCCCAACTTCGTCCGGCGCTGAGTCCGTTCGCTTCGCCTGCCCCGCGGGTCCCTCCCTTCGGACCCGTGTCGGCCCTTGCTGTCTCTCGGGTCACACACGGGCTTGCCGACGAGCCGATGCTGTTACGGTAAACGGAGAATGCACCTCCGGTTAAACATTTCGGCGGATCTGTTCAATGGCGAAGGAGGCCACGGGCGATGGTGGCTGTCGGATTTCCCGGTCCGCATCTGGAATTCGGCCTCCCGGCCACCGGAGCGCTCGACCGTGTGCGGTCGGCGGTGCACGGCCGCGGCGGCGAGGCGGTTCGACAGCTGGCTCTGATCACCGTGCTGTATCTCGGGTACCGCGCCGGTCGGCTGATCACCGCCGACGACACCGAGCGCGCCCTGGGCAACGCGCACGCGCTGCTCGATGTCGAAGACCGGCTGGGATTCCTCGCGGAGACCACCGTGCAGAGGCCGTTCCTGCACTGGGATTTTCTCGCCGTCCCGGCGAATTTCTATTACGCGACGGCGCATTTCACTGTCGCCGTCGCGGTGATCGTATGGCTCTGGGTCTTCCGCCCACGGCACTACCGCATGACCCGCAACCTCATGGTCGGCCTGACCGGCGCCGGGTTGCTGCTGCACGTGCTGTTGCCGCTCGCGCCGCCACGCATGCTGCCGGAACGCGGTTTCGTCGACGTGGCCGCGCTGCACGGCCAGTCCGTCTACGGCCCTTCGGAATCCGGCGGTCTGTCGAACCAGTTCGCGGCGATGCCGTCGCTCCACGTCGGCTGGGCGCTGCTGCTCGCTGTCGCCGTGGTGGCCGCGACACGCACCAGCTGGCGCTGGCTCGCCCTCGCCCACCCCACGCTCACCACGGTCATCGTGATCGGAACCGGCAACCACTACTGGCTGGACGCCATCGTCGCCGTCCTCCTGCTGGCCGGAGCAGCGGTGCTGCACCGGCTGCTCGTCCCCGCCGCCGCCACGCTGTGGGACACGAACGAAGCTGCCGCACAGCCCCTATGGTCAGCCCGACCATAGACCCGAGTCCCATGGTCGGCCCAACCATGGATGGGTTGGGGGTCCGGGGGCAAAGCCCGCCGGGCGGGGTGTGGGGGTTGCACCCGCACAAACATTGCGAAACGAGCCCGGCTCATGCCCTCCATGAGCATGAGCCAACGACGAGTGGAGCGGAGACGGAGGGATTTGAACCCCCGGTCGCTCTCGCGACGCTCGCTTTCAAGGCGAGTGCATTCGGCCGCTCTGCCACGTCTCCAGGCCCACGATCCTAACGGACGGTTCAGTCGGCTCGCTCGCCGATTATCTTGTCGACGCGGTCGAACACTTCGCCGATCACGGCGAGCTGTTCGGGGACGAGCAGATCGATGAAGTCGTTGCGGACGGCTTCGACGTGGCCGGGGGCGGCGGCTTCGAGGCGGCGCATGCCCTCGTCGGTGAGTTCGGCGACGACGCCGCGGCCGTCCTCTTCGCAGGTGTTGCGGCGCACCATGTCCTGCGCCTCCATGCGCCGGATCTGATGGGTGAGCCTGCTGCGGGAGGAGAGCACACCATCCGCGAGTTCGCTCATGCGCAGCGAGCGGCCCGGCGCCTCGGACAGCAGCACCAGGATTCGGTACTCGGCGAGGCTGAGGTCGCTGTCGCGCTGCAACTGCCGGTTCAGCGCCGTCATCAGCCGCTGATGACCGTCCATGTAGGCGCGCCAGGCGCGCTGCTGCGTCGGGCTCAGCCAGCGAGGTTCGGGCGTGCGACCGCTTGGTTCGGGATCCACCGCCCTATTCTAAACAGCCCTGAACTGGGCAAACCCCGATTCGTTCACCGGGCGGCGGCGATCATGCCGCGGTTCAGATCGGCCACCTTCGCGCATCCGGAGAGCCCGAGCACCGAGTCCAGATCGGCGAGCAGCAGCCGCAGCGCGTGCCGCGCGCCGTCGCGGCCCGCGATGCCGAGACCGTAGGCGTACGGCCGCCCGTACAGCACGGCCTTGGCGCCGAGCGCCAGCGCGATCAGCACGTCGGAGCCGCTGCGCACGCCGGAGTCGAACAGCACGTCGGCACGGTCACCGACGGACGCGACGACCGCGGGCAGCGCGTCGAGCGCCGCGATGGACCCGTCCACCTGGCGGCCGCCGTGGTTGCTGACCACCACCGCGTCGGCGCCCGCGTCCACCATGAGGCGAGCGTCGTCCGGGTGCAGCACGCCCTTCACCGCGATCGGCAGATCGGTCCATTCGCGCAGGTGAGCGAGGTCGGCGGGGCGTAGGTTGTGGTTGCCGAAGAGCCCGACCCAGGTGAGGATCGCCACCCGCATGGCGTCCTCGCTCTCCTCGGGCGGCGTCGGCAGCTTCGCCAGGAACACCGGGTCGGACAGGTAGTTGGCGATGCCCTTGCCGTGCAGGAACGGCAGGTGCGCGAGCTGGAGATCCTGCGGCCGCCAGCCGAGGGTGGGGGTGTCGACCGTGACCACGATCGCCTTGGCGCCCGCGCGCTCGGCCCGCTGCACGAACGAGCGCGCCAGCTCCGGATCGTTGGGCCAGTAGAGCTGATACCACCATTCACCCGCGGCCGCGCCGACCTCCTCGATGGTGGACGACGCCGCGGTGGACAGCACCGACCCGATCCCGAGTTCCTTGGTGACCTCGCCGACGATCACCTCGCCGCCCTCGTGCATCAGTTCGAGCACCCCGATCGGCGCGGTCAGCACCGGCGCCGCCAGCCGGGTGCCGAGCACCTCCACCGAGAGATCGCGCGCGCCGGGCCCGGTGGTGCCGCGCAGCATGCGCGGAACGATCCGGTATCTGTCGAAGGCGGCGCGGTTGGCCGCCGCGGTGCGCTCGGCCGACGCGCTGCCCGCGACATAGGCGTATTCGGCAGGCCCTAGGACTTCCTTGGCACGCTGTTCCAACCCGGCGGCCGTCATGGGCAGCTCGGGCACGATGCCGCCCACTCCGCCCAGGTAGATCTCGTTTTGGAAGTCGATGAAGCTGCTCACGCGGGGAACGCTAGTCCGTTGTGTCCGTTCCCGCAGGACGCTGAGCGAATCCACGGCTTTCACCGACCGGGCAAGTCCACGGCGCTCGCCGACCGAGCGAGTCCACGGCGCTCGCCGACCGGGCGAGTCCACGGCGCTCGCCGACCGGGCGAGTCCACGGCGCTCGCCGACCGAGCAAGTCCACGGCGCTCGCCGACCGAGCGAGTCCACGGCGCTCGCCGACCGAGCGAGTCCACGGCGCTCGCCGACCGAGCAAGTCCACGGCGCTCGCCGACCGAGCAAGTCCACGGCGCTCGCCGACCGAGCAAGTCCACGGCGCTCGCCGACCGAGCAAGTCCACGGCGCTTGCCGACCGGGCGAAACCACGGCGACCGGGTCGCACGGATGCCGCGGTGAGCGGCGGGGCACTATGGGCTGATGCGTGCGATCGAGCTGAAAGAATACGGCGGACCCGAGGTGCTCACGTGGGGCGAGGCCGCCGATCCGGCGCCGGGCCACGGCGAGGTGTCGATCGATGTGGTCGCCGCGGGCGTGAACCGCGCGGACCTGCTCCAGCGCCGAGGTTTCTACGCACCGCCCGCGGGCGCCAGCGAGATCATCGGTCTGGAGTGCTCGGGCGTCATCGCCGAGGTCGGCGAGGGCGTGCGGGACTGGCGGGTCGGCGACCGGGTGTGCGCGCTGCTGTCCGGCGGCGGGTACGCCGAGCGGGTGGTCGTCCCCGCGGGCCAGGTGCTCCCGGTGCCGGAAGGCCTGGATCTCGCTGCGGCGGCGGCGCTTCCGGAGGTGGCGGCCACGGTGTGGTCGAACCTGGTGATGACCGCCGGTCTGCGCGCGGGCCAGCTGGTGCTGATCCACGGCGGCGGCAGCGGCATCGGCACGCACGCCATCCAGCTCGCGGTGCACAAAGGCGCGCGGGTGGCGGTCACCGCGGGCTCGGCCGAGAAGCTGGCGCGCTGTGCCGAACTCGGCGCGAGCGTGCTGATCAACTATCGCGAGGACGATTTCGTCGCCGCGGTCCGCGCCGAGCAGTCCGGCGCGAACGGCCCCGGCGCCGACATCATCCTCGACAACATGGGTGCCGCCTACTTGTCCCGCAACGTCGAGGCATTGGCCGAGCACGGTCACCTGGTGGTGATCGGCATGCAGGGCGGGGTGAAGGCCGAGCTCGACCTCGGTGCGCTGCTGTCGAAGTGGGGTTCGGTGCACGCGACCAACGTGCGCAACCGCCCGGCCACCGGCACGGGAAGCAAGGCCGAGATCATCGCCGAGGTGCGCAGGCACGTCTGGCCGCTGATCGCCGACGGCACCATCGTCCCGGTGATCCACGCCGAGCTGCCGATCGCCGAGGCCGCCGAGGCGCACCGGATGCTGGATGCCGCGGACACCTTCGGCAAGGTCGTGCTGCGCGTGCGCGAGGACGGGAACTGACCTTCGCGGGCTGATACGTCTCGAGAGCCGGACGCGGCCTCGAGACCCGGGCTCATTCCAGCGCGGCGAGCGCGCGGCCGAGCTGGTCGATCTCGAATCTGGTTGTGTAGGGCGCGAGTCCGACGGTCACGGCGCCGCCCTCGTCGTTGACGCCGAGCGCGTCGAGCAGCCTGCTCCCGCCGTGCACGCCGCTGAGCGTGCCGATGCGGGCGTCGGCCAGCTTGGCGGCGATCTTCTCCGCCTGCATGCCCGCCATGGTGAAACTGACGGTCGGGATCCGCGTCGAGGCACGGCCGATCACGGTCAGGCCGGGGATCTTGTCCAGCACGTCCATCAGGTGCTCGAAAAGCTGGTCGTGGTAGTCCTGCAGCGAGGTGATGGAGATTTCCAGCCGCTCGCGGCGGGTGCCGGTGGCCCGCTCGTCCAAGCCCGCGAGGAAGTCGATGGAGGTGGTGAGCCCGGCCAGCAACGCGTACTGGTGCCCGCCGACCTCGAGCCGTTCGGCGCCCTTCGCGTACGGGTTCAACGACATCGAGGGGATCCGGTCCAGGAACGCGGGATCGCGGAAGACCAGCGCGCCGATCTGCGGCCCGCCCCACGCGGGTGCGCTCAGCGCGACCACGTCGGCATTGAGCTCGTCGATATCGATGAGCGCGTAGGGCGCCGCGCCGAACGCGTCGGCGACAAGCAGACCGCCCACCTCGTGCACCCGGTCGGCGGCGACCCGCACGTTGGGCGCGGAGCCGACGATGGGTGAGGCCGCGGTCAATGCCACCAGTCGGGCCGTCGGCCCGATCAGCTCCTCGAACTGCCAGGACGGCATCTCGCAGGTCTCGATCTCGACCTCGGCCCAGCGCACGTGCGCGCCGTAGCGGTTGGCGATGCGCAGCCACGGCGCGACGTTGGCCTCGTCGTCCAGGCGGGACAGCACGATCCCGGTGCCGAGACCGAGCCGGGAACTCAGCGATTCCGCGAGCCAGGCCAGCAGCACCGCCCGATCCGGGCCGAGCACGACGCCCGCCGGATCACCGCCGACCAGATCGGCGACGGCCTCGCGGGCGGCGTCCAGGATGGCCGCGCTGCGCACCGCTGCGCCGTTGCGGCCGATGTGCGAGAACGACGACGTGCGGAAACCCGTTGACACGGCACGAGATACCGAATCCGGGACAAGCATGCCCGCCTGTGGATCGAGATGGATCCAGCCGTCGCCCAGGGACGGTATCAGGCCCCGAACCCTCGCGACGTCGTAAGTCATGCTGGCCACTCTAAGGGCAGCGGGCAAGCCTGCGTAACCGCCTTCCCCTCCTGGCCTGCTCGCGAAGGAGGCGGAACGGCACGCCGCGCGAACCGGACGACGGACGGCCGCTGCGGGCTCGACACCGACCTCGACCTGGGATTTCGCCCCGGGCTCCGCCGGTACGCGCGCGGCCGCGCGAGGCAGGGCCGAGGGAGAGGGGACCGCTCCGTGCACAGTCGCTCGGAACCGGACCGTTCAGGACTGGGCGCCGATGCGCGGCGACGCAGCGACCCGGGAATCAGCATGGCAACCGACTTTCAGCAAATCCGAACCACACGGACCCGAACAGAATAGTCGGCGTCGTCCAGCCGCGGGACCGGCCCGGCCACCTTCCACCCGGACGTGCCCGTTTAGCGCGTCCGCCGACAACGCGACATGATAGGGAACATGACGCACTCGGATGAGTCACCCGATTCCATCGTCGTGGTCGGACCCGACGGGCGGCCGCTGGTCATCCCGGCCGACGCGGGCACCCCGCTGACCGGACAGGTGGTCACCGACGGCGACGAGAAGGCCGACGACGAGAGCGACCACGACGACGCCGGCGAATCGCTCGCCGACATGGTCGAGCAGCCCGCCAAGGTCATGCGCATCGGCACCATGATCAAGCAGCTGCTCGAGGAGGTGCGGGCGGCTCCGCTCGACGACGCGAGCCGCAGCCGGCTCAAGGAGATCCACAAGTCCTCGGTACGTGAGCTCGAGCAGGGCCTCGCCCCGGAGCTTCGCGACGAACTCGAGCGGCTGACCTTGCCGTTCACCGACGACGCCATTCCCTCCGACGCCGAGCTGCGCATCGCGCAAGCCCAGCTGGTCGGCTGGCTGGAGGGCCTGTTCCACGGCATCCAGACGGCGCTGTTCGCTCAGCAGATGGCCGCTCGCGCGCAGCTCGAGCAGATGCGCCAAGGCGCGCTGCCGCCCGGTATCCACACGGTGGACCCGCGCGGCGGGCGCGGCGACCAGGTGACGGGCGGTTCCGGACAGTACCTGTAACCCAGCTTGGTGGGTGACGAGTTTCCCCGGTCCAGCGTGTGCCAGCGGACCCGGTGCGAGGATGCAGGGGTAGGGTCGAGCACCGTGCCCGCCGCTGCCGCTCGCCCCGACTCCGATGAGAGTACGGCGCGTCCTGAAGAGAGCCCAGTGCGTTCAGATGACAGCTTGCGTTCCGACAGTCCCTCGACCGCCGAAGAGCATCCGGTGAGTGCCGAGAGCACCGCGCCGGAGCAGCCGAGCGAGACCGAGGCGATGACGCCGCTGGTCTCCGACTCGCAGACCTTCCGGCGCGCGATCAAGGACATGCGCGACGGCTTCGGCCAGCGCGAACTATGGCTGTCGCTCGGCTGGCAGGACATCAAACAGCGCTACCGGCGCTCGGTGCTCGGCCCGTTCTGGATCACCATCGCGACCGGCGTGCAGGCCGCGGCGATGGGAATCCTCTACGCGACGCTGCTCGGTCAGCCGCTGCGCGAATACCTGCCCTACGTGACCGTCGGGTTGATCGTCTGGAATGTGATCCAGGCGAGCATTCTCGAGGGCTCGGAGGTGTTCATCGCCAACGAGGGCCTGATCAAACAGCTTCCGTCCGCGCTGAGCGTGCACGTGTACCGGCTGGTGTGGCGGCAACTGTTGTTCTTCGCCCACAACATGGTCATCTACCTGGTGCTGCTGGCGGCGTTCGGGATATGGGAGAACCTGCGCTGGTCGAGCCTGCTGGCGATACCGGCGATCGTTTTGATCTTCCTCAATTCCATGTGGGTGTCGATCGTGTTCGGCATCTTCAGCACCCGGTACCGCGATATCGCGCCGATTCTCAGCAGCACCACGCTGATGCTGTTCGTGCTGACGCCGGTGATGTGGACGACCAAGACCTTGGAAAGCCAGATCGGCGCGGCGAGCGAACGAGCCAGGCTGGTGGAGATCATCCCGACCTTCCACTATCTGGAAATCGTGCGCGCTCCCCTGCTCGGTGAACCGCAGGAACTGCGGCACTGGGTGATCGTCGGCGCGATCACGGTGGTGGGCTGGATCGTCGCGGCCTTGGCCATGAAGAAGTACCGTTCGCGCGTACCGTACTGGGTATAGGAGCCGCAGCGATGAGCCGTGTGAGTATCGAAACCCGTCAGGCGTGGGTCGAGTTCCCGATCTTCGACGCCAAATCGCGGTCTCTGAAAAAGGCGTTCCTCGGCAAGGCGGGCGGCGCGATCGGGCGCAACCAATCCGACGTCGTGGTGGTCGAAGCGCTGCGCGACATCACGCTGTCGCTGAAGGAAGGCGACCGGGTCGGCCTGGTCGGCCACAACGGCGCGGGGAAATCCACGCTGCTGCGGCTGCTTTCGGGCATCTACGAACCGTCCCGAGGCAGTGCGCGCATTCGCGGGCGGGTGGCGCCGGTGTTCGACCTCGGCGTCGGCATGGACCCGGAGATCTCCGGCTACGAGAACATCATCATTCGCGGGCTCTTCCTCGGCCAGACCCGCAAGCAGATGCTCGCCAAGATCGACGAGATCGCCGAGTTCACCGAGCTCGGCGAATACTTGCAGATGCCGTTGCGCACCTATTCGACCGGTATGCGGGTGCGGCTGGCGATGGGTGTCGTCACCTCCATCGACCCGGAAATCCTGCTGCTGGACGAGGGTATCGGCGCGGTCGACGCGGAATTCATGAAGAAGGCGCGGCTGCGTTTACAGGAACTCGTCGCGCGTTCTGGCATTCTGGTATTCGCCAGCCATTCCAACGAATTCCTCGCTCAGCTCTGCGATTCCGCGCTGTGGATCGATCACGGACAGATCCGGTTGCGCGGCGGCATCGAAGAGGTGGTGCGCGCGTACGAGGGTCCGGACGCCGGAAACCACGTCGCGACCGTGCTGAAGGAAATGGCAGCGGAGCGGGCGGCGACCGAAGAGTCCGAGGACAGCGCACGAGAACTGGAGCGAAACAACGCATGAACGAGCCGACCGGGCAAGACGCCCCGATCACCGCTGGGGCGCAGGCCCCGGTCGACTCGACCGCACCGGAGCGGGTGTACACGCCGACCGACACCGGTCCCGGCGCCCGCATCATCGCCGTCGTGGTCACCCACAAGCGTCGTGACCTGCTCGCCGAATCGCTGAAGGTCGTCACCTCGCAGTCCCGGCCGGTCGATCACCTCATCGTGGTGGACAACGGCAACGAGCCCGAGGTCGCCGAACTGGTCGAGCAGCAGCCGATCGAGTCCACCTACCTGGGCTCGGCGCACAACCTCGGCGGCGCGGGCGGCTTCGCGCTCGGCATCCTGCACGCGCTGACCCAGGGCGCGGACTGGGTGTGGCTGGCCGACGACGACGGACGACCGGAGGGCGCCGAGGTGCTGGCGACCCTGCTCGACTGCGCGAACCGGCACGGGCTCGCCGAGGTCTCCCCGGTGGTCTGCGATATCGACGACCCGGACCGGCTGGCCTTCCCGCTGCGCCGCGGCGTGGTGTGGCGGCGGCTGCGTTCCGAGCTCGGCGACGAGGACTTCCTGCCCGGCATCGCGTCGCTGTTCAATGGCGCGCTCGTCTCCGCGAAGGCGGTCGACCTGATCGGCGTGCCCGACCTACGCCTGTTCGTGCGCGGCGACGAGGTCGAGGTGCACCGCAGGCTGGTCCGCTCGGGCCTACCCTTCGGCACCTGCCTACAGACGGCCTACCTGCATCCCAACGGCGCCGCCGAATTCAAGCCGATCCTGGGCGGCCGGATGCACACCCAGTACCCCGACGATCCGGTGAAGCGCTACTTCACCTACCGCAACCGCGGCTATCTGATGGCCCAGCCCGGTATGCGCAAACTGTTGCCGCAGGAGTGGATTCGCTTCTCCTGGTTCTTCCTCGTCACCCGCCGCGACCCGGCAGGCCTGCGCGAATGGTTCCACCTGCGCTCGCTCGGACGCAACGAACAGTTCGGCAAGCCGGACAAGTAAGCGGTCCATCGCCGGGGGTCGATAAATCGCTTGCGGGGGCTATCGGGGTCTGGCAAGGTTCGGGGAGTTCCCGGTTCGAGCCGGGTGAGATCAGAAGGGAGGAGGTGGAGATCGTGACGACGAACGTTCGGGTTGCCGTGCGCGCCGCGCTGCCGCGTGCCGCCGCACCGCACTCCACCTCTATTACCCCTCGCTGAACCTCGGTCGGGTTCGGCGCCCGACGAATGGATTCTTCCCATCATGGTCGACTACGACCTGCTCGTCCCTTACGGCTGGACGGAAGCCGTAGCCAACGAATACGCCGCGCTCATCGATGACGGTTGCGTGCCCGCCAGGGTGATCCGGATGGATCGCAGCGAATGCGAGGTCGCGACGCCGGACGGCTCGACGCGGGCCCGCTGCCCGCGCGCGGATGCCGAGCCGAACGGATTGTGCACCGGCGACTGGGTGACCATCGACGCGCAGCGCAATGTGCGCGCGTTGCTGCCGCGCCGCTCGGCGATCGTGCGTTCCACGGCCTCACGCCGGTCCGAGGGCCAAGTGCTGGCCGCCAATGTCGACACCGTGCTGATCTGCGCCCCCGCCGACGGCGACGTGGACCTCGGCCGGATCGAACGGCTGCTCACCCTGGCCTGGGAGAGCAACGCGCAACCGCTCGTAGTGCTCACCAAAGCCGATGCGGCGGAGGATGTTCCGATCGAGGCGGTGCAGGCCGTCGCGCCGGGCGCCACGGTGCTCGCGGTCAGCGCGGCCAGCGGGTACGGCATCGACGTGCTCACCGCCGTGCTGGACGGGACGGTCGCGCTGCTCGGCCCCTCCGGCGCGGGCAAGTCGACGCTGGCCAACGCGCTGCTCGGCGCGGAAGTGTTCGCCACCAACGCCGTTCGCTCGGTGGACAAGAAGGGCAGGCACACCACCGTGCACCGGGAGTTGCGCCCGTTGCCCAACGGCGGGACGCTGATCGACACCCCTGGGCTGCGCGGCATCGGCCTGTGGGACGCCAGCGAAGGGCTCGAGAAGACCTTCAGCGACATCGAATCGCTCGCCGCCGCATGCCGTTTCGACGACTGCTCGCACGAGAGCGAACCCGGCTGCGCGGTGCGCGATGCCCTCGAAACGGGGGCGCTCTCCCAGCGCCGCTTCGACAGTTATCGCAAGCTCGCCAAGGAGAACGCCTGGATGGCGGCCAGGGTCGACAAGCGGTTGCAAGCCGAGCGCGATCGCGCCTGGCGCGGCATCAGAAAACAGCAGCGCCAGATATATCGGGAGCGGGGGTCGCGACGCTGAGCGTCGTGCTTCGCCGCATGCCCGGGAACGAGTGATTCGACGGCCACCCCTCAGCCCCCTATGCAACTGGTTGCATAGGGGGCTGAGTTACGCTTAGCGTGCAAGGCGTGGCGTCGCGGGCGCACCTCGTCCGCGGCACGAACGACAGGAGCAGGCCATGACGGAACCGGGTTCGAAGCCGCTGGCGGGCAAGACGATGATCATGTCGGGCGGCAGCCGCGGCATCGGTCTGGAGATCGCCAAGCGCGCCGCGGCCGACGGCGCCAACATCACGTTGATCGCCAAGACCGATCAGCCGCATCCCAAGCTCCCCGGCACGATCCACACCGCGGCCGCGGAACTCGAGGAGGCGGGTGGGCAGGTGCTGCCGTTCGTCGGCGACGTGCGCATCGACGACTCGGTGGCCGAGGCGGTGCGCCAGACCGTGGAACGCTTCGGCGGCATCGACATCGTCGTGAACAACGCTTCGGCGATCGATCTGTCGAACACCGACGCGCTGTCGATGAAGAAGTACGACCTCATGCAGGACATCAACTGCCGGGGCAGCTTCCTGCTGGCCAAGCTGAGCCTGCCGCACCTACGCGAATCGGCGAAGGCCGGGCGCAATCCGCACATCCTCACCCTCTCTCCGCCGCTGAACCTGGACCCGAAGTGGGCGGGCGGCTCGCTCGGCTACACCATCGCCAAGTACGGCATGTCGCTGACCACGCTCGGTCTCGCCGAAGAGCTGAAGGGCGACGGCATCGGGGTGAACTCGCTCTGGCCGCGCACCACCATCGCCACCGCCGCGGTGCGCAACCTGCTCGGCGGCGAGCAGATGGTCGCCACCTCGCGCACCCCCGACATCTACGCCGACTCCGCCTACCTGGTGCTCACCTCGCCCGCCGAGAAGACCACCGGCAATTTCTTCATCGATGACGAGGTGCTCGCCGCACACGGCATCACCGAACTGGACAAATACCGCGTAGTCCCCGGCGACGCCGAACTCACCACCGACCTTTTCCTCTGATCCTGGGTCGGCACACAACTTTCGTGCGCGTCACAGGGCCGCCGCGCCGGTGAGGCGCACGAAACGTCTGTGCGGCGGGGCGGTCCTATTGCCTCGGAGAGGCGGGGGGAGAAGTGTGATAGGCACCGGTGGCGCCACCGGGGCGCTGCCCCGAGCACAGAGGAGGTGGACCGTGTTCGCACGTTCTACCACTATTCACGCGCGATCCTCCTCGATAGACGCCGGGATTGCGCACGTGCGCGACGAAACCATGCCCGCGTTGGAGGGCATACCAGGCTGTATCGGGCTGTCGTTGCTCGTCGACCGGCAGTCCGGGAAATGCATCGCGACGACGGCGTGGGAAACCGAGCAGGCGATGCACGACAGCGCGGTCCGGGTCCGTCCGATCCGCGAGCGCGTAGCCGAAATGTTCGGCGGCAACGCGGAAGTCGAGGAGTGGGAGATCGCCGTTCTGCACCGCGACCACCGCTCGCGAGAAGGCGCCTGCGTGCGCGCGATCTGGGTGGAAGGCGACCCGAATCGCGTGGATACCGCGATCGACACCTACAAGTCCCGCGCGCTGCCCGGGATGGAAACCCTGGAGGGCTTCTGCAGCGCGAGCCTGATGGTCGACCGGGCCTCCGGGCGCGGCGTCTCCAGCGTCACCTTCGACAGCTCGGAGGCGATGGCCCGCAACCGCGAGCAGGCCGCAGCGATGCGCGAGACCAACACCAAGCACGCGGGCATCCGAGTGACCGAAGTCCGCGAATTCGAGCTGGCGCTCGCACACCTGCGCGTACCCGAATTGGTGTGACCGCCGGGGCGGGGGGGGGGGGGGGGAAGGGGGAAG